>NZ_JBHUON010000009.1:0-167313 GCF_042686155.1 Mucilaginibacter antarcticus | reverse complement strand
TGGACAACGCTACGCGTTCCCAACATCCTGACACGACAAACAAACAATAATTAATAACTTTATAAAAATAACTGTCAACCTTTTTCAGGACGGGTCACATTTCAGGTCGATTTTAACACTTTTTCAATCACCTGATTTTCAGTCTGTTAATCAAAAATCTTGTTTCATTTTGTTTCACACGATTTTTGCAACCAGCTTACTGTCAATGGATTGACTCAAAATCTTGTTTCACTTGTTTCATCTGTGTCACACACGTGTGAAACAAAGGCGCTATAACGATACCCCGCGTTTCCAGGGGATGAAGTCATCCTGACCCAACTGCACCGACTTAGGCTGCTGCACACCGCTGGCTACGTCGATAACGTAGTTCAGGATGCGCTCGCCGGCCTGCTCAATGGTTTCGGTACCTTCGATGATAGTACCGCAGTTGATGTCGATGATATCGGGCATGCGCTCAAAGATGCGCGTATTGGTGCTTAGCTTGATAACCGGGGTGATAGGGTTACCCGTTGGCGTGCCCAGGCCGGTGGTAAACAGCACAATGTTAGCGCCCGAGGCTACCTCGGCAGTGGTACTCTCTACGTCGCTGCCGGGCGTGCAAAGCAGGTTAAGGCCGGGTTTGGTAACCTTTTCGGGATAGTCCAGCACCGCAGTAACCGGCGAGCTGCCGCCCTTCTTAGCAGCACCTGCCGACTTGATAGCGTCGGTGATCAAACCATCCTTAATATTGCCCGGCGACGGGTTGGCGTAAAAGCCGGAGCCATCGGCCTCGGCCTTGGCGTTGTAAGTGCGCATCAAGTGCATAAACTTCTGGGCGGTGTCGGTATCTACACAGCGGTCGCTCAGCTCCTGCTCTACACCGCAAAGCTCGGGGAACTCGGCCAGTATCACGCTGCCTCCCAAGCTCACCAGCACATCAGACACATAACCCAAAGCCGGGTTAGCCGATATACCAGAGAACCCGTCGGACCCGCCACACTCCAAGCCAATACAGATCTTGTTGATGGGCGCGGGTTGGCGCTCTTGCTTATTAGCCTCAATCAAGCCCGCAAAGGTCTGCTTAAGGGCCATCTGCATCAGGGTGCTCTCCTTGCCTATCTTCTGCTGCTCCAGCATGATCAGCGGCTTGCTGAAGTTGGGGTCGCGCTTGCGGATCTCGTCCTCTAAGATGCTGGCCTGCGCGTGCTGGCAGCCGAGGCTTAGCACCGTAACACCCGCCACGTTAGGGTGCGTAATGTAGCCGGCCAGTAAACCGCACAGCGCGTCACTATCGGTCTTGGTACCACCGCAGCCCATATCGTGAGTTAAAAACTTGATGCCGTCTATATTCTCAAACAGCTTAGCCGACTTCTGCTCTGCCGCGCCCATCTGCAAGTCGGCATTCAGGATAGCCTCTACCGAGCTACCTGTTAGATACAGGCTGATCAGGCTATCCACCTCGTTCTCGTAAGTCTTCGCCTTACGGAAACCGAGCTTCTCTACCAGCGCATCCTTCAACACCATAATGTTGCGGTTCTCGCAAAACACCAATGGTATCACCAACCAGTAATTAGCCGTACCAACGGAGCCATCTGCCCGGTGGTAGCCTAAAAAGGTACGCTGAGCAAATTGATCTACCTGGGGCTTGTGCCAGTCTAGCTTACGGTCGCCCAACTTGTAACCGCTGGCTGCGTGATGTATGTTGTCGGTTGTGATGCCGGTACCTTTAGCCAATGGCTTGTTGGTTTTGCCTACCAGTACGCCATACATGTAGATCTCGGCATCATAGGCCAGGTCTGTTAAGGTAAACTTGTGTTTGGCCGCTACGTCGGTTAACAGGGTGATATCATCACCATTGTAGTTGATGATGGTTCCCTGGGTTAAATCCTGCAACGCAACCAACACATTATCATGCGGATGGATCCTTAAAACGGTTTCTCTCTTAACAGACATCTATATATGTAGTACTAATAATCAATCTAAACCTTACTTCAGCGACAGCTCAATAACAGGCACGTTAAACAGCGGCCTGGTCTTTGGCAAAGTTACAATCAAATCGGTATTGTTTGACGCCGGTTTACTAATCAGCTCTGAATTGTCGTTTAAAAACTGTGCATACGTTGCCGAGCCAACATAGCCGGGCAAGGTGATACTGCCACTGGTTGGATAGGTAAACAAATGCACATACAGCTTTTTGGTAACCGGGTTGTAAGTAAGTTTAGTACCCTCGGGCACCTTATACTGATCTGGCGCGAAAGTACAGCCGTAAATAGACTTGCTGTTGGCGTGCATCCAGTAAGCCATGCTGTCAAGCGCGTTGGTTGCACGGTAGTCAAACTCGCCGCGGGCGGTTGGGCCAACGTTCAGTATCAGGTTACCGCCATTGCTGGTCGAGGTAATCAGCAAGTCCAACAACTGGCGATGCGATTTCCACGTGTTTTCATCGCGATAGTACCCCCACGAACCTGAAAAAGTCTGACAGGTTTCCCAGGTTTTACCCCGAAATTTAGCTAATTCCTCTGGTTTCACCTGCTCCGGGGTCTCAAAATCTGCGCCGTCTTTGTACTCTTCCAAGTTAAGGCGGTTATCAACTATAATGTTGGGTTGCAGCTTCCTTATCAGCTTTAATAGCTCAATTGATCCCCAATCGTTCATGCCCTTGCCGCGGGCCGGCTCTTTCTTATTGGGGAACGAAAAGTCAAGCCACATGATATCAATTTTGCCGTATTTGGTCAACAACTCGGTAACCTGGTTACGCATATATTGGCGGTATTTGGCCATATCGCGACCCTTGTTCAAACGGTCGTAGTTCTCTTTGCTTTTATCCTTTTGCGTAAGCGGATGGATGTCATCCATCGTATAATCGGGATGATGCCAATCCAACAACGAATAGTAGAAACCTACTTTGATACCTTCCGCGCGGAAAGCGTCTACAAACTCTTTGATCAGGTCGCGCTTGGCTTGAGTGTTAGTGGCTTTATAATCAGTGTATTTAGAGTCAAACAAGGTAAAACCTTCGTGGTGTTTGCTGGTTAGCACTGCATACTTCATACCTGCAGCTTTGGCCTGCTTAGCCCATTTCTTTGGTTCGAACTGATCAGGGTTAAACTGGTCAAAATACTTTTGGTAGCCTTCGTTAGTTATCGCTTCATTATGCTTTACCCACTCGTGCCTTGCAGCCTGCGCGTACAGGCCCCAGTGTATAAACATACCGAAACGCCCGTCGGTCCACCATTTCATGCGTTGTTGTTTTTGAGCATCGGTTTCGCTGCCTATCATTTTTTGAGCCTTGGTAGCTTCGAGGTTCAATAGTAGTACAATTGATATCAGTGATAGTCTTAGTATCCTCATAGCGCTTTTGGTTAACTTATTGCCCGTTGGCGGGTAATGGTTTATAATCGGTTATATCAAAGAACGCAGAATTAGTGTCTAAAAAAATTGATGTTATTGTCTAAATAATCAACCATATTGGCAACTTTTGTTTATTGTTTCTATATTTAAGAATAAATTAGATAATATTAAGCCCCAATGAAACCGCAATTACTTAAAGTATCAAATGATCTGGTGCACTCCTTTAGCTCAAGGCAGGACAAAGTGCCGTATATCAACAACCTATGGCATTACCACCCGGAGGTTGAACTGATTTATTTTAAATATGGTAGTGGCACTCGTTTTATCGGCGATAGCATTCAGCACTTTAAATCAGGTGATGTCTACCTGTTGGGATCAAATTTGCCACATTACTGGCGCTTTGATGATGTATATTTTGAAGACGAAGCTAACAATCATGCAGATGCCAGCGTGGTACACTTTAACGAAGATTTTTGGGGATCTACGTTTTTAAACCTGCCCGAGAACCTGTCTATCCGCAGTGTTTTAGAGAAATCTAAACAAGGTGTTGAAATAACCGGTAATGATAAGCTCCATATAGGTAAACTGATAGAAAATATTATACCAGCCGAAGGGCCAAAAAAGATTATGCTCCTAATGGAAGCCCTGATGCGCATAGGCGGATCAAAACAGGTAAAGCAAATTTCATCGCTGGTATCAAGGGTTGATTTCGCATCGTCAGAGAATGATCGCATTAACGCCATTTACAATTATGCCATAGCCAACTTTAAAAACAAAATCCAGATTGAAGAGATGGCTGGGGTAGCAAACATCAGCCCTAACTCGTTTTGCCGTTATTTTAAATCGCGCACGCGCAAAACATTCTCGCAGTTTATTAATGAAATACGGGTTGGCCACGCTTGTAAACTGCTGATAGAAAACAAGCTTAATTTAAAGCAGATATGTTATGAAAGCGGTTTCCATAACTTTACCAGCTTTCATAAATACTTTAAAAGCATCACCGGCAAAAGCCCGCTGATGTACCAGAAAACGGTATTTAAATAAACACCCGTTATTTTCCGTTCAACTCTTTTTCTTCTTTTTTTAATTGGACGCGTTCAAGATTTACGTCAACTTTTATCATAGCGAAAATAGCCATGTACAGATTGGCTATCCATACTAGGGCGAAAACTGCCAACAGGTAGCCCCGCCAATCGTCTATTAGTAATTTATAGTCTGTTAAAGCTATAATGCCAATAGTTACATAGTGGCTAAAGCAGTACTCACACGTAAAAAGGTAGAAAAACTTACGCACAAAAACCGACCGGCGGTCTTTAGTCTTTTTAATGCAAAACTCGCGCGGTTCTTTAAAAACCTCTTCATGCGTAACGGTCCATGCAATGCAGGCAACGGGTAAGGCAAGTAAAAAAAGCCAGGCAGCCTGGGTGGTTAATGGCGTCATAAATTTTGAGTTGTCTATGTAATTACAAACGGGACGGGATATGGTTTGAATATGGTCGTTTCCCTCAGGGCCGCCCTATAAGCTCATACGCCTGCAGTCCGTTAGTTTACGGAGCAGGGCCGTTGTCCGCTGCTATCGCTAACGCAGAAACGGGGCTCCTTAATCCAGCAGTTCTTATCCTACATCAAGTTCTATCGTATAAAACCGCCGTAAATTTGTATCAACAGTCACAAACAATAAAACAGATCATGGAAAATCAAATAAAAGGCATACATCATATTACCGCCATTGCCGGTAATGCTAAACGCAATGTTAATTTTTATACCGACACCCTTGGCTTGCACCTGGTTAAAAAAACCGTGAATTTTGACGACCCAAATACTTACCATCTTTACTATGGTGATACCGTTGGTGCGCCCGGTACTATATTAACCTTCTTCCCCTGGGAAGGTATTACCGCCGGTCGACGTGGTGCACGCCAGGCTACCGAGATTGGTTACTCTATTCCGCAAGGCAGTTTAGATTTTTGGTTAAAACGGATGGAAGACCATAACATCATCCACAACAAAGTGGCCAATAAGTTTGGCGAAGACTACTTAACCGTGCTTGATCCCGATGGTTTAAAATTGGAACTTACCGTTGCTCAAAATGCAGACAACCGTTTACCCTGGGAAACAAATGAGATAAAAGCAGAGAACGCGATTAAAGGCTTCCACAACATAACCATCACCACCAATAAAATAGAGCCAACTGCTAAAATACTGACAGACGTGTTTGGTTACAAACTATTGGAGCAACATGTTAACCGCTACCGCTTTATTACCGATACGGTAGATAATGCCAACATAGTGGACCTGGTTGAAGTTGCGGGCGAAGTTGCGGGCCACGTAGCCGGTGGCTCTGTACACCACGTCGCCTTTAGGGTGAGCGATGAAAAAACATTGATGGAGTATCGCGATAAAATTGAAGCCCTTGGCCTGAATATTACAGACAAGATAGACCGCAATTACTTCTATTCTCTATACTTCCGCGAACCGGGAGGAGTATTGTTTGAAATAGCAACCGACAACCCCGGCTTTGACGTTGACGAACCAGCCGACGAGTTGGGCCAAAAACTGATGTTGCCCGCACAGTACGAAGGCCGCCGTGCAGAGATTGAAAAAATATTACCTCAACTATTTTAATTATGTACACGCACTCAAAAAATATTACCACCGCCGGTACGCCTTTAGCCAATGCTAAAGGCGCATTGGTATTGCTGCACGGTCGTGGCGGTACGGCGCAAAATATCATCTCGCTGGCCGGCGAGTTTAACTTACAGGATATGGCCATTGTTGCTCCGCAGGCTACCAATAACAGCTGGTACCCATATGGTTTTATGTCGCCGGTGGCGGATAATCAACCGGCGCTTGATTCGGCTCTGGAGAATATCGGTTACGCGGTTGATGCGATCCTTGCCGCGGGCATAGCGCGACAAAATATTTTCTTCGCGGGTTTCTCGCAAGGGGCCTGTTTAACGGTAGAATATGTGGCCCGCAACGCGCAACGCTTTGCAGGAGCCATAGCGTTTACGGGCGGGCTGATTGGGCAGCAGTTGGAAATGGCAAACTACAAAGGAGACTTTGCAGGTACGCCCATACTGTTAAGCACGGGCAATCCCGACCCACACGTACCCCTAACCCGTGTAGAAGAAAGCGCGGCAATTTTGAAAAGCATGGGCGCGCAAGTAACTGTTAAAGTATTTGAGGGACGACCGCATACTATCATTCAAAAAGAAATCGACTTGGCCAATCAATTGATATTTGGCTGATAAAACTGTACTTTCGGGTGATGCAAGCCAACCTAATCATTGATAGCATCACCCGTCATATACAGCTATCGGCTACCGAGCAGGAGCATTTCTTATCCCTGTTAAAGCCCAAAACGTTTAAGCGTAAACAACTGCTTCTGCAGGAGGGGCAGGTTTGCAAACAATCTACCTTTGTTATTAAAGGTTGCCTGCGCGGTTTTACTGTAGATCATAATGGTTTAGAACATGTGCTTAGTTTTGCCCCCGTTGGCTGGTGGATAGCCGATATGTACAGCCTGCTAGCGCAAAAGCCCGGCATACTGAATATTGAAACGCAGGACGAAACCGACGTACTCTTACTCTCAAAAACCGATCAGGAAAAACTATACCTTGACATCCCTCAATTTGAGCGTTTCTTTAGGGTGATTACAGAAAACTCGCTGGTATCTGCCCAACAACGGCTGATGGACAGCCTGAGCCTTACTGCCGAAGAACGCTACCACAACTTTTGCCGCCGCTACCCCACGCTGATCTACACCTTGCCTAAAAAGCAGATAGCATCGTATATTGGCGTTACGCCCGAGTTTTTTAGCCGGATGCAGCATAAGTTAGTTATGAAGGATAAGAAGTAATTTCTTAATCTACATCAAGTGCCGCCCGATACGCCTGCCGTAAATTTGTATCATGGCACAATCAATCTATCACCCTGCAACCAGCCGCGGCTACGTCGACCTGGGTTGGCTTAAAAGCTATCACACTTTTAGTTTTGGCAATTATTATGATCCGCAGCGCATCAACTTCGGCGCGCTCAGGGTTTTAAATGACGACACCCTTGATGGTGGCCACGGCTTTGGCGAGCATCCGCATGATAATATGGAGATTATCTCTATCCCCCTATCCGGAGGCCTAAAACATATAGACAGCATGGACAATGTAGCCGTAATTGGCGATGGCGATATTCAAGTAATGAGCGCCGGCACCGGTATTTTCCACGAAGAGCACAACGATGATGCCCAGGCAGCGGCACAGTTTCTACAGATCTGGGTGTATCCCCACACATTGAATGTTGAACCGAGATACGATCAGCTTACACTAAATAAAGCCGACAGGCACAACAAACTGCAACAGATCCTCTCGCCGGGCAAAGAAGATTCGGGCGTGTGGATCCATCAAAATGCCTGGTTTAACCTGGGCCGTTTTGATAAAGGGCTGACGGCACCGTATGTAATAAAAGCAAGTGCTAACGGGGTTTATATTTTCATTATAAGTGGCACTGTTAAGGTAAACGGGCAAACGTTAAGTACCCGCGACGGACTGGGCATCTGGGAAACAGATAAAATAGAACTGGAACTTTTAGAAGTTTCTGAATTTTTATTGATGGACGTACCCATGTCCTTTTAAAACGATCACCATGAAAAACATCGATATATTAGCCGTTGGCACGCACCCTGAGATTATGAAAACTGTTAAAAGGTTGTTGGATAGTAAACCCGGCTGGCGTTGTACGGGAGCGTCGTCGGCTGCCCACGCAATAGCGGGCAATGAGCAAACCTATTATGATGTTGTGCTGGTTTGCGCGGGCGTAAGCGCTGAAGAAACCCGGCAATTGCACGCATATTTTAAGTCGCCCGTTGTACAACATTATGGCGGGGGCAGCGGGTTGCTATATGCCGAGGTTTGCAGCGCTTTGAAGATAGTATTGCCATAGCATATCACAATTTACAAGCATTTCTCCTTAAAATTCCTTTAATTTGTCGCAAAGTTTAAACTCCAATGCAAGATCTTAAAAAACTTATTGAACAAGTCTGGGAAGACAGAAACCTGTTGAACTACCCTGAATATGTTGACGCTATAGAAACCGTTATTGAGCGCCTTGACAAGGGCGAAATACGCGTTGCCGAAGTTATTGGCAGCCGCTGGCACAATAACGAATGGATAAAGAAAGCTGTAATATTATACTTCCCTATCCGCACGATGGAAGAAGTTAAAGCTGGTCCATTTATGTTTCATGACAAAATGAAGCTTAAAACCAACTACAAAGCAACCGGTGTACGTGTAGTACCAGGTGCCAGTGCACGTTACGGCGCTTACCTGGCCAAAGGCGTTATCATGATGCCGAGTTATGTAAACATTGGCGCTTATGTTGACGAAGGTACTATGGTTGATACCTGGGCTACAGTGGGATCATGCGCGCAGATTGGCAAACATGTTCACCTAAGTGGTGGTGTAGGCATTGGCGGCGTGTTAGAGCCTATACAGGCATCGCCTGTTATTATTGAGGATAACTGTTTCCTTGGTTCAAGAGCTATTGTGGTTGAAGGTGTACACGTTGAAAGAGAAGCTGTTTTAGGCGCTAACGTGGTACTAACTGCATCAACCAAAATCATTGACGTTACCGGCAGCAGCCCTGTTGAATATAAAGGCCGTGTTCCTGCCCGCTCGGTGGTTATTCCGGGCTCGTATACCAAGAAGTTCCCTGCCGGCGATTACCAGGTGCCTTGCGCCCTGATCATCGGTACACGTAAAGAATCGACTGATAAGAAGACATCGTTGAACGATGCTTTGCGCGAGAATAACGTAGCAGTGTAAGTATAAGATTGGAGGTTAAAGACTAAAGATTAGGGCCTACCGGGTTCGCTAATCACCAATCTTTAATCTTTGATCTTCAATCTTGAAAAACATGAAGATACTGGTAAGACTGCCTAACTGGCTTGGCGATGTGGTAATGAGTACAGCTTTCATCGGGGCGGTTAAGCAGTTTTACCCTTTGGCGCAGGTTGACGTCATTGTTAAGAAGGAGCTGAGCGCCATTGCCGCGCTTATACCCGGCTTAACCAGGATCCACTCATTCAGTAAAGACGAATACCGTGGCCTTGGTGGTGTTTACCGCTTCGGCAAGTCGCTGCGTAGCGAACAATATGATGTGTTCTTCACCCTGCCCGACTCGCTGTCATCGGCAGTTATGGGTAAGGCTACCGGAGCTAAGCAACGTATAGGTTACAGTAAAGAGGGCGGCTTCTTCCTGCTAACTAAGGTGTGCAAACGCCCCGTTAACGTACACCGTGTTGACGAGTACCTGGCTATATTGGAGCAGTTGAACGAGATGCCCGTTACCGGGCGCAAAGTAGGACTTACCGCTACTGACATCAAACCTAACGGACTGGTGCTGATCAACTTCAACTCTGAGGCCGAGTCGCGACGGATGCCTTTGGATAAGGGGCGCGAGCTGCTCTTGTTGTTGACAGCCGCGTTTACCGATATCCATTTCGGCTTGCTTGGCGGGCCGAAGGATGCCGTTTATATTGAGCAGCTGCTGGTTAATGCAACTAACCTCAACCGCGTTACTAACTACGCGGGCAAGACTACCCTCGTGACCCTAACCAACCTAATGGCAGGCGCTAAGGTGCTGCTCACTACCGACTCGGGGCCGGCACATTTGGCCAATAGTGTGGGGCTGCCCGTTGTGGCCCTGTTTGGAGCCGGCAACGAGCATAACACCGCCCCTTATAACAAGAGTAACGTGACCGTTATTCGAGCCGGGCAGCTTAGTTGCGAGCCCTGCGTGCGTAACGAATGCCGGCTATACGGCATACCCAAGTGTATGCAACTGTTAGACGAATCAAGAATTATTAACGCCTTGAGCCAATACATCAATCATGCTTAGAGACGAGATAGCCAAAGCGCTTAAAGTTATACAGGATGGCGGGATCATCCTCTATCCCACCGATACCATCTGGGGCATAGGCTGCGACGCCACCAACACCGAGGCGGTACAGAAGATCTATCGCCTTAAACAGCGGGCCGAAACCAAGAGCATGATCATTTTGCTGGATACCGACAACAAGCTGGCCAGCTATATAACCGAAGTGCCCGAGCTGGCCTATAACCTGATAGAGTATACCGAGAACCCGTTAACGCTGGTTATGCCAGGCGCGCGCAACATATCGCCGGCTTTAATAGCGGCGGATGGCAGCGTGGGGATCAGGGTGGTTAA
This sequence comes from Mucilaginibacter antarcticus, assembly GCF_042686155.1. Lineage (NCBI taxonomy): Bacteria > Pseudomonadati > Bacteroidota > Sphingobacteriia > Sphingobacteriales > Sphingobacteriaceae > Mucilaginibacter > Mucilaginibacter antarcticus. Next base: position 156,759 of record NZ_JBHUON010000009.1, on the reverse strand, counting down.
GAATGCCTTTTGCGAGGGTTTGATACAGCGCTTGCGCAAACCATTGGTATCTACGTCGGCTAACATCAGCGGCAACCCGTCACCGCAGTACTTCTCACAGATTGAGCAGGAGATCATCGACGGGGTTGATTATGTGGTAGATATAGACCAGCACAGCATGGAGATCAAGACCCCATCAACCATTATGAGCCTTGAACCTGGGGGTAAATTTGAGTTTTTAAGACGATAACCGCCCGCTTGTTTCACGCGCGTGTGACACAGATGAAACAAGTGAAACAACATTTTTACCTATCTATTTCACTATCAATTTGTTACAAAAAACGAGTGAAACAAAATGAAACAAGATTTTGATATAACTAATTGATTATAAGGATACTATAAATATACAATCCGCAACAACTTTTAGGTCAGTAAGTTTATGCCTAAAAATTATGTTAACGGGTGATAATCAATTAAATACTAAGCGATAAATTTAGTTAGTTTGAAACAAAATTAATCAGACACTGGAGGCCTGGTCCTACGCTATTCAAAACGGGGTAAAATGTGGGTATGCACCCGGTAATAGGTGTAGCGCTGCCTATCATAAACACAGGTTTCCGCGGTGTTATCAGGGATGTTTTACTAAACAACATTCTTCGTTAATCATCAAAGCGATCATTTATTTCTTCTTGCTGCAGTTTGGTCTGTCGCCGGTAGTACCATAAGCAGTTTGTATCCCTGCCGTAATATCGCTCAGGTTACTGGCTATCAGATTTAACTCGCAACTGCCCATGTATAAACCTTAACTTCGCTTTCGCTGTAGTCCGGACACCTCAGGAAACAAAAAATCACCTGGCAAAAAGAATTTTTATGATATTAATAATTAGTAGCTGGTATGGAGAGCCAGGTGTGTCCTTTAGAATATATTTCAAAGTGCACAAACTTATAAGGCACCAATTAATAGAACAAGTAATGTATCCTTTTGGATTGGAAGCCGCGGATTCAGAAACTGTGCTTAGCTTAGTTAGTACCACAACGGCAAACACTAAAAAGTTAGAGGTAAGGGGTCCGGAAGTTGATAAAAGAAATAAGACAATAAATTACGGCTTATGGCTACCCTATCTTAATATACACAATTCTTCAAATTATCTTAAAACCTATCTTGAATATTACTTTGATGCATTAGTAATTTTGTTTGATAAATATGATATTCCCGAAGATGTAATTAGGGCTATTCAAAGGAAAGTTGAGAATGAGGTGTTAGGGAATCTAGAATATGAGTATCGAGATTAATGCTATCTGAAATATACTAGATGTTATTCCGGATTTTTAATCCCAGACTAAAGAGATGCGGATTTGCAATCCGCCTAAGCATAATACCAGGGGATTGCAAATCCCCTCGCGGATGGTCCGGGATTATAAGTCCGGACCAACGGGAGGCATCACTCTTTGTTACTGTAACTTGAGTCGTATGAATCTTGGGCGATACATGTTGGGATCAGAAGGCAGGTCTTTAAAAAAGTCTGTGGAGTTGATATTATAGGATATGATCAACTCGCCGGGCTTTGATAGGCTGGGATGAGCTTTGGCATTGTAAACGAAGTAATGCTTGTTGGTTAAGTCGCTGGTGCAATCCCAAATCTTTATTGCCGGGCCAAAGGGACCGTAAGGTGTTGTACCAATTCGCAGCCCGATGTCCTTTGTCATGGCACCAACTTGAAATATCATGGCGTAGCGCCCGTCAGGCAATGGTGATACGCTTAATTCGTTTGATACCCAATCGGCTATCTTCTCTGCCTTACGTACATCACCTACCCATGCTTTTCCGTCCCAGTACGTCCACCTATCGTACTTTTCAAAATATTGCGGCAACACCCGGGCAACCAATACCTGCTTCCATTTTCCAATAACTCCGTATACATAAACAAAACCATCTGGGGCCGGCGCTCCGGCACTCTTTGTATTGACATAAATACCTGCCCCAAAAGAGCCGCCCCCCTCACCTTTGTCTGGTATATAAAACGGAGTATCTTCTTGTTTCTGGGCATGATAAGGCGATTTGTCACCTGCGGGGATCTTAATTAAGACGTTACCCACTTCCTTAAAACCAAAAGCGGCATTGCTGACATTTGTAATGCGATATGCGAAAATAAACAGATCATTATTTAATTCCTTATTTACAAAACCATCACCTAACCAAAGATAATCACCATTCTCCGTTTTAGCTGTCTTCGGGATAAATACGGATTCGGCCTTGTCCCCTTTACCTTTTCTCCAGTAGAATTTCAGCTTTGCGGCTCCTCGCTCCTTACCATCTAAAATAGCCACTGCATTATGAATCATGGTCGATCCAGGCTTAAGCTTACCGTCGTTTATGCCCCCTATCATGCTGTCGCTAAATATAAAAAGGACCTTGCCCCTTGCCGCACGATGTTCAATCCCATCCATCGGAATGGTAAAGATACCATCGCCACCGAACCAGCCCGACTGTCGGATTAAAGCGTTAGTCCAATCAGGAGCGCTCTCAACAGTGTAATTGAGGGTTTTCAAATCTGAAAAGGCTTGCTTGGTACTTTGGGCTTGAATTTTGAAATTGCAAAGGCAGCATATTAAACCGGCTATTAATTCTCTTTTCATCTGGCAATACCTTATCAATCTCTTTTAAAGCAATTTATAAAAAAACATAGTAGTACCGCCTAATTTTTTTACTACAGTACATATAGGGTTATAGCACGCGCTGATAATCTCTTCACAGTCGCTTTACTGTGCCGATATACTGTATCAACCTAAAAATTTGCTACCGAAGCTAAATAATTATTTAGCTAAACGTTGTATTATGCTACATAGAAGTCATTACAACTAAAGTCTGGCATTGCGAGGCACGAAGCAATAGCGAACGTTACAGCGTGCGATTGCTTCGTGCCTCGCAATGACAGCGTGTGTAAACCCGTAATTTTACTAGCTTTGCATTTTAATGAAAGAGCATTTAAAGCATCACGTTTTTACTGTTATATCTGAGCTTGCCGGGCAATTAAACCTGCAGGTATATGCCATTGGCGGTTTTGTGCGCGATATTTTTTTAGCGCGCACATCCAAAGATATCGACCTGGTTATTATTGGTAATGGGGTTGATTTTGCTGAGAAGATTGCTGCTAAGCTTAAGGTTAAAGCGGCCGTCTATAAAAATTTCGGAACGGCATCATTAAAATACAACGACCTGGAGGTAGAGTTTGTTGGCGCGCGAAAAGAATCGTACCGGGCCGACTCGCGTAAGCCTATTGTTGAGGATGGCACGCTGGAAGAGGACCAGATGCGCCGCGACTTCACCATCAATGCACTTGCTATTTCTTTACACCCCAACACTTTTGGGGAGCTGGTTGACCCCTTTGAGGGCATCAAGGACCTGGAAGCAAAACTGATCCGTACGCCGCTTAACCCTATCGAAACCTTTTCTGACGATCCGTTGCGGATGATGCGTGCTATCAGGTTTGCATCGCAATTAAATTTCAGGATTGACGAGGTGGCTGTACAGGCAATTAAAGACAATAAGGACCGCATCAGCATCGTATCGCAGGAGCGGATAACCGACGAACTGAATAAGATCATCCTGTCGCCTGTACCATCTATTGGCTTTAACTATTTGTTTGATACCGGGCTGCTGCATAAGATCTTTCCGCAAATGGTTACCCTTTACGGGGTTGATTATATTGACGGCAAGGGCCATAAGGATAACTTTTACCACACCCTGCAGGTGTTAGACAATATTTGCGAAACCACTAACGACCTTTGGCTACGCTGGGCGGCCATACTGCATGACATAGCCAAACCCGCTACCAAGCGCTTTGAGCCCGGCCACGGCTGGACATTTCACGGACACGAGGATAAGGGCGCCCGCATGGTGCCAAAGATCTTTGCGCAGCTAAAACTGCCGCTTAACGAAAAAATGAAACAAGTGCAAAAGCTGGTTCAGCTACATTTAAGGCCCATTGTTTTGTCGCAGTCGGTTGTTACAGATTCGGCCGTGCGCAGGTTGTTGTTTGAGGCAGGCGATGATATTGAGGGGCTAATGCTGTTGTGTAAAGCAGACGTTACCACCAAAAACGAATACAAGGTTAAAAAGTACCGCAACAATTTTGAGCTGGTACAACAAAAATTAAAAGACGTTGAAGAGCGCGACAGTATACGCAATTGGCAGCCCCCTGTTACCGGTACAGATATTATGCAACTGTTTGGCCTTAAAGAGGGCCGCGAGGTAGGTATCATCAAAAATAAAATACGCGAAGCCATACTTGAAGGCGAAATACCTAACCAGCGCGACGAGGTAATTGCGTTTACAATTAAGGCCGGCCAAGAAATTGGCTTAAAAGTTGTGGCAAGCTGAAACAAAATTAAAATATTACTTTTACGTTAAAATCCACTTTTAATATACAATGGCACTTTACAGATTCAAAGTTACTTTTGAAGATTACGATGATGTTTCGCGCGTGATTGATATCAAATCAACGCAAACGTTTGAAGATCTTCACCGGGCAATACACAAATCAACTGGTTACAATGCAGACTACTCGTCGTCTTTTTATGTTAGCAATGACCAATGGCTAAAAGGCGAAGAAATATCATACCTGCCTAACCAACGCCGTATTGACCGTGGTGTAGCGCTGATGGATAAGGTAAAAATGAGCAGCCGTATTGATGATCCGCATCAGAAATTTTACTACACTTTTAACTTTGACCGCCCCTTTGATTTCCATGTGGAGCTGGTGAAAATCATTTTAGACGAAACTCCCGGCGTTGACTATCCGGCCGTTATAAAATCAACCGGCGATGCGCCAAGACAGTTTGTTACCGTGGCCGATGCTGAAACCGCAGCTACTGCCGAAGACCCGGGCGAGTTTGACTTTTTGAATGAAATGAGTATTAGCCATGAAGATACCGTAGATTTTAGCGAGGTGGACGAAACCGGCGAAGCTATAATCAGCGGGGATGATGAAGGCGGAGAAGAAGATGAATTTGGCAGCGAGTTTGCCGACGACGATAGTTTTGAAGACGACAGCAGATCGTCTAAAGATGATTATTAGATATAACAAAATAACATATTCACCACGCGTCATTGCGAGGTACGAAGCAATCTCTACATACGTTAATCAATGTGTGCTACTTTAGTTAAAGGCATTACGCCCCGGCTATTATTCGGCATATTGACTGTCCTTTGTAGAGATTGCTTCGTTCCTCGCAATGACGTTTTTGTATAATAAATGTGGACCAACCAACTAAATCCCTCATTGTAATTGCCGGGCCAACCGCATCAGGCAAAACAGCGGCGGCTATCAGGCTGGCGCAGTATTACCATACGGTGATTGTTTCGGCCGACTCAAGGCAGTTTTTTAGGGAGATGGCCATAGGTACGGCTAAACCTACGCCGGCAGAGCTTGGGCAGGCTAAACACTATTTTATCGACTCGCATGCTGTTACCGAACCATTTTCTGTAGGCGACTTTGAAAAACAGGGTCTGGCTTTGTTGGATGAACTTTTTAAAAGCCATGATAAAGTAATACTGGTAGGCGGATCGGGCTTGTACATCAAAGCATTGTGCGAAGGTTTTGATGACATTCCCCAAGCTGAACCGGCCATCCGCGAGCAGTTAAATACGGAGTTGGCGCAATATGGCATAATCCCCTTACAGGACAAACTTAAGCAGGCCGACCCTGCCTATTACGCTTCGGCTGATATTAATAACCCACAGCGCGTTATCCGTGCCTTAGAGGTGTATCGGCAAACCGGCAATCCATTTTCGTCATACCGTAAAGCTAAGGTGAACACCCGCCCCTTTAACATTCTGAAAATAGCGTTGGATTTGCCCCGCGAGGTATTATATAACCGCATCAATAAACGGGTAGATATGATGGTAAAAGACGGTTTGGTAGACGAGGTAGAGACGCTACTGCCTTATCGTCACCTAAATGCGCTTAACACCGTTGGTTACAGCGAAGTGTTTGCGTATTTAGACAACAAGATCACGCTTGATAAAGCCGTAGAAATGATCAAACAAAACACCCGCCGTTTCGCCAAACGCCAGCTCACCTGGTTCAGAAAAGATCAGGACATGGTTTGGCTTTCGCCGGATGAAGTTGTTGGCGAGAAAGTTGATGGGTTGTTGTAATGCTTATAATATATTGATAACCGGAATATAAATTGCGCGCTGCGTGATTCGAAACAAAAAATCACAAACAAAAAAAAGGCGAGGATGTGATCCCCGCCTTGTAAATGATTTTTGAAAAATGACTACTTAATCAACCTTAACAAATACTGACCGTAACCGCTTTTAATATATTTTTGAGCGATATCCGACAGTTGCTGCCTGGTGATGAAACCCATGCGGTAAGCAATCTCTTCAATACAACCGATCTTGGTATCCTGGCGTTTTTCTATCACACGCACAAACTCACTGGCATCGCTTAACGAGTCGAATGTACCGGTATCTAACCAGGCCGTGCCCCGGTCCATAACGCCAACTTGTAGCGTGCCTGCCTCAAGGTAGTGTTTGTTTACGTCTGTTATTTCGTACTCGCCACGCGGCGACATTTTTAAATTTTTAGCAATTTCTACAACGGTGTTGTCATAAAAATACAAGCCGGGTACCGCAAAATTTGATTTGGGTTCTAACGGCTTCTCTTCAATAGATAAAGCTTTAAAATTCTCATCAAACTCAACTACGCCGTAGCGCTCAGGATCTGCAACCGGGTAGGCAAATACCGCGGCACCCTCAACGGTGTTAAAGCTGCGAATTAGTTTACTAAAACCGCTGCCATAAAAAATATTATCGCCTAAAACTAAGGCTACCTTGTCATTGCCAATAAATTTTTCGCCAATTACAAAAGCCTGGGCCAAACCATTTGGCACAGTTTGAACAGCGTACTCAAAATTGCAACCCAGTTCTTTTCCGTCGCCTAATAACCGTTTAAAGCTATCACTATCCTCGGGCGTGGTGATAATTAAAATATCTTTAATATCAGCCAGCATTAATACCGATAGCGGATAATAAATCATCGGCTTATCATAAATCGGCATCAGTTGTTTACTAATGGCCCTGGTTATCGGATACAGCCTGGTGCCTGATCCGCCTGCTAAAATTATTCCTTTCATGGATATGGTTTTATTGCTGCTGAAGCTTGCCTATGCAGTTTACAAGGCTGTCTCTCCAGTATGGTATTTCAATTTTAAATGTCTGTTTAGCTTTGGTTTTGTCCATTACAGAGTAGCTTGGGCGGGTAGCCCTGGTTGGATACTCATCTGTACGGATAGGTATTGCTTTTACCGGCGTTGCCGATATATCAAAGATGGCGCGTGCAAAATCAAACCATGACGTTACGCCCTCGTTACTATAATGGTAAGTGCCGTAAGCCTTGCTTTGGCTAGTGATAGTCAAAAGAATAAACCCTGCCAGATCAATAGCATAAGTTGGCGTGCCTACCTGATCAGCTATAATGCGTAGCTCATCTCTGTCGTTACCCAGCTTTATCATAGTTTTAACAAAGTTGTTAGCATACTCAGAGTACAACCAGCCGGTGCGAATGATAAAATGAGCAGGCAATGCTGCGGCTACAGCCAGCTCGCCATCCAATTTAGTTTGGCCATAAACGCTTATTGGGGCGGTTTTGTCAGTTTCTATACGTGGGGTGGCGGCATCGCCTTTAAATACAAAATCTGTAGATACGTGGATCAATACGGCCGCATTTTTTTGACATTGTACGGCAAGGTTTTCGGCACCGGTTTTATTTATCTTTTCAGCAAGTTCAACGTCGTCTTCGGCTTTGTCAACAGCGGTGTAGGCGGCGCAGTTAATGACATATGCGGGCTTATATTGCTCAAATAGTTTAGCCAATCCGTCAGTATCCAATATGTTGGCTCCTATTTCAGGCAGGAAAACAATACCTTCAACGCCTTGCCGGGTGGCCTCTTTTTCAATACACTGACCTAACTGGCCGGAAGCTCCAAATACTATTATATTATTTATCATAAACTAAAGGATATCTATAATTATGGCTATTTATCGCCTTTTACTGCTCTTTTGATAGTATTATAAATTATAGGTGGCGTAAGTTCGCGGACAACATCTTTTAAAGTTATAGGGTCTTTAACTGTGTCGCCCATTACACCTGGCCGGTCTTTAAAAATAGTAGCGTGGGGATTTTTGCTTACCTCGCTTTTAGGGCGGCCATTGCTGTAATAATATAATGCTAATGATTTTCGGCTTCTATCGGGCGGGCAGGTTAATGCATTTGGATGACCATGATAAGAAAAATCAGTAGTCGAAAAAATGGCGACCCGGTTAAACAGCGGCAAGATTTTTTGAAATGACCTGGTCAAATCTTTATCCCAAAGTTCAAAATGTCCACCGTAGCATTCGTCCCAATCTTTATTTAAGTAAACCAGTAGGTTAATCCGCCTGTCAAGCCAGGTGGTCTCGTGTTTATTAAAATCGGCGTGTATTTTTAGCATACCGCCCGGTTTAATTTCGTGATATCCCCCGCCCAGCAAATAAGGATCAGGCAGTAAGGTTTCTTTAATACCGGTAAGCTCCTGCAAAAACTCCAATACTGGCTGCGAGTTTAAATAATGCACTAAGGCTTTTGTGTTATCGCTAAAATGCGCCTCGCCTTTAGCTGCCAGTTTTTTTTCGTTGTGATTATCGTAGTTAATGATATCCGCTTTTTTTGAAAGATCCGGAAAATCAGTCAGTACCTGACTGAGCATTTCTTCGTTAAAAAAGCTGTCTAAAACAATATTAGGGAAGGGTTTTGCATTAGCGTATTCTTTTTGTTTGTTTTTGCCTAATTGTTTAAGATCTTTAATATCCGGGCTTAGAAAATTCATCGACGAAAATATTGATTTGCGAAGATAATAATATTTAAATGGCTATAACCTAAAATTACCGTTGCACCATTTTATTTGGTGTATTACGATAACAATATTTATATTAAGCTAAATTTGTTGCATAAAGCACAGGCATCACGTATTAGACATGGGAGTAAAAATATTTATAAAAACGCTTTTAAAGGTCAATTTTAAAACACTTAGAATAAATTTTAAATACTTTCCGTTTAGCGATGCTGTAAAGTTGCCCATATGGGTAAGCCGTAACTGCTACATTTCTGCCGCAATGGGGCAGGTGATAATCAATGGCGAAATAACACCCGGTATGATCACTATAGGGTACGGGGATATCGGGGTATTTGACAGGCTAAAATCACGCAGTAAATTCCAAAATAGAGGCACTATAATATTTGACGGGAAGGCTAATATTGGCCACGGCTGTAAACTAGACGTAGGCCCCAATGGCACACTTAAAATTGGCAACAACGTTGTTATAACCGCCGAGACAGCTATAATTTGCAATAAACATGTAAGCATTGGCAACAACTGTTTATTGTCATGGCAGATTTTAATTATAGATGACGACTTTCATAAAATAAAAGATAAGGCAGGTGTTATTTTAAACCCCGCTAAAGCTATAACCATAGGTAACAACGTATGGATAGGCTGCCGTTGCCTCATATTAAAAGGCACCAATATTGGCGACGGAAATGTAATTGCTGCAAACGCTACCCTAACAAAAACCTACACACAACAAAACAGCATATTAACCGGCGGCAAGGTATTGAAGCAGGATATTGTATGGGAAGTTTAATAACTTGATTTACCTTTTGCAGGTTTAGCGTTAAATAAACTTAAATTTGCGGCAACAACCATAAAATTTGAAACGCTTAATTAGCTCTTATAAAAAGTTGAGGGCAACCAATGTCCTGTCAAACTTCTTTAATTTAAGCAGTATACAATTATCTAATTTGTTATTGCTGTTTATTACACTGCGCATAATAACGGCTAGTGTTGGTTTAGAAGGTTTTGGTATTGTAATGGCTGCTTACCAATTTGCGACATTGGCAGGTACCGTTATTAATTACGGCACAGGGCAGTCTGGCGTGCGCGACACAGCTTACCATGTAAATGACCTGCCAAAACTAAGTGCTGTTTTTTGCAATACTTTATGGATACGGGGCATTATTTTCGTCCTTTTTTTAATTGGCTTATTTGTGCTATACTGGTTTCATATAAGCTCTTATGGATTTATTTTATTATCAACGCCTATTGTACTGGCCGAAGTATTTAACCCTCTATGTTTTTTTATTGGCATAGAAAAAATAAAGATCTATAATATTTACAACCTGGTTGTAAACATTATAGCCGTTGCAGCAATGTTTATTTTGATTAAGAAACCTGATGATGCGCCCTGGGTGAATTTTATTTTAGGGATAGGCAATGTTATAACGTATACCTTCTTGTTGGTGTATTTAATCAGGCGGTTTAAACTATTTTATATTAGGCCATCAAATGCAAATTTGTTACTTATTACCCGCACCAATTTTTATTTGACGGTAAATAACATTTCAGCACACCTGCAACAGTCTGTAATTATATTTGCTTTAACGTGGGGTGGGTCTGAGCTGCTGGGCGCTTACTCTTTATGCTATAGGGTTATTAGCCAATGCCGCAACCTTATTAATACTGTTGCCAATGCATTTTATCCTAAGGCTGTACAGCTTTACAAAGAGAGCCTTGACAGGTGGATAATATACCGCCGCAAAACCAAATATCTTTTGGCCGGCGTGTTCTTTGCCGGCGCGATAACAATATTTGTGTTGGCTGACTTTATCGTCTACATCCTATCCGGCGAACATAACACAAACTCGATTAGGCTTTTAAGGGTAATGGCATTTGTACCCGTAATATCGGCCTTTAATGTAATTAATATACTTGATCTGCTTTTAAAAAACAATACTGTGTATCTATTCCGTATCTCCACTATCCTGTTGTTTATTGCATCCGCTTTGGCTTTCCTGCTATCTGACTCAAACAACTATTTATACATAGGTGGGTTTACTATTTTTGTAGAATCTGTAGCATTACTTTTCTCAGAATATCTTATTAAAAAACCTGTAAACCATGGCTAAACCGGTTGCTGTTATATTGCTTAATTGGAACACCCCGGTGCATACTGCCAACTGTATACTTTCAATACACCGGTATTGCAATAAAATGTTGTATGATATTATAGTTGCCGACAATGGTTCGACAGATAATTCTTTAACCACACTGAAAGCGCAATTCCCGGATATTACCTACCTAAACAACAAAGAAAACCTGGGCTTCGCAGAAGGCAATAATCAGGCCTTACAATACAGTATAGACAAGGGATATTCTTATTCATTAGTAATAAATACCGACACTTTGGTTGACGAAGATATCATCACCGTCTTAAGCACGCATTTAAATAATCACCCACAGGTTGCCGCAGTGCAACCTGCCATTTACTGGCTGCACAACAAAACTAAAATATGGAACGGCAGGGGCGGCTTTAACACCTTGCTGGGCCTAAACTATTCTGACAAAACCATACCGGGCATAAATGATCAATCTCAGGATGCCAAATGGGTAACCGGCTGCTGTATGCTTATCCGTAATGCGGCGCTGTTAAAAAGCGGTTTGTTTAACAAGCTGTTTTTTCTTTATTATGAGGATGTTGAATTATCATTCAGATTGCGTCAAGTTGGCTATGAACTGCATTATCTGCCTTTTACTAAGATGTATCATGAAGCAGGTGTGTCGGCCAAAGTAGAACGGCAGGAAGGTTTTTTGAGCCCTGTTATACATTACTATGTTACACGCAATCGCATATGGTTTTTGCGCAAATACGGTAATGTTATCTGCTATCCGATTTACATCATAAGCGGGCTTATTTATTACAGCGCGGTTTGGTTTTATTTTAAACTTAGAAGGCGCAATGCTAAAGCCAGCTTTGTTTTTAAAGGGGTGAAAGAAGGGATTTTCACTTCAAAAAGCCTAATTTGGCCTTAAAATTATAGCTCAGGCATGTTTATTTTCCCACTCATTTTTATCATTTCGTTTGTTGTGGCGCTGCGCGAAGTGTACAGGGGTAAGGGCGATGGTATATTCATTTTTTTGATCTTTGGTTTATCCATGTATACCACGGCAATGTCCGTTACTTTTTTGTTGGGATTGAAGGCTATTATACCGGCATTTCAATTTTTTAAAGAGGTAATGGTGCTGTGTGTTTTAACCCTCAATGTAATGTCGCTACGTCAGCGGCCTAAATTTCATTTAATAGATTACCTGATTTTTGCATTTTTGGGGTATACTTTTTTATATGTGATTTTACCAATAGGCGAGCATGGCTTTTTGAAAAGGCTACTGGCATTTAAAAGCACATCATTTTACATTGTTGCTTATTTTACTGGCCGCTTATTTGACCCCAAGGCTATTTACATTAATAAGTATTTTAATTACATTGCCTTACTTACTATTGGCGCCGGCGCAGTATTAACGGTAGAAGTATTGATGCAACAACAACTGCAACTATATACCGGATTTGCCGAGTATTGTTATTACTTTTTTAATATTGAACCTAATGGCAGCTTTGGCCTAACCACCACATTTGAATCTGAAGGGGGGTATCGTAGGTTTGCCAGCTTTTATGCAAACCCGCTTGAACTGGCAGCGGCTACCCTGCTTGCTTTAGCTGTTATACTTGCATTGCTGACACGGGATAATGGCCGTTTTAAAGCAAAACTGATGGGTTGGACAGCCCTGCTGGCAACATTATTTTGTATCGTGTTTTCGTTTTCGCGGGCGCCGCTGGCTAGTTACTGCTTGATAATATATGTTTATGCGTTAATTACATACAAAAGGTTTATCACCTATACCGTACACACGGCAGTACTTATAGGCGCTGTTTATGCTGCTTATCTGTTCGCTCAATTTGAACAAAACCACACCGGTATAATAGAGGTATTTGTAAACACTATAGATTTTAGCAACCCATCAAGTGTGGGGCATCTTGTAGAATGGATTGAGGGAATAATGGCCATGATACAAAGTCCGCTTGGGCTTGGGCTAGGCACATCTGGACGCGTGGCCGGCACATTCGGCGAAAACGTAGGCGGCGAAAATCAATTTATAATAATTGGGGTACAAGCCGGCATAATTGCCTTACTTTTATATCTGACCATCTACATTTTATTTATTAAAATGGGCCTTAAATGGGTAAAGAGGCTTAAAGGCAAAGAAAGAAAGATTTGTATGGCGGTTTTATTGATCAAAATTGGTTTTATTATACCTATGCTGACATCCGAGGTAGAATCATCATCATATCTGTCTTACATGAACTGGCTATTGTCAGGCCTATTTATAAGTGTCATTATGCAACAACATTCAAATAAATTGCAACCTGCAACAACATGATTGAAAAACTGATACGCAAACTAAAAAATGACCCTGACTATAAGTTAGAATCATCGCACAGTAACCGCGATCTTTTTGTTATTGCCGGCGATAGGTTCTGTCAGTTAATACGAGGTTTGTTTTTAAAGCCATGTCTTAAAAGATCGGCTGGGTTTGTATTTGCAGGCAGCAACATTAAGGTAAAACATGGCTACAAAATATCTGCAGGAAAAAATTTGATTTTGGATGATAATGTAAGCATTAACGCTCTATCGGATAATGGTATTACTTTTGGGGATAATGTTTCTATCGCCCGCGACTCGATTATATTTTGCACCGGCGTTATAGCACACCGGGGCATTGGCATTACAATTGGTAACCGTACCGGCATTGGCGCACGTGCATTTTTAGGTGGCCAGGGAGGTATAAATATAGGCGACGACGTAATAACCGGCCCCAACCTTCAGGTATTTTCAGAAAATCACAATTTTGCTGATATTAACCACAATATAAAAGACCAGGGAGTTACTAAACAAGCTGTTAGCATAGGCAATAATTGCTGGCTGGGTGGTGGCGTCACTGTTTTAGCAGGCGTCACTTTAGGCGATGGTTGCGTGGTAGCAGCCGGGAGTGTGGTAAATCAATCCTTCCCTTTAAATTCTATAATAGCGGGCATACCTGCCAAATTAATTAAAAGCCGGGACGCTATTTAGCAATGTCAAAACCAATAACCATAGCAATTGATATACGTGACCTGCAGGTGGCAAAAACCGGCACCAAAACTTACCTGACAGAATTGGTTAAAGCGTTTAAGCAGATTAATGATCCGCAGGTTAGATTTCTATATTTAGATACGACAATACCTGTATATACTGGCACTAATAAAATATTAACACTTATAGAGCATGGTAGATATCAGTTATGGAAACAACTTGCGCTACCGTTTAAAGCATTTTTCTGCGGAGCGGATATCGTTTTCTGCACTGATAATGTTGTACCACTATTACAACTAGGGTTTAAAACCGTACCTGTATTTCACGACGCTTTCTTTTTTGAAACACCGGAAAATTATGGCAGGCTGTGGCTATGGCTATATAAAAACACTGCTTTACCTGCTGCCAGAAAATCAGCATTTGTAATTACCCCTAGCGAGTGGTCAAAAAAACAGATTAACCGTTACACCAATATCCCAAACGATAAACTGGTTGTAATTTACGAAGGCCCCAAAAGTTGGGGAACACAGGGACTGAAAGGTGATGATGTGGTTTTACAAACATTTTCAATAACCCCTAAAAATTATTTATTGCATGTGGGATCCATGTTTAAGCGAAAAAACATCCCGGCACTTATTGAAGCATTTAGCAAAATAAAAGTTAAATACCCTTACTTAAAACTTGTGCTGGCGGGCGCGTATCCATCTAATAAACTGGAAAACGCTTATCAACACATTATTGAAACTATACATGCAAGGCAATTAAGTAACGACGTTGTATTAACAGGCTATTTACCTGACAGCGGGGTAGAACAGCTTTACATAAATGCATTGTTATACGTATTCCCATCAATAAACGAAGGATTTGGCATACCGGTGCTTGAGGCGTTTAGCCATAGCCTGCCTGTGCTGATAGCAAATAATACCTGCCTGCCAGAAATTGGCGGCGAAGCGGTTTTGACGTTTAATCCGTTTGATATTGCGGACATAACAGCTACTATCACGTCGGCAATGGATGATGAGAATTTAAGAAAGTCAATGATTGAAAAAGGGCGGGTTCGGCTCAAAAATTTTTCATGGCACCAAGCAGCCTTGCAATTAATTGAAGTATTTAAAAAAGCAGTTTAACTATTTAAAAACACTTCTACGTGTTCATCGGCCACCTTCTCCCAATTAAATACGCTCAATGCTCTGTCGCTTGCTTTTTGAGCTAGCTGCACCATATTAGGGTAGTTCAACTCGCAGTAACTTATTTGGTCGGTCAACGACGCTATATCTCCTTGCTTAAACATCCTTACAGTATCTAATACCGCATATTTATTTTCGTCAATATCACTTACTATCATAGGTACATTAAGGCCCATAACTGTTAGCACTACGGGCGAAAGCCCCTCAACATCCGATGGCTGAATATAGCAATAAGCGTTACGTATCAACGTATTAGTATCTTCACCGTAAATATATCCCGGGAAAATGATCTGATCATTGGCCATAGCTAACAGTTCTTTTTCGTATGGTGACGGGTTTGGCGACCCACCCACTAAAACCAGCTTTTTGCTTGAGTTTGAATTTTTAAAAGCGGGTACCAAATAATGCAGGCCCTTATCAGGTATAAAACGGCCAACAAATAAATAGTAGCTGCCTTTCTCGAGGCAAATTTCTTCTAAAATGGTTGTATTGCCCTCACCCGCTTCAACCTCGCTGCCAAAGGGGATAAACTTAAATTGCTTTTTAAATTTGTCTTCAAAAAGCTTTTTAGCTATTACATTGTCAAATATGACTTCGTTGGGGAAATGTGCTGTAATAAAGGAAGCTATCTTTAAGTATAGCTTACCATACCAAGGCCATTTATCGCGTTTCCAATCAACACCATCCTGGCTGATAAATACCTTTTTGCCAAATAAGCGTAAAGGTAACGCCCAAATACTATTACCACCGTTTTGTATATGTACAACGTCGGCAGTATTGCTAACTATAATATCACAGGTACATTTAAAGGAATGCAAAAGTGTGTCAAACCCTTTTTTTGAAATAGTTTTAAAGGTTTTAATCTTTACCCCTTTATACTCGGTAACATCAATAAAAACATCAGGATACTGCCTGTTATAAGCAACTACAGAATGGCCTCTTTGTACAAGGCGAGGAAATAATTCGAGGGCGAATTTATCTGCACCGGCAGCTCCTTTTGCTAAAGGGATTGATCTGAAGCCGAAAGCAGCAATACGCATCTACAAATATTTACAGCGAAATGAATTCTTTAGCCGGATAAATATTGTTTTCGGTTAAGTAATCAGTGTAGTAAACGTCAATATATTCTTTAAGCGCAATCTTCCAGTCTTGCATAATGTTCATGCTACGCAAGTCTAGCTTTTTGTTTACCAATCGTTCAGACGGAGGTCTGGGTGCAAAATATACATCGTTAAAAAAGCTTGATGATACCTCATTAACTACAACAGCGTCTTGTAAACCAAGTACACTCACCAGTTCTTTAGCAACCTCATATCTACTGGTTTCGCCATTACAAACCATGTTATATAGCCCCCAGTATTCGCGCTCAAGCAGTAATTTTACGTTTTTAGCAAAGTCAACCGTGAATGTCGGTGTTCCATCTTTATCGTTAACGATATTTAGTTCGCGTTTACCGGCAGCAATTTGCTTTATTATCTTACTAATAAATTTCTTATCCTTTTCTGGCCCGCCACCCATCATCCAACCGGCGCGGCAAATTATAAAGCGGGTAGCATTCTCGCGTACATAACGCTCGCCCATGTATTTTGAACGGGCGTAATGGCCAAGCGGGTTCGGCTCATCCCAATCGTCATAAAAATCTTTTGTTCCGTCAAATATGCCAGCAGTGCTTATGTAAAGCAAAGGAACATTTAATTTGTTGGCTATAAATACAGCGTTTTCTACTGAAGTTGTATTGGTAAGATAGGTATCGTCCAAGTTAAGTTCGCAATATTCAAGATCTGTATATGCGCCCAAATGAAAAAGATAGTCGGGTTTAAAAGCTTCAACATCCTTCTTGTAGGCTTCAAAATTTCTAAAATCCAGAAAACTTAGCCACTCCTCGTTTACATCTTTATCTGTGCATTTTATATCGTATTCATCTCTAAATATGCGGTAAAATGCTTCGCCAAGCATACCACCCGCACCAGCAATGTAAATCTTTTTCTTCATATAAACGTTAAATCCCTTTACGGATTAATCTGGCAGATGTAATATAAGGTATAAGTGTATTGACCTTTAATGCGCAAAATTAATCTTTTTTACCTCAATATCAGTATATATTTTCAATAGATTTCAACAAAACAAATATCCTGAAGCCAAAATCAAAAAAAAAACCCACTTTAAGTGTTAGTTTAATTGGTTAAAAGCATAATCAATGAAAACATTATAATTCGCTAGTTAAGATGTCATGACCAATTACTTTTATAATACATAAATAGCCGACAATTGTTTTTTTTAATCAACAAATTGTCGGCTATATTATAATTTAAGGCCTAAAACAAAATACACACAATTTGACTTATAAGCAATTATGGCTAACTTCGGCCTTTTTGCAGCTTAAGTTAGCAAGAAGAAAAATGGTACGTGATATGTTAATATGAAAATAGCCTTTATTGTAAGACCCAATTTGTATCAAATTACTGGTGGCGATACTGTACAAATTGATCAAACAGCAAAGCAATTGATAGCCTTGGGCGTTGAAGTGGACATTTTAACATCAAATGATGTTATACAGTATGAAAAGTATGATTTAATAAACTTTTTTCACATCACCAGGCCATCAGCCATATTGCATCATAGCAAAGCAGCCAACAAACCTTTTGCAATATCTACTATACACTGTCTTTACGGGGATTACTATAAGTATAACGAAAGAGGTTTAGCATCCGTTTTTGCAAGTTTATCAGAAGATAGTAAAGACTACCTAAGAACTATCACCCGGTGGATACGCCGGAAAGAGAAATTACCTATCAGAAATTTTATTGTTAAGGGCCAACGCAAAAGTATTATCGAGGCATTAGAAAGTGCGGATATTATTCTACCAAACTCTATATCAGAGCTTAATCGTGTTAAAAAGCTTTACACAGCAAATATTAAAGATCATGTAGTTACTAACGGTATCAATGCAGAGAAATTTCCGTTTAATGACGCCATCACAAAGGACGGTGACCTGATTATTTGCGTAGGACGTATTGAGAAAAGAAAAAACCAGCTTAACTTAATTAAAGCCTTAAATAACACCAAATACAAGCTTGTGTTAATTGGTGCCGCATCACCTAATCAGCCTAAATACTACCAGCAGTGCCGTAATGCCGCAGCACCTAACGTCACTTTTTTAAACAGAGTGCCACATGACGAATTAGTTAAATACTATCAACTTGCCAAAGTGCATGTTTTGGCAAGTTGGTTTGAAACCACGGGCCTAAGCTCGTTAGAAGCAGCCTTAATGCGTTGCAATATTGTTGTAACCGACAAGGGGGACACCTATGATTATTTCGGTGACGATGCTTTTTATTGCTCGCCGGAGAACATCGGTAGTATAAAGCAAGCTGTTGAGCGAGCCAGTAAAGCACAATTTAATGAAACATTTTTAACACGCATTTTAACCATGCATACTTGGCGCAAAGCCGCCGAACAAACTTTGGAAGCTTACCGGATAGCTATTAATGCTAAAAACAACGTTGGCTAAAAAATCATCATAACGCACAGCTGTATACACTCCATGATGACCATATCTTTATGACGATAAATATATTTTATATTTGCAACATATTACGCTAACTTCAATCTACCCATGAGTGTTAAACAGTTTATTTATACCTTATCTTTAATTCTAACATTTGCTTCCCTATCAGGCACGGCCCAAAGCCTAAGCGATTTAAAGTCAATGCAGGTAAGCCAGGCAAGCGATGAACAGATAGCACAAGCCTGGAAAAAAATTCAAGACTCCGGCCTATCAGAACAACAAGCCTACGCTGCTATGATGCAAAAAGGAGTACCTGCAGATCAAATAGAAGCTTTCAAAAATAGGGTTGTGCTCTTGGGTTTAAACAAAAAAACAACGCCGAAAGCTGTTGTATCCACAGAAAAACAAAAAACAGGCTCCCAAAGGGACATTATAGACCTGGTAGTAAAGCCCAAGCCCCTTGAGCGCAAAATTGATACAACAACTAGAAAATCGCTTGAAATATATGGGTCTCAATTTTTTAAGCAAGCCATAACATTTGAGCCGAATTTTACCATAGCAACACCTAAAAGCTATGTATTGGGCCCGGGCGACAAAGTATTGATATTACTCACCGGGCTAAACGAAAAAAACCTGGAGTCGACAGTGACACCTGACGGGGCCTTGCAAATACCATTTGCCGGTATAACGCAGGTTAGCGGCTTAACCATTGAGCAGGCCACAAGTGTGTTAAAAAGTAAGCTAACAAAAATTTATCCTGCATTAAGCTCTGGCCAAACGCACCTAACGGTTAATTTGGGTACTACACGCAGCATCAGGGTTACTGTAAAAGGCGAGGTGAGAACGCCGGGGTCATATACCCTGTCGTCATTAGCTACTTTTCCAAATGCGTTATACCACTCTGGCGGGCCAAATGCTAATGGTTCATTAAGGTATATAAAGTTGATCAGGAACAATAAGCTCTATAAAACTATCGATTTTTACAGCTTTTTACAAAGTGGTGTACAGGAAGGAAATATTCGGTTAGAAGATCAGGATGTGATACAAATACCGGTTTATAAAAAACGGGTTGGTATTAGCGGCGAGGTAAAAAACCCGGCCATTTATGAATTAAAGGATGACGAACACCTGGATGATCTGATCAGCTATGCTGGTGGATTTACAGATGTAGCCTACACGGGTATTGCTAAAGTAGACCAGATAAATGAGCTGCAGCGCGATGTAAAAGACGTGCCGGCTAACTTATTTGCTAACTATACCCCGCATAATGGTGATAAGGTTACTGTAGGTGCCATTACCAACCGTTACACCAACCGTATTATATTAGAGGGCTCTGTTTATCGCCCTGATGTTTATGAGCTAACTGCGGGCCTTACATTAAGCCAGTTATTGAAGTTAGCGCAAGGATTAAAACCCGAAGCTTATTTAGAGCGGGGATACATTAACCGTACCTTACCAAATTTAGAGAAAGAAAGTATCCCTTTTAAACCTGCCGACGTAATGGCAGGCAAGAGCGACGTCCCGCTTTTTCGCGAAGATTCTGTCATGATATTGGACCGCGAGGCATTTATATCAAACCCAAAAGTAACTATAGGCGGTCATGTAAGAACCCCTCTGATCATCAGTTATCGTAAAGGCTTAAAACTGGCTGATTTGGTAGCTATGGCCGGCGGTTTTTCGGATGAAGCTGCATCGCATCATATCGAGATCAACAGGGTGATTAAAAATGCGTCAGACACAGTATCAAATCAGCAGGTAACAACCATTATTATCGACATGAGCAATCCTGCTAACGCTGGTAGCGATACAGAACTTCAACCGTTAGATTATATTAATGTACCACGCTTAGTAAATTATCAGGCACTGGGCAACGTAATTGTTAAGGGCGAGGTTGTTTTTCCGGGCGATTACCCGGTACAAAAAAGAGATGAAACAGCGCTGGACATTTTGCAGCGTGCAGGTGGCGTTACTCCTTACGGATCAATTGAAAATGCGCAGATTTACAGAAACGGCGTACGCGTTAATCTAGACCTGTCTGCTAAAAACTATAAGCCGCAGGCAAAAAAAGATATGATATTACTACCCGGCGATAGCGTATATGTACCACGGGTTATATCTTATGTAGAAGTGTCGGGCGCAGTTAATAATCCGCAATTTATAAGCTATAATGGAGGGCGTTTTAAATATTACATTAATGCGGCAGCTGGCACAACAGAAAATGCCAGGCTAAAGGGCGCTTATATACAGTACCCTGATGGTTTAAATAAACCTGTCGGACATTTTTTATTTTTCCGCAGCTACCCAAAAGTAAAACCAGGCAGCAAAATTGTAGTGCCCGAAAAAGCTCCTGAAAGTAATTTATTGCAGCTTGGGTTTGGCAATATAGCTGGTATAGCAGCGGCATTAACTGCTTTGGTAAGTATTGTGGCCATATTAAAGAAATAAAGATGAGTACTGAAAACACACAATACCCTTATGAACCTGAGTTTTCTTTCAAACAACTGATTGCCAACAGGTTTGCAGATATTCGATACGTTTTACAATTTAAAAAGCTTATCGCGATTACGCTGATCATCAGTGCCGCTCTAGGCGCTTTTTTGGCCTGGTATAAAGCGCCAACCTATACTGCAAGGCTGACATTTGTAGTTGATGACACAAAATCTGCTGGCGGCGCGGGTGGATTGTCTGCATTAGCCGGTCAATTTGGGCTTAACATGGACGCGCTAAGCGGCAGCAATAGTATTTTAGCGGGCGATAATGTACAAGAATTAATTAAGAGCCGACGGTTAATTAAAGCTACATTATTAACCCCTTATGATAGCATACAAACGCTTGCAGACAAGTATGCTGCCGTTAATAAACTGAGCAAAAAGTGGTTAAAATACAGCCCAGATGGCAAAACAATTCGTTTCCCGCTTAAGGGTTTAAATAACACCCGGTTGCAGGATAGCTTATTGCATGAAATGATTATGCGCATTTTGGATGGCGAGTTTGCTATTGCCAAGACCGATAAAAAACTTGGTTTTTTTGAAGTTAATACCACCATGCGGGATGAAAAGCTGGCACAATTGTTTTGCAATCGTATGATCAAAGAATCAACCGACTTTTATATCAGCACAAAAACTAAAAGGTTAAGAACCAATATACAACGTTTATCAGCACGAGGTGACAGTATTGGAAAGATACTTACCCGTAAAACTTATAATGCGTCTGCAGCCAGCCAAGGTATTTTAGATATCAACCCGGCATATACTGGTCAAAATGCCAATATTGAGATTAAAGAGCGTGACAAGATATTGCTTAGTAGCACTTATACCGAAACTATCAAGAGTCTTGAAGCCAGTAAAACAGTGCTGGCGCAAGAGACACCAACAGTACAAATTGTAGATGAACCGGAGCTGCCACTAAAGAAAAATTCTCTTAAATATTACATTACTATACCCGGCGCTATGCTGTTAGGTATTATAATATTTGGTTTTTACGCGTTGCTTACGCGCAAAGAATCTAAAATCTAAAAGTTACGCCCAATTCGCCGTGTAAGTTAGATACATCGTTATTAGGTATGTAGTATTTTGATGGATTATAATCTTTTAAAACCCATTGATAATTCAACGATCTAATGTGTTGCAGTTTGGCGTTAAAAATCAAATTTTTGTAATTCCATTCGCCCTGTAATCCAAATGCAAAATCTACCCATCTACGGCTATTACCATTTATATCTACAGCCGTAATGTTTGAAATTTCTGCATCATGTTCATATCTGTCAAAAGAAACGCCAATTCGCTTCAATCCATATATCCAACTAACGTCGATAGATTGACTATTTCCACCTGGTCCAATACCTGCGCCTAAAATTTCCCCTCGATTTGTGTGGCCCGCCAAAACCTGGTGATGTCTGTACCAATTACCATGACCATCTACCATCCTATCTATTGATTGCGACATTTGCGTGATCTCGGTTTCAATCAAGATATATTTGCTTGGGTCATTCAGTGATACCATTTTACGTAAACCAAATTGGTAAGCCCTAGCCAAATCAGGTCTGTTTATAAATTGTCTTAAATCATAAGAATTATCATTTACACCGTATTCAAAATACAATTCGGCCTTAGCATCAGTAAATAGCCACCTAGCATATAAACTTGTAAGTTGGTCCCGCGGTATAGGGTCGTCAGCATTGTTGACACTGGCTTTTTGATAAGGATAAAACCATGGTAAATAATGGCTGAGCTTTTCTACGTATTGATTGTATGAATTAAACGTCCGTATAATTCCAAGCGTTAAACCGGGTACCCACTTAGGATGATAGTTGATATTGAATCCGGTAAAATAACGCCATTGAGATGGATCAGGGACGAAAGCGTTAGTCTCGGTCTGTAACCCTGATGGATCAAGGCGCCCTGAAATAATCTGTCCCTCAAAGTGTCCTAAGAAAGTTTTAATCGGGCGTACTGTATTTAAGGTTAAGTGCTTAAAACCGGGCGCGTTATTACTCAATATTAATGAATTTTTTATACCAGGCCCCCACCATAAATTCTCATTAGACAAACCGGCGGAAATTGGCCCTAAGGTTAACCTAATACTGCTTTGCCCCCACGATAGTTTTTGGTATTGACTGTTGCCAAAACGTGTCGGCAAATCTATACCAGGAAAATTGTAAGAAGACCCTTCAAAATCAGGATTTGCAGCATACACATATTGCGGACGCAATTGGATACTTAATAGCCCTAGCCTTACATAAAAGCCCCCGCTAACCAGCGTTTGATATCCTTTGGCCGGAATCATTACCTCATCATTCCAGCCATATGGATGGTGGCTGTTATATTGCTGTTGAATGCTAAAAGGGAGCAATTGAAAGCTCCCCGAGCCTTTTGCAAATGACACAGGACCAGCATCAACCCAACTATCTTTTGATAGGGTACTGTCCGGATCGTAAATATTGTGTTTAAATTTTAATTCGGGAAATATAGGCCGTATACTGAATGAAAGATTTGAGTCAACATTACTTAACAACTGCATCCTTCTATAATAGTCATTAAATACTGGTGTACCTACCGGAATAGTTTGCCCACTTGCACTATTATTAAACAGCAAACAGGTAATTAACCAAAAAATGGCTGATATAAAATATGTCCTTTTCATAACTAATTAAAACCTGTATGACACGCCGGTGCGAATACTTAAATTGAAAACATCCGTACCTTTAACGTAATAAGGGTCGCCCGGATTTTGAATTAAGTACCATTGATAATTAAGTGATTTTATTGCCGAAATATTAGCGTTAAAAATAAAGTTTTTATAGTTCCATTCGCCGTTTGCCGTTAAACTCAAATCTGTCCAGTGTCTTCTGGTATCGCCGCTGTCATATAATGCATAATTATAAAAATCGTTATCATGCACATAGCGTTCAAACTGCAAACCAATTTTTTTTAAACCCTTGACCCAACTAACATCTAAAGATTGCATGTTTGCCCCAGGACCGATGCCTGCGCCCAAAACCTGGCCATTGTTGGTGTAACCATGTCTTAGATACTTGTTTACGTACCATATCCCGTCAGCAGACTGTAGCTTTTGAATTGAATTTTGCTGTAGTTGCGTTACTTCAATACCTATTAATATACCTTGATTATTAGATACATCTGCCTTCAAAAGCTTTCGTAAACCGAATATATAAGCTCGCGAATGATCCGGCGTCAACAAAGTTTGTCGTACGTCAGAGTTGGTATTGTTTCGCCCCCATTCAAAATAAATCTCCGCATGTTCTTGTGTCCAAAGCCAACGCATGAAAAACGACGTTCTTCTATCAGCTGTATTTATCGGATCGTCAGGGCCTCCAACAGCTTTTACAGATGAGTAAAATGGCAAATAGTTGCCAATGCTGGTAAGGTCCTTGCCGTACATTTGTTTACTCTGAGTGAGGCCTAAAAATAACCCCGGAACCCACTTAGGTTGCCAAGAAACACTTAAGCCGGTCAAGTATCTCCAATCATTTGGCTTAGGCACGTATAAATTTGTTCCAAAATAGGTACCATCCGGGGTTAACGGTGCAAAACCAGAATTCATTAACTGTCCCCCAACAATTTGACCTTCAAAACTTCCGATAGGCGTTTTAACTGGTCGCCTCGTGTTTAAAGTTAAATGCGTAAAGCCGGGTGCATTGTTACTCATCACCAGTGAATTTCTTATACCAGGCCCCCACCACAAATTTTCTGTAGAAATACCTACGGAGAAGGCTTTGTGATTTAATCTTAAACTGCTTTGCCCCAAATAAGCTGCCCCAAATGCATTTTTACCAAATCTGACAGGCAAATCTATATTGTTGTAAACATCGTAGTATCGTGCAAAAAAAACCTCGTAATGCTTTCTATTAAGGGTTTCAAAATCAGAGTTTGCTGCAAGTAGTATTTCCGGCCTAAACTGCAAACTTAACATACCGTATTCTAAAAATATCCCCCCGCTCATTAAAGTTTGTAAACCCTTAGTCGGTATCATGGCTCCATCATTCCACCCATAGGGGTGATGGCTATTAAATTGGTTCTGTAGCGTTAAAGGTAGAATTTCAGTTCTTAACTTTCCGTTGCGTGATATCCATGAACTTTCTGCATTTAAAAGGTTATACCTTTTTTCGGTGCTATCCGGATAAAAAGCATTTGATCTGAGGCCAATCGCTGCGGGAACTAGTGGCCGGATTGTAAATGACACATTAGTATCAACCGTACCTATTAATTGCCTCCGTCTAAAATAATCTTCCAATCCGGTTATACCTACGGGCAGTGATTGGGTGTACGAAAATTCAGAAACTAAAACAAAAAAAAGTGTAGCGATAGCACCTTTTGCAAATCTCATAAAGTAATTGCTTTGATAATAATATTGTCTACGGACCAGCTCTCGGAGCACTCGGGTGCCAATGAGCTTGGCAGCATCAGTTTACCGGCATATTGCATGATAAGCGTATTATTAGAATGTTTAAACGTCTTTGCTATTTTATATAAGGATGTACTGTCAGGATTGCTTACTACACTGCAAAACCCTGGCAAGTCAGTTTTAAAAGCGCCCTTTTTAGGGTTGCTATAGTTATTGGGATAATTTAGTGGATACGATTGCGGAGAGCAAAAATTTCCAGGTAAACAAGTATCATTAGAAAAACTGGCATTTATGTACGTATCGCCATCCACCTGCATTTCCCACAAGTCCGGGCCAAGTGGTGAAGGTTTGTTACCATCCCAACCGTCATGGATATACAAATCAAAAGTTATAGTTACTATATCGTGTTTGGGTAAGTCAGCAATCTTTAAGCTCACATTCTGATTATGATATTGGCCAAGTACAGCGTTGCTATTATACTGGCTGATTATCCCGTTGGTAAAACCGGATAAGTTACCACCCTGAAAATTATTATTGTAAACTTCAACTTCACTTTTTACTTGCTTTCTGCAAGATAAGTTTAATAGCAAAATACAAATAACTGCTGTAAAAATCCTATTCATTTAGTAGCGCTTGGGTTATCATGTCTAACTCCTCAAAAACAGAATTCTTGCTTTTGAACTCGTGTACTATTAGTTTCATAGATTTAACAACCTCCATATCATCATTATTTTTAGCATGGTTAATTAAAGACTGTATTTGGCCTTCAACTTCGTCAAACAAATACTCGCGCACTTTACCTATCATAATTTTCTCATGATGAGTCGGCATAGTGTTCTCGTGGTCGTTTAGTAATTCTTCGAATAGCTTTTCGCCTGGTCGTAAGCCTGTATACTCGATCTTTATGTCTTGATTTGGAACTAAACCAGCTAAGCGTATCATACGTTTAGCCAGTTCTATAATTTTCACAGACTTACCCATGTCAAAAATATAAATTTCACCGCCCTTTCCCATACACCCTGCTTCCAGAACTAACTGACACGCTTCAGGGATGGTCATGAAATATCTAGTTATTTCCGGATGAGTAACAGTAACAGGCCCCCCTTTTTCTATCTGTTGTCTAAATCGCGGAATAACCGACCCATTTGATCCTAATACATTGCCAAACCGGGTGGTAATAAAGCGTGTATTGCGACTGGTAGCGTTTAAATGGCTTAAGCCGTTAGTAAATTGAAAATCTTTAGTACTTATTGATCTGTTTAATGACTGTACGTAAATTTCAGCGATACGTTTTGAGGCGCCCATTACATTAGTTGGATTCACAGCCTTATCTGTCGATACCATAACAAATTTCTGAACACCAAATTTCACCGAAATATTAGCTATTGTCTTGGTACCTAAAACATTAGTTTTAATAGCCTCAGAAGCGTTGTCTTCCATCATCGGTACGTGCTTGTAAGCTGCCGCGTGGTATACATAATGAGGCTTGTAGGTTTCAAATAAGTACGTCATGCGTGCTTCATCTTTTACATCGCCAATAAATGCATGGAAATTTGCATCGCTGTTAAGCTCTTCTAACTCCAAATAAAGATGATGTAAAGCTGTTTCAGACTGATCGCACATAATTATCAGATCGGTGTCAAACCTAATTAACTGGCGTATTATTTCGCTTCCAATAGAACCGGCTGCTCCGGTTATCAATATTCTTTTTCCTTTAAGTTCCTTTTGAATGTTAGTAATATCAATTTCAATGGATTTTCGGTTTAAGAGATCTTCAATATTAATCTGTTGGATTTGCGTTGATTGTAATTTTCCACTTCTCCATACGTCATGGGAGGGAACACTGAGCACTTTTACATCATTCTCTAAACAAGCATCAACAATTTTATTTTTTTGATCAATAGGAATGGTATATGCAGCAAAAATCACTTCATCTAAAGTGTGTTCTTCTATAAGCTGGGGTAAATCTTTCGCATCTAAAATTTTTATACCATCTATAGTTTTCCCTACTTTTCTTTGGTCATCATCAACAAACGCTATGATGTTGGTATTAACTTTTTTATCATGATCAAAAGTCCTTTTTGCTGCCACTCCAGACTCTCCTGCACCATATATGATCACCCGCTTTTTATCAAGTTTTAAGTTTTTGATATAAAGAAAAAAGTATTTGACAACTATCCTGTAAGTAACCATTAATAAAAAACACGTTAAACAGTTAATTATTAATATACTATTAGATATAAGTGGGGTATGATTAATGGCTACTGCGCTTAAATTAACCAGAAAAAAAGCACCATTAGTAATTAAAACCGCTGTTAAAATTCTGAAAGAGTCTTGGGCACTGGTGTATCGTATTATTCCTGCAAAGGTTTTTAGTGTAAAAAAAACGATGGTAGCTAAAAAAGCATATATCAGTAAATTTCTGTCAAATTCAACATGATTGAAACTTTTAAAATCAAAGTTGTTTTTAATCAAATAAGACGTACTTAATGATACAAAACTGATAACAAGATCAAGGGTGAAAATGAGCCAACGTGGCACAATATTTATTTGATTAAACAAGGTAGGTGATGTATCCATAAGCAAAAAATAAATAGTATTTATTATTTAAGCACTGTAAAGATAGCTGTCTTTATCAATAATTGCCTATTACAATTGAAAATATGTTAATATAAAAAGGGCAAAGTTAATTATATAGTAAAAACTAACATAATAACATATAAGGTGTAATTGTTTTATTCTGTAAAAAATATTGCGGGCGCGATTGCTATTTCGCTGTTTTTATTAAGAAGAGCTTCCTGAATCCTTCCAGCCAAATCCGGATCAAAACAAATATCACTGCGCTCAAAACTGCAAATAACAACAGATTATTGAATGTTTGTAAGTTCCATCTTATAATGATAAAATTTATCAAACCCTGAACCAAGACGTATAAACTAGAGACAACCAAATGTGGTGCTTTTTTTTCGTTCGCTAAAAATTGATAAAAATGACTTCTATGAGCTTTGAGTACATTTTCTTGTCTGATTGTCCGAAAAACAATGGTTGTTCCTGTATCCAACCCATACATCAATAACAACAATAAATAATTTAAATTACCTGTTGTAATAATTAGTTGTAATAAAAAAAACAACATTATAAAGGCTAAACTAACGCTGCCCACATCTCCGGCAAAACATTTAGCCTTTGCCCTGAAGTTGAAAAAGTTAAATACCACTAAAGCTATGCAAGCTACTATTAAATAGTTGGCGTCTGTATAAGGTACCAAACAGCTATTTATGTAATAAAGTGTTAAAAGGGTCAATAACCCAAATCCGCCGGTAATTCCATTGATACCGTCCATGAAATTGATGGCATTTATTGACCCAATAACGAAAAAGAAACCAATAGCAATTAGGTAAATGGGCTGACTGTACATGCCTAATTGATTAAACAAAAGGCCTACAGCCAATAAATGAACTACGATTCTGATGACATTAGGGGTTGACCTAATGTCATCTATAAAACTTATCAAACTGATTAAAAAAAGCCCCAGTGAAAAATACCAGTATTGCCCCCCCCAGCAAAAATTTGCTATCAGTAAAGCAATGGAGAAAATAATTCCGCCCCCTCTTATAGTTACCGTATTATGTGAACTACGATGGTTAGGCTGGTCTATAATATCATATTTATCTGCTATTATAAAATAAAGCAATTCGGTTACTAATAATATAAAAAAGATGATAATATATATGTACATGGTAATGCCAATTAGTCAAATTAGAACTTAAAGTTTACAGTTCTATATCATGTTATCTGATTAAAAGACTTAGCTGTTAATTGTAAGCCTTCAATTGAGTTTAGCGGCAACTGGGTATCAAGCGCCCACTTTATTTTTTGATTACTTACTACATAATTCTCTGTAAGTTTTTTAAGCCTTTCTGTAGTAATTGGTAGTTTTAGATAATCGCCCACCGTTGCTAAAATAGTTACTATTTTGCGTGGTACATACCAAAATCTGGGTGTTTTACTTAGTGAAGATGCTAAGATCGAAACTACCTGATTGGTAGATAAAGCTTCATCATCAGCTACCTGATAAACGCCTCCAGGCAAATTATCTCTATCAATTATCGACGAAATGATAAAGCAAAAATTTTTGACACTCAAAAACGATCGTTTGTTTTCAAAGGCCGCCAATGGGTATGGAACTCCCTTAATCACAAAATTGTATAATAAGTTCAAATTACCTTTATTACCAGGCCCATGTATCATGCAAGGGCGCAATATATAGTAAGACTTGCCAACGGGCAAAGATTGATTTTGAATATATTGTTCCGCAAGCAACTTCGATTTTCCATAGTGCGTCTGAGGGTTAGGTATAACTTCTTCTGTTAAAGTATAATCTATGTGGTCTGCAGCTGCTTTAACTGAACTAACAAAGATAAACTGCCGTGCATTAGATCTTAAAAAACAATCATAAAGATTTTTTGTAAGCTCGAAATTAACCTGGTAGTATTCGTCTGAATTAGAAACTTCCAGAAGATCATGAGCTTTGCCCGCCAAATGTATAAAGACGTCTGCGTCGATTTCAGTTGAAGGATTGATACCATTTAAACCTTGCCGGTTTAAAATTTCAAAAGTTACTTTATTGGCTAAAGTTTTTAATAGATTTTGACCTACAAAACCAGATGCGCCTGAAATTAGTGCTTTCATTACTGGAACTGAGATAAAGCCCTATTGTTGATTTTTATTCTTTCCCTATCTAACCACCCCCATTTGCTAAAATAACTGATTGCAGATTGTACAAATATCTTAAATAATTTAAAATTTTTATTTGCACCACCTTCATAACCGTGATATACTGATACTAATGGATAATAAATTGTCCTGTACTTTTCGTGTATTCTTCTTGACAAATCAAAGTCTTCAAAATACATAAAATATCTATCGTCATAACCGCCAACTTCCTTTATGACTTTCAAATTTAATAAAGAAAAGCACCCCGAAATAAGCGGGCTATTATAAATTAAACCTGGTGGCACTTCATGCAGTTCGTACTTTGATACAAACTTCTTATAACAATTATAAGGAAATTTTATTTTTCGGCGTAATAGCCACAGAGGGTTAGGTAGTAGTTTAGGAAGATTTTGTAACGAATTATCCGGATATAATATTTGAGGCATTATCATGCCTATATCATCATGGCTTTGCATATAGTTTACCATAGGTGTAATTACATCATGGTCAAAATATATATCAGGGTTTACTACAAAATGGCAATTTGAACCTAATTCAATTGCTTTATTGATGGCTATATTATGTGAAGCACCAAAACCAGGATTAGATGGGTTATGTATATACTCAATGTTACCAACCGGCATAGCATACCTCAAATCATCAGTTTTTGAATTATCTACAATAAAAAGCTTTAAATCGCTCTTGGTTTTTAAAACACTTGAAATAGCTTTATTTAAAACTTCAACATTATTTTCATACAGCACTATACAAGCAGTTATTACTTTCACTTTTTATCTTTTTTGTAAATGTGTTTAGTTTCTACAACTCTTTTCTTGGTTACCTTTCTTATCAAATTGCGCAATGTAGAATCCGCTTTTAAAATCAGGTTTTTAATTGGCTCTTCGGGCCTTCCGTAAAATGACGTTACGTGAAAATATTCCTCATTTTCTGCAGGTTTTTTTGAAAAATAATAGTTGGACACGCAGCATCTTTTACCCTCGGAAACTACTTTACTAACAGAGTGGTAAGACGATTTATTGGTGATCATTAAAACTAATCTGTTAAATTTTGAATGAATAACCCTTTGAGGGTTTTTGGTCCCCTTATCCCATAATTCTAGATTACCCCCATTTTTCACATCCCAATCGGGAGTGACATAGTACAACAAATTCAGGACACGATAATTTTCCCGATCATTGTCATGGGAATTGTCTAAATGCGGGTTCAAAAAATTACCATTTGCCATCAAACTAATTCCGCCTGCATACAAATGCTCGTCTGGTGTCATTTGCTCAATACCAGTAATTTCTTCAACTATTTTTACAACACGCTTATCTTGAAAAGCAAACACAATTTCTTCTAACAATGGATTATATAAATCCATTTGAGCGGCAATACGTTTATTTTCTCTTAATGATTTATGAACAGCCATTTCTTCCGGAGATGGAAACGCGTTGTAAATTTCTAATGCGATTTCTTCCGGAAATACATCGTCAATATAACAAGAGTTTATGCGTCCCTTTAACGAAAATTCGCCTTTCAAGTCATTCCTTAAGGATAGCTTTTCTAATATTATATCTGCTAAATTGGCCCTATTTAAATTCATGTTATTTGTTTATGTTGTAAAAGTTTTTTAAAGATATTAAGATACGTTGACGAAAATATTCTTCACACACCGCCCAGCTAAACAATACAAAATTAGCAATCTAAATTTTATTTTTTCATATAAAGAATACTTACTTACGCCAGACGATGTATCTGATGCATTATTTGCATGTTGTCTGTATAATACTAAAGGCTCTTGCAAAAAATATTGACTAAAAAAAACTTCACCAACCATACCTATCCATAGGTCATGCATAGGTATTAGATCAGGGAAAGGTAATGCGACCGCCCGGACCTTCGTTTTAAAAGCCATGCAACACCCCATATAACTATTTCTTTTTATCAAATTCCTAAAAAAGCCCTTTCTTGAGTCTATAGCTCTAAAATATGATGGCACAACAGTCTCATACTCCGAATTGATTATCTTACAATCGGAGACCACAATGTCATATCCCTGATCAATAAATGCCATCATTTTTACCACCTTATCTGCCACCCAAATATCGTCCTGATCAGACAAAAAAATCACATCGCCCGTGGCCTTTCTTATAGCGTTTTCAAAGTTTTTTATTAAATTCTTAGAAACGTTTTGGTAAACCTTTATACGATCATCTTGGAATGAGTTTACTAAATTCAGGGTTTCATCACTTGAGCCATCATCTGAAATGATCAGTTCGGCATTACTATTAAGCTGGGACAATATAGACTTGAGTTGCTCAACAATATATTTCTCTCCGTTATAACTAGCAAGGCAAACAGATACCTTCGTCATACTTTGTTTGTTTTTTGATCAATGAATACATAACTAATATTACCAACATACCTGTTGAACTGATTAACAATGGGTTTGTTCCGGCTATAAATAAATAGCCAAAATAAGCAACTACAGCATGTTCGTTTTCGGCATTTATTTTTTTGCTGACATACAGATAAATAGCCGGGTATATTATAATAAATAAAAATAGCAGGAATAGCGGAATGCCAAAAAATCTGATAAGATCTAGGTAAGTTAGCTCTGTTTGGCTTATTAATGAATTTAACCCAGTAGAATAAAATTTACTCCCTAAACCTTCGCCCCATATCAAATATTGAGGATTTTCGTTAAATAACTTTATGTATGAATTAAAATGACCTGACTTAATCTCAGACGATTTATCTTGTTGACCAAATGACAAAGATTGAATAAAGAGAAACAGGGAGCAAACAATTATTAATATCGTAACGCTAAATCCAATTTTGTTAGGCTTTCTGTAATAGTATTTTAACACAAAATAAATAAATAGGCAACTGGCAGTAACAATGTTTGCCCGGGTTCCTGAAAGCAACAGCGTAAATAAAAACACAAAAGCCAATACCAGCGAGGTCATCCTATTTTTGTCATTGATGAATTTTTGACAGTAATGGGCCAACGCGAACACTAAAAGAGGAGCCGTTTTGTAAAACAGCATAAAAACAGTAAGTCCATAGTAATTACGTATACTAAAAATTGCAATATTTTTATCTAACACAAACCTATAAATAGCACCAAAGAGTTGCGGTTTGTTTAAAAAAATGAGGTAAATTGAAATAGTGATTACAGAAATTAGTATCGAGTAACGTATGAGATATTTTTGAATAGGGATATTCATATCATAAATTATGATTAATAACCCAATAAATATTGCTGATTTAAAAAAACCAATTGCAAAACCGATATCGGTTAAATTATTTTGGATTAGCCCCGACGCTATACTAATCAGGGGTATTATAAGAAACACTAAAATCAAAAAATAAACATCATTGACGACGTATATTTTACTCCATAATTTTGAAATTAGCCAAACAAAAACTACAGCTAAAAATACAGGGGTTTTTAAATGAAATAGCAAATCTGCCGGATCTATAATTATTATAAAAACAAGCAATTTGAAAAGGAAGTTGACGACAACTTTTACCATCAGGAAGTTAGGTAAGTGGTCATAAAAGTTTTTACAAACCGAAAATCTTTATACCTAAAAGACAACTTTATAGCCCTTAATAAAACTGTAAAGAACAACCATATAGCAGCCTTGTAGGTGATAGCACTAAAGAAAGCACCTTCACAATAATATTTAAAACGTCTTAATGAAGGCTCTACATCGGTAGTTATCAAATCTGACAGGCTGTGATGACATATTAGATTTATAACTACAAATTTGTCATATTTAATTTTCAATCTATCTACAAAATTAAAATCGCTAAAATAAAGCTTCACCTTTTCGTCATAGCCGTTTATTGAATTAAAGGCATTTATCTTTATTAAAATACCGCTATTTAACATTGATTTGTTTTTAAAAGAATACAATCCTGGTTGGGGATCTGGCCAGGCGCTGCCGCGGTTGAAGTGATATAAGCAGGGTGAGTAAATTCCGGATAGGGAATTTAGTATCGGCACAAACATTACCTGGTCGGCATACTCAATAGTAGCATCGGCATAGGCAGTAAAGGTATTTAGTGGGAATGTGGTGTCCTGATCGGTTAATAACAGCCATTTTTTTCTCAAATCAGTCCCTATCCTAGCAGCTACGTTGTAAGCTTTGCTAACCCCAGGATTGGTTGCGTCATGAATGTACGTAATATCATATTCCGGATAATTTTGCTGATTGATTGTTTGGCTATCAGCGCTATTATCATAAATTACCATCTTAACAGAATGTAATGACGCAAATTCTAGGGCTGAAGCTAAAGATTTAAATGTTGTTGAATCTTCAATGTTACTATTATAAATTACAATAACAATGCATAAATCATTGCTAAAATCATTGATCATAATCTGGGTGGTAATTGTACTATTAGGAATATTTGACCTTTAAGTAATTTTTTTAATATTCAGTTATAAAGTGCCAATATAACGATATTTGATATATCTTAACAGTTCTTTAGCCAACCCAACAATTTTAAAATTGGGCAAATTTACATATTGAATTATACCCGTTCGAAACTGTCCATTATAGATAGAAAGAGCAGCTATATTTTTTAAATTCAAGGCTTTCAAAGCATTTAACTCATCATTGCTAACCGCTGCTCTAGTTAATTTTTGAGCAATAGTATGTCTCACAATCAGATCATATTGAAGCATTTTACTTCTATTTTGAGACATACTAATTTTATGGATTCGGATTGACGTGTAAGCGTCGTCATTAGCCAAATACGAAAATTGCACGTTGTTGAATGCCAAATCTAACCAAAAGTTCCAATCTTCTAAAGATTTTAAATCTTCAGCAAACACATTCTCGGCAGTCATTACTGATTTTTTAATCAGCGCAGAGCTTACCGGCATTATATTTTTATCTATTAGTTTATTAAGTAGCTCAAATTTTTTGCAGTTCAAATTCAGTATCCAGTTAGCTTGCCCTTTAAAGATATCTTTATACTTAACATCATATGCTCCATGAACAAAATAATCTGCATTAGTATAAGATACTCCAACCTCTGTATGCATTGTCAAATACTCAATTTGCAACTGAATTTTTTGGGGCGAGATGAGATCGTCTGCGTCCAAAAATTGAATATAATCTCCACTACACTTATTTAAGCCGAAATTTCTTGCGCTGGACAACCCACCATTAGCTTTATAGAAAAATTTGATCCGAGTATCTTTCGCCGCGTAACGAGTTACAACTTCTGCCGTATTGTCAATTGAGCCATCGTCAACGATAATGGCTTCCCAATTTGTGTAAGTTTGAATCAATAGGCAATCTATTGCATCCGGTAATACGTGTGCGTAATTAAACGTCGGAATTATTATAGAAACAAGTGCCTGTGTCATCTTTTTAATAGTTTCTTAATATAGCTTTTAGACAACTTTTTGTAATATCTAAATGGATTTCTTCCAATACTGTTTATCGCCAAGTTGCTGTTATAAATTTTAAAACTTTGAAAAGTGCTGTAACTATTGACCAATATTTCTTCCCAGTAAAAAGAAATAAACCAGCTAAACAATTTTTCGTCAAACTTATTGCTGCCGTTATTGACATTGACAAGTTTGATCAACCAATTATATGCTTCAGTGATTTCGTTTTCCTTAAAAATATCTAACTCACATATCTTTTTATGTATTCCTATCTCAGCCTCAGAAATATTGATCCCAAATGAATCTGTGATATACTTTATCCTTATACTGTTAGATACTACTCTTTGCTCTTCAAATTTAGTGGTGCTGTAGTTTGTTTGATGCCAACGGTAATTAATCAGAACCTGGGGTATATTATAAATTTGTGTCCACTTTGATAATTCGGCCCAAAAAGCAAAGTCTTCTGCGTGAGAAAATAAAGGATCATATCTTAAATTATTCTTGTCAAGCAGCTCTTTTCTCAACATGACTGTCGGATGTATTAAAGGGCTGTTAAATATTAATTGGATGGCTATTTCTTTTGAAGACTCAAAAACAAACATGTTAAAATTTCGGTCGCCAAACATATGTGCGCCAGTTCCGCAAACACCAATTTCGGCGTGTGAATCAAGAAACTTTACCTGCAGTTTTAACCTGTCGTTATGACAAATGTCATCTTGGTCCATCCTGGCGATATATTGTCCGGTAGCTTCTCTCAAGCCAAGATTTAGTGTTTCAACCAAACCCTTGTTTCCATCATTTTTCAGGTAACGTATCCTTGGATCAATAAAGCTTTTGATAACTTTTTCAGAGTCATCTATAGATGCATCATTAATTATTAAAAGTTCGTAATCAGTAAAAGATTGTGACAAGATACTTTCGATAGCTTGCTTTAAGCACTCACCACCGTTATATACCGGCATCAAAACCGTTACTTTCATGATATTTTTTTCATTTGATCAACTGTCCATTCATAGGTGTTTTTAACGCCTTGAAGAATATTTGTTGGTGTAAAAGGAATTAAAGATTGAAGCTTGGTAATATCTAAAACTATTTTAGGAACATCAAATTTTCTTGATGGATAATAGCTTATATCGAACCCGCCCGTTACCTGCTTTATTACATTTAGCACCTCTGAAATTGAATATCCCTGCCCAGAGCCTACGTTAATAATTTGATTAACGATGTTTCTATCAAGTAGATTTAAAATAATATCAACACAATCTTTAATGTAAATATAATCCCGCACTACGCTCCCATCACCCCAGACTTCAATTTTTTCGCCATTGATAATATTTTTCAAAGCAACATTTATCAAACCATGGGACAATGAAAAATGATTCTCTCCAAAGGGGTTAGATATCCTTA
Source organism: Mucilaginibacter antarcticus (assembly GCF_042686155.1). NCBI lineage: Bacteria > Pseudomonadati > Bacteroidota > Sphingobacteriia > Sphingobacteriales > Sphingobacteriaceae > Mucilaginibacter > Mucilaginibacter antarcticus. The sequence goes on along the minus strand of NZ_JBHUON010000009.1, from coordinate 119,673 downwards.
AGATTAAAAATTTGATACCGAAGTGATAGCTATACAGGTATATGTACTTTTCGATAGTCAATTTTACAATTCCGTGAGAGCTTATAGGGTTGTTAAAGTCGTTTTCAGAATGGGTAAAGCTAACCTCGGGATCCGCATTTTTATCAACCCCATAAACTGTACCGCCAGATGAAGCAAATACCAAATTCCTAACTTGATATTTCTTCATCAAATTTAGCAATTGTATAGTGGTTGTTAAATTTGAATTAATGTCATGAATCATACCTAACCCATCCGGATCGGCTGGTGACGTTGATGATATAAGATGAACAACAGTATCTATTGAATAAGTCGTAAAGACGTTTTCAAGGGCTTGTTGACTGTTAAAATCACCCTGAACATATTTTACAGATTTATTATCTCCTACGCCTAAGCCAAATACAATAACTACGGTATCCCGATTTTGAATCAATCGATTTACTAAGTTAACACCTATAAATCCATTGCCGCCTAAAACTAATATATGCTTTGTTTTCACTTAATTTTTAGTTTATTGCTATCCAGTAACTTGGTATAATATTGCTGTCAAGTTCATTTTTCATCGCAAACCATTTTCCAGGAGCAATGACAGTTTTTGTACTGTTTTGATTTAGCCAAGCACCCCACCAGCTGAAGGAACTATTAGCAATTATATTGTGTTTACATTTAGACATTAAAAGTAAATCAAACTGATTCTCATTTTGATTATTGTCGACATAAGTAGTTTTATAACGTCCAGGCACATTGATCTCTTTTTTTACCCATTCCAAATCATCAGAGAAAAAATAAAAAGACGGAGCTTCGATAGTATTAACTATAATTTCAATAGCCGACTTATAATAAGCTAAAGAACACACGCCATGAAATGCGCCAGCTTCTGTGTTTGTAACATAATCTCCTCTTCGAATATGTATTGACACCGAATTTTCTTTTATAATATTATCTATAAGTTTACTGTTTACGGAATCTAATTTTTGCCGTACATTAAATTGCGACAACAGCTCATCTCTTTGCGTTATGATAAAATCTTCTGTTTGAAAATACCCATCTAAATATATAAGCCCTTTTTGAGGATATCTTAAGGTGGAAAGCTTTTCAAATTCTTGGTCTGTATAAGTTTGGAATGTAACGGAGAACTTTAACTTAGATGGTAAATAAGTATTTAGTTTTGATTTTAGTTTTAGCAGCATCAATTTATAACGATTGACAAACCTTGGTGTAGTTAAACTCAATTTACCCAATTCATAATTACGCAAAGTATAACTATTTGTTTGACCTCTTTTTTCAAGGAAACTTTTATCAATATATACCGAGGATTTAATTGATTTAGCTAGTGCGTAGGCCGTGGCATACTGAAACATCTGATTGCCCAGCCCTCCCTTTAATTTAACTATTACCATTATTTGCCGGTATTGTATAATATACTATTACTTTCTATAACATCGTCCAATTCTTTTGCACACTCGTCTGAAGTATATAGTAAACCTTTTTTGTCCTGATAGTGCCAGTTTTGATAAATATTTTGTCCCGTAGCCCAATATCCAGTGGAGACATTGTGCCTAGCCCAATACTTGGGGGCAATAATAAATTCAACAGTGTCACTTGTCCAGGCCGGAAAAAAAGCAAAAGATGAATTTGATAATAACAAGTACTTGGCATTCTTAATGGACACATAATCTTTAGCCAAATCAAAATGATAGGCAGGTATGCCCGGAAGCATTCTTTTTGCTGTAAGCAAATCATCAGTGATGACAACAAATTCCATATTAGGATTTATCTTTTTCATGTTTTTCATGCCATGCGTCCAATAAACCTTATCCAAAAAAAGCTCCTTTAATCCGGTATATTCACCCCCTCGAAAATTAATCACACACAAATTATCTTGATAAAACTCGTAAGAATCATATTCCGGCTTTATTTTAAGCCAATCCTTAATCTCTATTTTATGATGACCAAAATATTTTTCAGATTGCAAATTACCTAAAACAATTGTGCTGTCCTTTATTTCTAATATCCCATGATCATATAAGCTTACATTGCAACCTATTACTTTATCGTGTTTACAGCTATCATTAAAATATCGGGTATCAACCTCGTTATATACATATTCAAAATCCTCTTTCTTACAATCAGACCCCAAATAAATATCCATAAAATATACACCCTTGTCATTCCACCGCGGCGCGCCGAATAAGGTCTGACCTATTGTGCCGAATTGATACTTCAAGTCTGCAGCAATACATCTCGATGATATGTAGCAAAATAATTGGTTACCAAAACCTTGGCCATGAAAAAATTCTGTTCCAACCACTATCTTTTAATATTAAATGTGAAAAAGAATCTTTATTGTCTAACAAAAAGGCGGGAAAAGACTCATCTATATTAACAATTTTAAAGGTGGCTTTTCTTCCAAAAATATCCTTTTTACCAGACAGCTTTTTGCTAATATTATTTAAAACCTTGCTGTTATTAAATTCTTGATGAGCAGCTGATTTTATTTTGTACTCGATTTTTGACACCACATCGTCGTCTTTACTACCACCCATATAGGTAAAATGCCATCCGCCGTCCTCTACTCTTATACCTATATCCTTCATTTGCGGCCAACGCAACTCGCCAATAGGAATATTTTTAACGAGTTTGTAACTACATATTTTACTACCTAGCCATTTTTTATTTCTCACATTGTCAAATTCTCCACTATATGATAACAACTTCCCTGAAATTTCTTCATAATTTAAATAAAAATAGAAATTTCGTTGCGCTAAATGGTAAACTCTATCGGGCTTTATATTGTCAAAAATACCTTTTAATTTATCAGGGTTGGGTATTTCATCCAAGTCGCTAAAAATTATAATGTCATCGTCATTGCAATTACTTAAACCAGTTTTTACGCTATTTTTTTGATATACATCTCTTTCAAAAGCATCTATATCAGGGGCCCCGTTGGGTACAATGTTGTGGATGATCTTATGCTTGAATTTTTCAAATAAATGCTTATTCTCGTCAAAATACAGCGGCTTAGCCTGCCCTGAAAAAGTAAGTGCTGATTCACTGATAACAAAACGGTCAACATATTTGTCTAATATATTGAGTCGTAATTCAAGTATATCCAGCTCGTTAAAAAAAGGGAAACAATCGTATATCATAACATTATTTAAAGCGGGGGTATTGTGCGTTTGTTCCTTCGTACCTATGAAACGCAAAAGGCTTAATGCCCTTTACTTCAGGAATCATATTTTCGTGAGCAAAATATTTTGCTACATCTATTGGTGCATACTTTATACCATGCTGCTCAAATATATGCTTATTTTTTGCGCATATAAATCCATCTTCGTTATAAAAACCATGAAAAGGTTCCCACGGCATATTTATTTTAGATGGCAACTCCAGCAAACGTTTGCTTCTTAAAGAAACACTATTACCAACTCTAACAATGTTTCCAAAACTATCGCGATATGAGTAATCATCGGCTGGTAATGGCCACGGCGAACCTATGTAATCATAATTTAAAAAATCATCTTGCCACATGCCAGGATTTACAACAAAACCGTCAGAATGGATTAGCATTATATAATCGGTGTTTATATAAGTATTTAAATCATAAACTATTTTATAAGACCATTCATCAATACTTTTAGTTTTGGAAGTATACTCAAATCGAATTTTCTTGTTTAAGAAAAATGGTTTACTATGAGATATTAACAATACATCCCCAAATTCTATGTCTTTAGAGCTGTAATGGAGCGCTTTGGCGGTCGCCCGTATGTCTTTAGATGCCATGGCAACCAAAGTGACGTTAGGAAGTGATAGCATTTTTTATTTTCTTACGTAGTTTTTTGTATAAATTTCCTAATTTGTAGCTTATTAATCTAGAGGGGCTATCATATAATTTTATTGCCATTATCACCTCGTCGTTTCGCGCTTTATCTCCTAATTGATTGGTTAGCTGGTTGCCCCACCAACGATTTACTACTGTTATATCATCAATAATAACCGGGTTGCCAAATTTCGTAAAGCAATCTTTATAATATATACAATCCATCAACCATTTAAAGTTTTCATTGAAGTATACTTTATTTGCATCATTTTTTATTGCTAGAACACTTGGAGAACTTATTGTATTGTTGCCGATATGTATGTCATTATTGTAATGCGGATAAAACGGGCGGATCATGGTATGCCCATCCTCTGAATGCTCTGACGGCGATACTAACCAAGCAGGAAAATCTGTTGATTTAATTTTTTCAACCGTTTTCTCAAGTGATTGGTTATCAAACAAAAAATCGTCCTGAAATATTATCTTGATATACTCACCTCTTGCGTTTTGAAAAATATTATTAAGATTCGATGACGGATTGTCGATTTTATATTCTTTTTTTAAATAATTAATATTTAAAATCCCTTTCCACCTCGACACTGCATTTTGTATAGAATCATCTTTAGAATGGTCAGATACCAGTACTTCGAAATCTTTGAAAGATTGCCTTGATAAAATATCTAATGAAAAATCTACGAACTCAGCTCCATAAGGATGCATCTCATAAGTTGGTATACCTACTGTTAAAAACATTATTTTTTTTGTACTAGCTTTTTTATTTTTCTTAAAATAATGTTTTTAGGAAGCACTTCACCTTTTTCACTTACTTTTTTATCTAGTTCCAAATCGAATAGCTGCTCATTATTCATATAAGCATGAACTTCATAGTTGCAAGTGTAAATAGTATGAAGCATCCTTTCTATTTGATGTGCTTCAGACGGAAATTTGGGGTCTAATGTGTAGCCCAAAATCTTATTCAAATTAATGTAAAATTCTTTAGTATGTTTTAAAACCTGATGTTTAGAAATAATGTAACAAGCACCAGGTGCGAATAGACAATATTCTGGAACTACAGGTTTTTGATAAATAAAGTTCAGCAACTGATTAAAGCTGCCAAAATATTTATGAGGATGATGTGCAACATACCATGAGTTATTAATCTCCAAAAACTCGCTTTCAGATGCAAGAAAATAAACGTCCTTTTTACCAGTTGCCTTGATATCTTCATCATTATAAAGGAAGGTGTAATATTGATTGAGATATGTTTTCTCAAAATATGCCTTTGATAAGTGGCGTCCAATAATATTTCCTTTTATTAAGGCTATAGTTTCAGGTAAATTGTCGTAATTATCTATAAAAAATTTAAAATAGTCTGTAATGTTATGCCCTGTATGTTGTGTAATTTGAAATTTTAACGAAGTTTTACTAACATCAAAAGTGTTTTTATCAGACTGATCATAAACAATATAATCCTTACAATAATCTAATAGATAAGAGGGATCTGTATTGTAATTACTAATAACAAAAAAATTTTCTGTTTTTTTCATTATTTGAAATAACTTGAATTTATAATACCGGCGTGAATTTCTTCGTATCCAACGGTCCATTCGTCGTTAACACTAATTACAGCGACCTGCTCTGCGTTAAAATAACTAGCAGGATACCCATCAACGCCCCCCAATGAAATATAATACAGACCCGGGCGCAGCAAAAATCTTGGTATCTTAAATTCTCTGGTGATTATACCTTTTTCCACTTTTTGCGGAATATCATTGTCATGAAAGGTCATAACGCGGACATTATCACGGTCTATCGCCAATGCCAATCTTAATAGCTGATCGTCGGAATTGTTACTGATTTGAACTTTGATGTTAATGTCTTGGTCCGGATTTACAGGTACCACTACATTTTTAAAAATTTCATCGTTCAGAAATATTTTTTCAACCTTAAAGACATCCTTTAAGGGCCCCGACATTGCAAAGTTTGACAATGCCTTGTTAGATTCGCTCTGAATAAAATATTTATTAATTGTACTCTCTATATCAGAATGTATGATTGACCTTCCGTTCTCTAACAAAATACCGGTACGACAAATCTTACGGATGGATTCAATGCTATGGCTTACAAATAAAACAGTTCGTCCCTGGCCTTTACTAATGTCGTCCATTTTCCCCAAGCACTTTTTTTGGAACTCAGCATCGCCTACAGCTAAAACTTCATCCACGACTAGTATTTCTGAATCTAAATGAGCTGCAACCGCAAAAGCCAACCTCACGTACATACCAGAAGAATATCTCTTTACAGGCGTATCCAAAAATTTCTCGACACCAGAAAAATCAACTATTTCGTCAAACTTTAGCTTGATCTCTGCGCGGGTCATTCCAAGTATCGCTCCGTTTAAAAAAATGTTGTCTCTGCCTGATAATTCGGGATGAAAGCCAGTGCCAACTTCCATCAAACTAGCTACTCTACCCTTAACCGTAACTCTACCTTTAGTGGGTTCAGTAATGCGACTTAGAATTTTCAAAAAAGTGCTCTTTCCGGCACCATTTCGGCCTATAATTCCAACAGTATCTCCTTGCTTAATTTCAAAGTTTAGATCTGTTAAAGCCCAAAATTCTTCAATATTATCGCCAAAAACCAGATCGTTACCACTAAAAACACCTTTTGCTTTTTTTGCGAAATTCTTTACGCTTCGGGAAGCTAAATCTCTAATTGTATCGTAACTAGCCGGTTTATCCTTATGCCCTATTTTGTAGCTTTTTCCTAAGTGTTCAACTTTAATTATTGTTTCAGCCATATTAAATTAAATCTGCAAAGCTGCGTTCCATCTTTCTGAAACTGCTTAATCCTAACCACAAAAAAAGAACTATTACCACCATACTCACTGCAAATCCTGGCCAGTATATGTATGATTTGCTACCTAATACACACCACCTAAAGCCATCAATTATGCCAACTACCGGGTTTAAACTATACAGTAGACGCCATTTAGAGGGTACAATTGAACTGCTAAAGCCAACGGGCGATACGTATAAACCAAACTGTACCACAAAAGGTATGATGTATCTAAAGTCGCGATACTTAACGTTTAACCCAGTTATCCATAAGCCTGGACCTAAGCTGCCAATAAAGGCAATAAACATAAATACGGGCAGTAATACTATTTGCCAATCTGGTACAAATCTGTAGTATATCATCATTCCGATCATCAACACAAAACTTATTAAAAAGTCGATGAAGGATGTTATAACTGCGGCAGAGGGCACTATTAAGCGCGGAAAATAAACCTTTGTTATAAGGTTAGTATTTGCCACCAAACTACCAGACGCCTCTGCTAATGCAGTAGAAAACAAAGTCCATGGCAGCATACCGGCAAAAACCATTAGGGCATATGGGTAATTGCCGTCTGAGGGCAATTTTGCCACACGGCTAAATATTACCGTAAAAATTATCATCGTTAAAAAAGGCCGCAAAACTGCCCATAACACGCCAAATATGGTTTGCTTATATTTTACTGAAATATCCCTCCAAGCCAAAATGTAAAACAGCTCCCGATATCGCCATAAGTCTGCCCAGTAATTACTTCGAATGCTGTCTTTTTCAATTACAATAGTATTATCGTCCATATTATTATAATTAACTAATGTAATTTTTTATAACGTCATAAATATAATCATAATGATTATTTTGGAGACCCGGCCATACTCCTAACCAAAAAGATTGATTCATTATAGTGTCAGTGTTTTTCAAATCGCCAACGACTCTATGATTTATATTTGCATAGGCAGGCTGACGTAACAAATTACCACCAAATAGCAATCTGGTACCAATTTTACTGTCTTCGAGGTGTTGAACAAGCATATGTCTGTCAGAAGAATCGCCCTCCCTCAGTGTCATTAAAAATCCAAACCATGATGGCTCACTATTAGGAGTTGGTTCTGGAAGAATAAATATTTCTTCAAACTCTTTCATCCTTTCATAAAGTGCTTTATAATTTTGCCTTCTTTTTTCTACAAACTCATCAATTCTGTTGATTTGAGAAACACCAAATGCGGCTTGCATATCAGTAACCTTCAAATTAAAACCGATGTGGGAATAGGTATATTTATGGTCGTAACCAAAAGGAAGCGTACCTAATTGTTGGTCAAACCTACACCCGCAAGTATTGTCTTTTCCTGGCTCGCAGTAACAATCCCTACCCCAGTCTCTGAAACTTTCTGCTATTTTAGATAGTTGAGGATTATTTATTACCACAGCACCACCTTCGCCCATGGTGATATGGTGAGCAGGGTAAAAAGAGAATGTCGAAATATCGCCAAATGTTCCAGTTTTCTGCCCAGAGTACGTTGCTCCTAATGAATCACAATCATCTTCTACAACCCATAAGTTGTATTTTTTGGCAACTCGCATAACTTCCTCTAAATTAAAAGGATTACCCAGCGTATGCGCTATCATGATGGCTTTAGTTTTTTCAGAAACAGCAGATTCAATTCTTTCCGCTAAAACATTGTGTGTTGCTATATCAACATCTACAAAAACAGGTACTGCACCAAATTGAATTAATGGGTTGATTGTTGTTGGGAAACCCGCGGCAACCGTAATAACCTCATCGCCTTGTTTTATCGCTCTATCACCAAGTTTGGGCGAAGTTAAAGTGTAAAAAGCAACCAAATTTGCTGACGACCCTGAATTTACAAGCAACGCTCTAAATGAGCCCATGTAAGCGGCAAATTTACTTTCAAAATCATTAGCAAATCGTCCAGCTGTTAACCACCCGTCTAATGCTGCATCAACACCATTTAAAATATCTTCTTCGTTTAATATTTTCCCAGTTACAGGTATGTAATCTTTACCGGGGGTAATAGTTTTATTGATGTTTTGCTGACTAGCACCTATCAGTAGGGTTTTAAGATTTTCGTCAATGTTTCTAAAATTCATTTTTTTATGTAATTATCTATTGAAGTAAACAAAAAGTGAGGATATTCTGTACTAAATTTAACGTTTGATAGCCCGCCCGTTAAAGGTCTTGTTGCACTTTGATTTATTAAGCTAGTGGATATAGGATTAAGGATCAAATTCTTATTTTCTTTAAAATGGAATTTGACTCTACAACCAAACTGGTATCTACTTAAATAATCTGTAGAAGCTAAATTATATATGCCGTTTTTACCATCAGCAATTAAGTGCCAAAGCATCTTAGCAATGTCTCCGGCATATATTGGAGTGGCAAACTGATCTGTTGGCAAATCAATCGTTTTTTCTTCGTTGGTGGCTAAACTAATAAGTAATCTGGCTAAGAAATTTTTATTTCTATCTTCTTCTCCGTAAACATTAGTAATACGCGCAATTAAAAAATCATCTAGCTGCTTTACCGAATCTTCCGCTTCTAGTTTATGTTTGCCGTATATATTTAAAGGGTTAGATACATCATCTTCTGCATATGGACCCTTTTTTCCATCAAAAATATAATCGGTTGATAAATAAATCAGTTTTACCGCATTTTTTTTACTGTATTCGACTATATGTTTGGTTGATGTAACTGTTGACAAATAACTCTCAGCGACATGAGTTTCACAATAATCAACATTAGTTAGGGCGCCGCAGTGCACAATGACGTCGGGTTCAAAAACTACATCATTAAGTTTTATCTCAGAAAAACATCGAGTGGGATCAAAAAATGACGTACCTGCTAAATTATAGTTCAAGTAAGTTCCCCTTGCTTCAAAACCTTTGTTTTTAAACAAAGAAAGGCAATGAGACCCTACCAATCCAGACGCTCCAATTACCAAAATTTTCATTAAAAGTATGTTTTATCTAAATTAAAAGCTTCAAAACTACTATCTCTTTCAGACATAATTGGGTTATCTACCGGCCATTCAAAGCCAAAACTATCCCATTTTATCCCGCCTTCGGCTTGTCTGTCTTGCGAAGTTGATGTATGATACTCTACTATAGAGTTATCCTGTAAAGTTAAAAAACCATGCGCAAAACCTTTGCCTATGTATATACCCTTACGATTCTCATCTGAAAGCTCGACTGAATAAAACTCACCATATGTTTTTGATTCCTTTCTCAAATCAACCACCACGTCCAGTATTTTGCCACTCACAACATATACCAATTTATTATGATCTGCCGGCGAATATTGAAAATGCATTCCGCGTAAAACGTTTTTAAAGGATTTGGAAAAAAAGCTTTCTGTAAAATTCCAATCCAACTTATTTTGTTCAAATGTTTCTTTATGGATAGTTTTTACAAATTCTCCACGAATATCAGTAAAGGATTTGAAGTCGATACATAAAAGGTCAGTAAATTTAGTGTCGATAATAACCATAATCTTAATTAAGATTTAAAAAATCAAGAATTTGCTTAGTAGTGTATTCAACAATATTTTGCTTGTTAGTATAATATTCTTTATACCAATTTATTGTACTGTTTACTGCTTTCTCAGCATTCATTTTTGGATGCCAATTTAGTTCCGTTCCAGCCTTGGTAATATCAAGCTTGAGTAAACCAGCCTCATGGGGTTGATTGTTGCCTACAAATTGTGTTACGGTGCCCTCACCCCAGACATCTATTGCTAAATCAACCAAGTTACCAACTGACAATGTGTCTGTAGCATTAGGGCCAAAATTGTAAGCAGTACCGTATTTTTTAAAATCGTCTTTTAATTTCAACCCCAGGATTAAATAACCAACAACCGGTTCCAATACATGTTGCCAAGGCCTAACCGACGCCGGATTTCTTACAATAATAGATTCTTTACTTACAAGAGCTTTGATGATATCCGGAATTAGACGATCTTGTGACCAATCCCCTCCACCAATAACATTTCCGGCTCTTGCTACTGCAATCGCCTTTTTATGACTATCGTAATCCTTGTGATTAAAAAAAGACAATTTATAGGAATTGATTAATAGTTCGGCGCAGGCTTTTGAAGCACTATAGGGGTCGTACCCACCTAACCTGTCATTTTCGCGGTAAGGAAAGACCCATTCATTGTTTTGATAAACTTTGTCTGTGGTGATTAGGACAACAGTACATTGCTTATCTAACAGTCTCACCGCGTCTAATACATTGGCAGTACCCATTACATTTATGTCAAAGGTTTCCGCAGGTATCTCATAAGATAACCTAACTAATGGCTGGGCTGCTAGGTGAAAAATGAAATCTGGTCGAAAATCCGCTATCTCTTGCAATAATTTTTCCCTGTCACGTAAATCTGCTATAACAGAAGTACAAATATTTTCACCGTCAATTAAATTGTAGATATCATCCTCTGTTTTGGGCGCAAGTGCATAACCTTTTACATCCGCGCCTAAAATATTCAAAATTTTTAGCAACCAGCTTCCTTTAAAACCGGTATGACCAGTTAAAAAAACCTTTTTTCCTTTGTATGCAGATAAATTTTGTAGCATATTACCAGTTTTTCCAAGCCGCTTTGTTATTCAACCAGCTTTCCTCTAACTCATGTTTGTCTCTCAGCGTGTCCATTGGTTTCCAAAATCCTGTATGATTGAAAGCTTTCATTTGGCCAGTTGCCGCTAATTGCTCCATTGGCTCTTTTTCAAAAACAGTTGAATCATTTTCAATAAAGTTTAAAACCTCTGGCTGACATACAAAAAAACCACCATTTATCCATGAGCCATCTCCACGCGGTTTTTCCAGAAAAGAGTCTACAGATTGGTTTTCAGTGATATTTAATGCACCAAATCTTCCGGAAGGCTGAACCGACGTAACAGTACATAATTTACCATGCGACTTGTGGAATTTTAACAATTCTGTTAAGTCAACATCGCTAACGCCGTCGCCGTATGTTAGCATAAAGGGTTCGTTATCGATATGATTTTTTATTCTTTTTATTCTCCCCCCTGTCATTGATTCATTTCCAGTGTCTACTAAAGTGATTTTCCAGGGCTCAGCTTGCGAATCATGAACACTTATTGAGTTGGTCGATAAATCGATAGTCACGTCAGATTTATGCAGGAAATAATTTGCAAAATACTCTTTAACAATGTATCCTTTGTAACCAAGGCATACAACAAAGTCATTAAATCCATGAGCAGAATAAATCTTCATTATATGCCATAAAATTGGCATACCACCAATTTCAACCATTGGTTTAGGCTTCAAAACAGTTTCTTCCGATAAGCGGGTACCTAAACCTCCTGCTAATAAAACAACTTTCATACTTCTAGATTAAATTTTTATTTTTATATTTTTTGTCATTGGGTAACTGCAGCACAAAAGATATTCGTCACTTAAAAGCTCACTTCGGTGCTCAACCCCTATGGTTTTTAAATCCCCATGAAGCAGTTGGCCAATACATGAGCTACAATTACCCACCTGACATGAATAAGGAAGTTCAATATTGGCATCTAACGCCGCTTCTAAAATACTTTTACCTTTAGCAATTTCTATAGTGTATTCGGTTCCTTCGAAAATGATCGAAACGTCTTGAGTGATAATGTCTACAAAATCTTTAGGATCTTTAACCAATTCAAAATCTTCTGAAAATATAGCGCCGTCAGAAATTCCATGTTTGATTAACGTCGAGCTTACTGACTCTTTCAAACCAGCCGGCCCACATATGTAATGTACAGAATCATCAGTACTTGTCTTCCGAATAATTTCTTGGACTTTGTTACTACTTATTCTACCTTCAATTAAGTTTGGATACCTATCAGAAATAAAAGATTTGGTATGAAAATGGTAACAAGTAAATTTGCTTTTAAATTCTTCTTCAAAAGAATTTATTTGTTCCAAAAAAATTGTGGTTTCAAAATTTTTGTTTCCATAGATCAACGTCACATTTACGTCCTTTACAGTATATAACAAAAACTTTGCTATAGAAACTAAGGGGGTTACCCCGCTTCCGACACCCCACAGATAAACGTGTTTTACAGGCGTACTATCATTATAAACAAAATCGCCCATAGGTGGCATTGCAATAATGGTATCTCCTACTTTTACACTATCGTGGATATGATTTGATACAACGCCGTTTAATACTCGTTTTACTGTGATTTCTAACAGTTCATCAATTCCCGGCGCCGAAGAAAATGAATAAGGACGACAGTATCTGCGACCATTAATTTTAAAAATCAATGTTATGTATTGACCTGCCAGATATTTAATTTTTTTTAACGCAGGTTGTTTAAAACATAATGTAATGGAGTCATCCGTTTCACGCTTAATTTCTACTAATTTTAAAGAGCAGGTAACCATATTAAGACATAATTTTTCTGAAGACACCTCTTACTGTAAAAAAAGCAACTGCGATAAACGCAAAACCAAAAAAACCACCTAAAAATCCTTTGCTTTTTCCAAAGGAAATGGTTTCTAACGGAAAAAAGGGTGCGTCAACGATTTGTATAAGTGGCATTTCTCGTCTCATTGAAGCTTTAGCTATTTCTACGTTTTGATTTAACTGAGTAAGAATAGCGGCATTTGTCTGAGCATCTATTTGACGCTTTTGACTTGGAACTTTCAAAATCTGCAAATAGGGATTTGGATTTGGGTTGTTATCAGTAGATGCTGCGACATCAGTAATGGCTCCGTTTAGTTTAACGCGTACAGAATCTAACTGATGTTGCAAAATACTCAGATCCTGCATCGCCTTCTTTGTTTTGGTTTTTACATAAAAGTCGTTTACTGTATAAACAATTTTATCGTTAAAATGCTTAGAAAACATCTCATCGGGTGATTTAACGACAACCTTTAAAATGCTTTGACTTTTTTCAAGTTTTTCGATTACCAAAAAATTAGCCCTAATATCCCCTATAATTCCATTTAATACCGAATTTCGTAATCTGGTGGTATCGTCAATTGTTTGCTCGTTAAACTCCAAAAATCTAGCCTCAGATTTCTCTTCCTCCCAAAGTTCTTTTAACTTCTTTACTTTAATATATCTATTAATTAATAAATCAATTTTTCCGGCTATAGCTACCTTTTCATAAAGAGCAGTTTTAATCATCATTCTGGATTTATATAATTCCATTATATTTTCTCCTTGAAAAAGATTGCCACTTCCTCCAGTATTCATTCCGATGATTGATGCTAATCCAGAATACTGGCTTAATGACGAATTTCCATCCCCGTCATCCAACACAAAAGTAGCTGTTGCTACGTATAAAGGCTTTTTAAACCACGCGTAAGCTAACCCAATAGCCCCCCCAATACAACTTATTACCAATATTACTATCCATTTTGATAGAATAAAACGAAACCAACTTGCAAATTTCTGGATTATATCTTTGAGTGAAATATTATCAAAAGTGGTATCAACAGGTTTATTTACTTCTGCCATGAATTTTCTATCGTTTTAAACTTAAAATCCCCAAAATAATGGCGCCTAACGAGACAAAACCTGTGGTATATCCTAAAATTTCTTGTGTTATATTACCTTTTGGATCTTGTTTTTTAGGCACAAATATTTCACTGCCTGGTTTTACCTTGGGATGAAACCTGAAAAATAAAAATTTGGATGTGCTTTGGACCGTACCATTTGAGTGAACGATATAAGCGCCCCTTTTCAAGGCTTGTGCAGAAAAACCGCCAGCATTTAAAACGTATTCCTTAAAACTTTTACCATTACTATAAACAACGACACTCGGAAAGAGAACCTGACCATTGACCCGTACAGTTTGTTGGCTTTTGGGTACTCGTAACACGTCTCCATCTTCTAAAATAAGGTCTTCACCAACACCGGGTTGTTTTAATATTTCCTTCAAATTAATACCTACAAAATTGTTTCTTATTTGCGACTCCTGTTGTAGAGACGAATCGTTGTATGTCAATTGCAATCTCTTTAATCTATCAGAACGCTCTTGTAATAAACTATTAGTATCAATGCTACTTTTAGTTCTATCTACCCCTAACACAGCGGCATTATCACGTTTAAGATTACTACCGTCAACGTCGGCTGACGCGGTTAGCCCACCAGCTCTAGAAACTATATCTGATATTTTTTCATTCTTTTTCTGAATGGTATAATATCCCGGATAGATTACTTCTCCTTCAACCTTGACTATTTTTTGCTTTTCATATCCAGGCAAAGCATACACAGAAACAATGTCATATGGCATTAAAACGAAGTTTGACTCACCGTCTTTAAAATTTGAGCCAACGTTTAAGCTAAAAACCTCTGCTACCCTGCTATTGGATAATGACGGATCACTATCATTTACCCTCCTTGACACAGAAATCCTTTTGTTACTTGCGCCCTCAGTTAACCCTCCTGCGTTTACTATAAGGTCACCTACCTTCATATCGCTCGCATATATAAATTCTCCCGGGTTGCGAACTTCTCCTGAAATAGTAACCGTGTATTTATCCCGAAGGTCGAATATGGATACTATTGTTACAAGATCCTCTCTTTTTAGTATAATATCTGGACTTTTCTTTGCAATTATTTCTTTGATATCAAAAGACAACAACTCTGATGTATTGTCATTCTTAAAACGGCTGATGAAACCACGTGACGAAAAAACGTCCGGTTTAAGTCCGGCAGCTTTATTGATAAGGCCAGTAAGTGTTAACCCATTGTCAAGCTCAAATTGCCCGGGACGTACGACAGCACCATAAATACTTACTCGATTTTGGTAGCTGTTTAATATCCTGTCAATAAAGTATTTATCCCCTCTGAGAGGCACATAGTTACCGAAATCAGGCTTTTTTATATCGACAATCTTAAGATCCTGAGCGGTTAGCTGAGTAGCCTTAATAGTCGCGGTGTAAGCTTCATCAGAAAACCCCCCTGCAAATTTAATAACATCATTTAAGGTCTCGCCAGGCAACACTTCAAAAATTTGCTTCCTTTTAACCTCTCCATCAACAGAAACATGGACTTTATAGGTTGGAACTCGTACTATATCACCATCCTCTAATTTTATATTATCCTTTTGATCGGCTTGCAACAAAAAGTCATAAACATCTAACTTTCGCACTATCATATTGTTCCTAATAACCTCTATTTCTCTGAAGGATCCATTTATATTAGGACCACCAGATGCATAAAGTGCGTTAAACACGGTAGATAGAGAAGACAATGTATATGTTCCCGGTCTATTTACTTCACCAACAATAATAATTTTAATACTACGTATGTTGCCTAAACTCACTGATACATTTGTTCCGTTGCCAATAGCATATCTATTAGCTTTCAGTTTAGATTCAATAAGGGAGGTAGCTTGCTCTATGGTTTTACCTATAACATTTACTAACCCGATCCCCGGTATTTGAATATTTCCATCCGGACTTATATTTAATCGCCAGTCGACTTGAGAGTTACCGTAAACATTTATAATTAATTGATCGTCAGGCCCTAATCTGTAATTTCGTGGGGTTGGAATTCGTAAATTAGGTTCAAAAGTTAAGTTATTATTATTAAACAATTCATAACCAAATATATTCGAACCTATACCACCTTTACCACCGCCACCAGAGGAATTTTTATCGCCGTTTTCCGGATCATCTTGCTTTTCATTATCTCCTGCTATTTCGCGGCCATTTTTATCTTTCTTAATTGACTCAGTCTCTTTGTTACTTTGATTCTTTATAACATTCATTCGATCCTGCAGCTTATTGACTTCGTTTGGAGACATGCCTTTTTTTAAGGCCTGTTGCTTAACCTGCTCATCGGACATTCCTGACTCCCGGGCCTTTTGCGCCATTTCATGAAGTTGCCCGTCACTAACCTCTTCAGATTTTACCGTTACTGGTGGCGCGGTTTGGGCCATTGCCGAGGTTAATGATAAGCAAAAACATAAAGCAATAAATAGAAAAAAAGAGTTTTTTGTATAATTCATTCTTTTAAAAAGTGCTATAATTTAATAAATTATTGACAGCAATAAGTTTGCAAACTTAGCAATTTATAAATCTAATACCAGATAAATTGCTATTTTTATAATCGCCCATCAATTATTTTGGTATTTAATATTCCCTTAATATCGTATATTATCGATTGTTTATTTTTTTTAAGATCATCATAATTTAATGTTATAAATTCAGTATGTGATACGGCAAGTATAATTGCATCAAATTTTCCTTTTAGTAAAGAATAATCGCTTATCGTTTCAACATTGTAGTTTTCTGACACCTCCTTTGGGTTAGCCCATGGATCATAGATTTGACAATCCGCTTCAAATTCATGCAACACTTTAACTATGTCTATAACTCTGGTATTTCTTACATCAGGGCAATTTTCTTTAAAAGTAAATCCTAGTATTAAAACATTTGAGTTCTTAACCGGGATATCCCTCTTTACCATTAATTTGATCACCTCAAGGGCAACGTAGGTACCCATTCCATCATTTAACCGGCGCCCAGCCAAAATAATTTCTGGATGATACCCTACTTCTTGTGCTTTTTGGGCCAGATAATAGGGGTCAACACCGGTACAATGTCCGCCCACCAGGCCTGGTTTAAAGCTTAAAAAATTCCATTTAGTGCGCGCTGCTTCAAACACGGCATGACTGTCAATATCCAAAAGGTTGAATATTTTGGCTAGCTCATTTACAAAAGCAATATTGATATCCCGTTGCGAATTTTCAATAACCTTTGACGCCTCGGCGACTTTTATAGATGGTGCTTTATGGGTTCCGGCCTGAATGATCGACGCATACAGATTGTCAATAAACGTCGCAACCTCGGGAGTTGAGCCCGATGTTACCTTCAATATATTGGTGAGGGTATGTATTTTGTCCCCCGGATTAATTCGCTCCGGCGAATAGCCGACAAAAAAATCAACGTTATATACTAAGCCTGAGACCTCTTCGAGCACCGGAACACAAACTTCTTCGGTAGCGCCCGGATAAACTGTTGACTCATATATTACCACATCGTTTCTCTTCAACGTTGCGGCTATGGTTTCGCTGGCTTTTGTTAAGAGACTGAGGTCTGGATTATTATGCCTGTCGGTGGGTGTGGGAACAGATACAATGTAAATATTGCACATGCTGATATCCACAACCGCGGAAGTAAATGCTAACCCTGCGTTTGGCTGCTTTTTTTGAACTTCCGATAAAATATCCGATTCGATTTCAAGCGTATTATCGTGATTGTTTTTCAGCTCTGAAATTCTGCTTTGTTTAATGTCAAAGCCTTTAACATGATACTTTTTGGCAAATTCTACAGCTAGAGGCAAACCAACGTAACCTAAACCAATTATAGCTATAAGCTCTTTCGAGGGTTTGCTAAAGATTTGGTATGGTGGCTGCAATTTTAAATCAAGCATTATTTATTTTGTTAAAAAATCTTGATAGGCCAACTTGATTCCTTCAGGTAGGTTGATTGTATGTCTCCATCCTTTACTGTGCAGTTTACTTACGTCCATTAGCTTCCTTGGCGTACCATCTGGCTTGCTGATATCAAAGTTTATTTCGCCGGTATAACCAACAATATCCTTAACCAATAGCGCCAGATCTTTGATTGCAAGATCTTCGCCTGTACCAATATTTACCAATCCCGGTTCGTCATAATTTTGCATCAGATAAAAACACGCCGCCGCCAGATCGTCTGCAAATAAAAATTCACGTTTTGGAGTACCCGTACCCCAAATGGTCACATCCGGTACATTTTGAATTTTAGCCTCATGGAAACGCCTTATCAATGCCGGTAATACGTGTGAGTTTTGCGGGTGGTAATTATCATTATAGCCATACAGGTTGGTTGGCATTACTGAGATATAGTTACAACCGTATTGCGCCCGGTAAGCATCGCACATCTTAATGCCTGCAATCTTAGCTATGGCATAAGGCTCATTGGTTTCCTCAAGTAAGCCTGTTAATAAGTAATCTTCCTGAAGCGGCTGGGGGGCCATTTTAGGGTATATACAGCTTGAGCCTAAAAACATTAATTTGGTAACACCACTTAAATATGAAGAGTGAATAACGTTGTTTTGTATTTGGAGATTATCGTACAGAAACTCGGCGCGATAGGTATTGTTTGCTACAATGCCACCAACCTTTGCAGCTGCTAGAAATACATATGCCGGTTTTTCGGCGGCAAAAAAATCAGCTACCTGCTGCTGGTTACGCAAATCAAGCTCAGCCGAAGTTTTGGTAATAATATTGGTAAAACCTTCTTGCTCAAGCTTACGGTAAATGGCCGATCCAACCATTCCTCTGTGACCAGCGATATATATCTTAGCGTTAACGTCCATCGTATTATAATTATAGATATTATGTTATTAAATATTAAAAAGCATTCTCCTCACCTTTAACTACATTCCAAAATGTTAGGAATATGATTTTCAGATCGAGTAAAAACGACCAGTTTTCCAGATACCAAACATCAGCTTCGACGCGTTGCAACATATCCTCTGTTGTTTTTGTTTCGCCTCTAAAACCGCTTATTTGCGCCCAACCGGTTATACCCGGTTTTAAAAAGTGGCGTACCATAAATTGATCTATCAACTGCGAGTAACGTTCTGTATGGCTTACCATGTGCGGCCTTGGGCCTACTACAGACATGCTACCTATCAATACATTAAAAAACTGTGGAAATTCATCTAAACTGGTCTTGCGCATAAATGCACCTATTGGAGTTATCCGGTCATCTGTACGACTTGCCTGTCTTTGGTCCGCATCATTGTTTACACGCATGCTTCTAAATTTGAAACATTTAAACGGAATGTTGTCTTTACCAGAACGTACTTGCGTAAAAAACACTGGTCCCTTTGACTGGAGCTTAATGATAATCGCTAAAATGGGAAATAGCCAACTGATAACAAATACGATGACAAACAATGAAAACACGACATCAAACAGTCGCTTTATCGACCTATTTAACACACTCTCTAAAGGCTCGGGCCTAACAGATATAACGGGTATATGGTCATAATTTTGTACTTGCATCAATTTCTTCGACTTGATATATTCGGGCACAATTTTAAACCGTATTAAATGCTTGTCTGCTTCAAGCATCAAATCTTCAATTTGCTTCGACTCAGAAGTTGGCAAAGCGCAAAATATTTCATGCACGCTGTTTTCAAGCGTGTAAGTAATAACGTCAGAAACGCTGCCCAGATAAAGGCCTATCTCCGCCACGCGTGCAGCCTTGTCATCAAAGAAACCTAAAACCCGGTAGCCGCTATGCTTATGATTTTCAAAATATTGAAATATATCCATAGCTATCCGACCCGATCCAACAATTATTATTGTACGATCATTAATAATCATGCCCCTGTTATTTTTTCTGATAACCAGGAATATTACCTTCCATGCACCAACAAAAAAACCAAATAGAAAAACCGCGTAAAGCAAATAGAGCCTTGTTACCAGATAAGACTGAATGCCTATCACAATAATTACAAAGGATAACAGGAATATAAACAGTAAGTAGGCTTTTAAAAAATCCCGGTAAGTAAGTATCGAATCTTTGTTTAAAACTTGCTCGTAAAGTCCGGTAATATTAGTTGACAATAACCAGATCAAATTAAAAACCAGGATAACTAGCAGGTATTTATTATCAGCTAGCCATGTTTCGGGCCTATCGATAATCAGATAAGCTATAAACATGCTAACATTTAGCATGATGTAATCAATCAAAAGATTGATAGTACTGATAAAAGTAGCGTATCTGTTTACCACGGTTAGTTATTTAATTGATTAATCTCGTCTAACGTTGCTACGGCACTGCCAAATTTGGCTACAACAATGGCGGCAGCACTATTGGCAAAATCACAGGCCTCTGATATTTCAAAGCCACTAGCCAAAGCAAAACCAAGGGCTGCGATAACTGTATCGCCGGCACCGGTTACATCAAAAACGCTTAGTGCCTTAGTTGGTTTTTTGGTTAAGGTGTTATTATGATATATCGCTATGCCAGCTTCAGACAATGTTACTACAACTGTTTTACAAGCCGTATCATCAGCTATTTTTTTACATGCAGCCTCAAGGCTAATATCGTCAACAATATTTATACCTGATGCTAGCGAAGCTTCCTTTTTGTTAGGTTTAACCAACGTAACTCCTTTGTACTTTGTAAGACCCTTGTTTTTTGAATCAACTATAGTTATAATGTTATTAGTATTACACAATTTGATAATGTCTGCCACTAACTTATCACTTAAGGTGCCCTTGCAATAGTCTGATAAGATCACTACATCTAAGCCATTTAGCCTGGCTTTGAAGAAATCAAACAAATCGTTTGCTATGCTGTCGTTACAGTATATCTTGTCCTCCCGGTCTAGCCTTATTAGCTGATGATTGTTTACTACGACGCGTGTTTTTATAGTGGTCCGTCGACTATCATCTAACACCATATGATAAAAAGCTGGGGTGATTTTTTCAAGTTCTTCGTCAACAATTTTGCTGTTTTCATCATTGCCACTGATACTTATCAATGAGCCTTTGCAACCAAAGGCCTGCAAGTTTTTAAGTACATTACCGGCACCACCCAAACTATAAACATCTGCCACAACATCTACTACTTGTACCGGTGCTTCAGGCGATATTCGTTCGCATGATCCGTTTATATAATGATCAAGCATGATATCGCCTATCACACAAATGTTTACTTTTTTAGTGCTTGCAAACTTGAATAATGGCATATATGTTTTTGTGTCAGCAAATATCGTTATAAAGATTTAAAGAAGTAGCGCGATTATGCCTGCCCCATTGTACCGCCAAAGTTCATGGGAAAACCTGTTGGCTCCTGCCCAACTTTAATGCGGCCGTTTACAGCTTCGTACTTTTCGATATTGTCTTCAAGGGCAGTTAGTAAGCGCTTTGCATGTTCTGGCGTAATAATAATCCGCGATTTAACCTTGGCTTTGGGTGTGCCCGGCATTATGCGTATAAAATCAAATACAAATTCCTGATTTGAATGTGTGATGATGGCTAGGTTTGAATAAATTCCTTCAGCAACTTCTTCAGAAAGTTCAATATTCAACTGGTTTTCCTGTTGTTCTTCCATAGTGCTAAAATACAAAAGCCTTCCGTTTTTGCGGAAGGCTTTGTTATTAATTATTTTTTAAAATTAAGCGTCTACTTCTTCAGCTTTTGAAGCCATTAAGCGATCAAACTCTTCCTGAGAACCTACGCGGATATTTTCGTACTCGCGTAAACCTGTTCCTGACGGAATTAAGTGACCAACAATAACGTTTTCTTTTAAGCCAAGCATGTTATCGCGTTTACCTGCAATTGCAGCTTCGTTAAGTACTTTAGTTGTTTCCTGAAACGATGCCGCAGAAATAAACGATTTAGTACCTAATGATGCCCTGGTGATACCTTGCAAAATGGGGCTTGAGGTAGCAGCAATAGCATCGCGCACTTCAACCAGCTGTAAATCTTTACGTTTTAAAATTGAGTTTTCGTCACGCAATTTTCTCAGAGATATGATCTGACCTGCCTTCAGGTTGTCTGAATCGCCTGGTTCCATAACAACCTTTTTATCAAAGATGTCGTCGTTCTCTAGCATAAAGTCCCAGCTATCAACAGCTTCTCTTTCTAAGAAACGGGTATCGCCCGCGTCTTCGATTGCTACTTTCTGCATCATCTGGTGAACTATTACCTCAAAGTGCTTGTCATTGATCTTCACACCTTGTAAACGGTAAACCTCTTGTATACCGTTAACCAGGTACTCTTGCACCGCAGCCGGGCCTTTAATAGCCAAGATGTCAGCAGGAGATATTGAACCATCAGACAATGGCATACCAGCTTTTACAAAGTCATTATCCTGTACAAGGATGTGTTTTGAAAGCGGTACCAGGTACTTTTTAATCTGACCATCTTTTGATTCAATAGTCATCTCGCGGTTACCACGTTTAACACCACCTAAAGTTACCACACCATCAATCTCTGTTACTACAGCAGGGTTTGATGGGTTACGTGCCTCAAATAACTCAGTTACACGCGGTAAGCCACCGGTAATATCTCGCGTTTTACCAGTAGAACGTGGTATTTTAGCAATGATCTGTCCGGTTTGTAGTTTCTCGCCTTCGTCTACTGCAATGTGAGCACCTACCGGGATGTTATAACCTTTTATCAGGTTGCCTTTGTTGTCAGCTACCTGGATAGATGGGTTTTTAGTTTTATCTCTGGTATCGATAATTACTTTTTCACGGTGACCTGTCTGCTCGTCAGACTCTTCACGGAAAGTAATGCCTTCTAACACAGCCTCAAACTGAGCTACACCAGCAAACTCTGATATAATAACCGCGTTATATGGATCCCATGAACAAATACGATCGCCTTTTTTGATCTTAGTGTTATCTTGAACATATAAGTAAGAACCGTAAGGGATGTTGTTAGTAACAATAACCTTGTTGCTACCTTCTTCAACAATACGGAACTCGCCAGAACGACCTAATACAACGTCAACGGCACCATCTTCTGTGGTTTGATAAGTTACAGTACGAACGTTTTCAAACTCGATGATACCATCAAATTTAGCGTTCAATTGTGACTCGGCCGCAATGTTTGATGCAGTACCACCCACGTGGAATGTACGTAATGTTAACTGTGTACCCGGCTCACCGATTGACTGTGCAGCAATTACACCAACTGCCTCGCCTTTTTGCACGCGTTTACCGCTTGCCAGGTTACGGCCGTAACATAGTGCACAAACGCCACGCTTGCTTTCGCAAGTTAATACCGAACGTATTTCAATACCTTCTAAAGGCGAGTTTTCAATTGTTTTACCAATCTCTTCAGTAATGTCATTTCCTGCTGCTACTAACAACTCGTTAGTGATAGGGTCAAACACATCATGCAGCGAAGTACGACCTAAAATACGATCGTATAATGGCTCAACAACATCCTCGTTATCTTTTAATGCAGTTGTATAGATACCTCTTAGAGTACCGCAATCAACTGTACCAACAATCATATCCTGTGCAACGTCATGTAAACGACGGGTTAAGTAACCAGCATCAGCAGTTTTCAACGCCGTATCCGCCAAACCTTTACGTGCACCGTGAGTAGATATAAAGTACTCTAATACTGACAAACCTTCTTTAAAGTTTGAAAGAATCGGGTTCTCAATAATCTCGCCACCTGAACCTGATTTTTGAGGCTTAGCCATCAGACCACGCATACCTGCAAGCTGACGGATCTGCTCTTTAGAACCACGCGCACCAGAGTCAAGCATCATGTATACAGAGTTGAAACCCTGGTTGTCGTTACTCAGGATGTCCATCACATTCGCGGTTAAGCGGTTGTTAATACGAGTCCAGATATCGATGATTTGATTGTAACGCTCGTTGTTGGTAATGAAACCCATGTTATAGTTACCCATAACCTCTTCTACTTGTTTAGAAGCAGTTGCAATCAGGGTTACTTTTTCAGCAGGGATATTGATATCCTTAAGGTTAAATGATAAACCACCCTGGAATGCCATACGGAAACCTAACTCCTTAATATCATCAAGGAATGCGGCAGCGCGGGCCATACCGGTAATTTTTACTACCTCGCCAATAATGTCACGTAGTGATTTTTTGGTTAATAGCTCATTGATGTAACCAACTTCAACCGGTACATGCTCATTGAACAATACACGGCCTACAGTAGTATCAATAATTTTATTAACTATAATTCCATCATTCTCTTTAATGTTGGTTTTAACTTTAATAAACGCGTGTAAATCAATTTTACGTTCGTTGTAAGCGATGATTACTTCTTCTGATGAATAGAAAATTAAGCCTTCGCCTTTAACAACACGGTCTGCATCAGTTTTGCGGCCTTTAGTAATGTAGTAAAGACCCAAAACCATATCCTGTGATGGTACCGTAATTGGGGTACCGTTAGCAGGGTTTAAGATGTTGTGCGATGCAAGCATCAATACTTGCGCTTCTAATATTGCTGCGTTACCTAGTGGTACGTGTACTGCCATCTGGTCACCGTCAAAATCCGCGTTAAAGGCGGTACAAGTTAACGGGTGCAATTGAATAGCTTTACCTTCAACCAATTTAGGCTGGAACGATTGGATACCTAATCTGTGTAGCGTAGGCGCACGGTTTAATAACACCGGGTGACCTTTTAACACATTCTCCAGGATATCCCAAACCAGTGGGTCTTTACGGTCAACGATCTTTTTAGCAGATTTTACCGTTTTAACCACACCACGTTCAATCATTTTGCGAATGATAAATGGTTTAAACAGCTCGGCAGCCATATCTTTAGGTAAACCGCATTCGTGTAGTTTCAAGTTTGGACCTACAACAATTACAGAACGTGCCGAATAATCCACACGTTTACCTAATAAGTTTTGACGGAAACGGCCTTGTTTACCTTTCAGGATATCTGAAAGTGATTTTAAAGCACGGTTACCTTCAGTTTTTACCGCGTTAACTTTACGTGAGTTATCAAATAACGAATCTACAGCTTCCTGTAACATACGTTTTTCGTTACGTAAAATTACCTCTGGTGCTTTAATCTCTATCAAACGTTTTAAACGGTTGTTACGGATAATTACACGACGGTAAAGGTCATTTAAGTCAGACGTTGCGAAACGGCCACCCTCAAGAGGTACTAACGGACGCAACTCTGGCGGTATAACCGGAACGATCTTAACGATCATCCACTCCGGGTTGTTTTCTATACGTGTTTTAGCGCCACGGAAAGCCTCAACAACTTGAAGACGTTTTAACGCTTCGTTTTTACGTTGTTGTGAAGTTTCTGTAGCTGCCTGGTGGCGCAAGCTAAACGAAAGCGCGTCCAAATCAATACGTTTCAACAACTCTTCCAAAGCCTCTGCACCCATTTTGGCTACAAATTTCTGTGGATCTTTATCGTCAAGGTATTGGTTTTCTTTTGGCAGAGTATCTAATATATCCAGGTATTCTTCCTCTGTCAGGAAATCCATTTTATTGATTCCGTCAGACTCTTTAATACCGGCTTGTATAACCACATATCTTTCATAATATATGATCAGATCAAGACGCTTTGTTGGCAGGCCCAATAAGTAACCAATTTTGTTTGGTAACGAACGGAAATACCAAATGTGTGCAACAGGTACCACCAAATTGATGTGGCCCATACGCTCACGACGCACTTTCTTCTCGGTTACCTCAACGCCGCAACGGTCGCACACGATACCTTTGTAACGGATACGTTTGTATTTACCGCAATGGCACTCGTAATCTTTAACCGGACCAAAAATACGCTCGCAAAACAAACCATCACGCTCAGGCTTGTAAGTCCTGTAGTTAATGGTTTCGGGTTTTAAAACTTCACCACTTGAGCGCTCCAAAATCGCCTCGGGCGAAGCTAAGCTGATGGTGATAGTAGTAAAATTACTTTTGATTTTATTATCCTTTTTGTAAGACATAGTCTCCTTTGTTTTAATTCTTGAATAATTGAATTATTGAATGATTGAACTCATTTTATTGAAGGGATTGAACTAATTAATAATTCAATCCCTCAATAATTCAATAATTATTCTAAAGTGATATCCAAACCTAGTCCTCTTAATTCATGAACCAATACGTTGAATGATTCAGGAACTGAAGGCGTTGGCAGGTTTTCACCTTTAACGATAGCCTCATAAGTTTTGGCACGGCCAACAACATCATCCGATTTAACGGTCAATATTTCCTGCAGTATGTTTGATGCACCAAATGCTTCCAATGCCCAAACCTCCATCTCACCAAAACGCTGACCACCAAACTGGGCTTTACCACCCAATGGCTGTTGTGTAATTAATGAGTATGGGCCGATAGAAC
Source organism: Mucilaginibacter antarcticus (assembly GCF_042686155.1). Lineage (NCBI taxonomy): Bacteria > Pseudomonadati > Bacteroidota > Sphingobacteriia > Sphingobacteriales > Sphingobacteriaceae > Mucilaginibacter > Mucilaginibacter antarcticus. The sequence continues at coordinate 93,166 of NZ_JBHUON010000009.1, read as the reverse complement.
GCGCGTGCATCTTATCGTCAACCATGTGACCCAGTTTTAACATGTAGATAATACCTACAGTGGTCTGCTGGTCAAAACGATCGCCTGTTAAGCCATTGTATAAATAGGTACGGCCTGACTCTGGTACGCCTGCTTTTTTAACCCAACCCTCAACCTCTTCGTGGCTTGCACCATCAAAAATTGGGGTAGCAAATTTAATGCCCAGCTCTTTACCAGCCCAGCCTAAAACAGTTTCATAGATCTGGCCCAAGTTCATACGTGATGGTACACCCAGTGGGTTCAACACGATATCAACTGGTGTTCCGTCTTCTAAGAAAGGCATATCCTCGTCACGCACAATACGTGCTACAATACCCTTGTTACCGTGACGGCCCGCCATTTTATCACCCACTTTAAGCTTACGCTTTTTAGCGATGTAAACTTTAGCCATTTGAACTATACCTGATGGCAATTCATCACCTACGCTGATAGCAAATTTGTCACGACGGTAAGCGCCCAGCTCTTCATTTAACTTAATGTTATAGTTATGAAGCAATAATTTTATCAGGTCGTTCTTCTCATCATCAGTGGTCCATTTAGTTGGGTTGATGTTTTCGTAAGGTAACTCTGTTAAAATTTTCTGAGTAAATTTAACGCCCTTAGGCACCAAAAGCTCTTTGTATACATTGCTAACACCTTGTGATGTTTTGCCGTTTACTATCTCAAATAACTTTTCAATCAAAGTATTTTTAAGATCTTTTGTCGCTTTATCGTGTTTGATATCTAATTTTTCAATCTGTGCTTTTTCTTCTGCCTTAGTAGTTTTCTTAGCACGAGAGAACAATTTAGTATCAATTACAACACCAGCGATTGAAGGAGGAGTTTTTAAAGACGCATCTTTAACATCACCCGCTTTATCACCAAATATGGCACGTAATAATTTCTCTTCCGGTGATGGGTCTGACTCTCCTTTTGGAGTGATCTTACCTATCAGGATATCGCCTTCTTTAACCTCGGCACCTACACGGATGATACCGTCTTCGTCAAGGTCTTTAGTAGCTTCTTCAGATACGTTAGGGATATCAGGTGTCAATTCCTCTTCTCCACGTTTAGTATCACGCACCTCTAACTCAAACTCTTCTACGTGAAGTGAAGTAAAGATATCTTGAGATACTACGCGCTCAGAGATTACAATCGCATCCTCAAAGTTGTAACCTTGCCAAGGCATGAAAGCCACTTTAAGGTTACGTCCTAAGGCTAACTCGCCATCTTGTGTTGCATAACCTTCGCAAAGCACTTGTCCTTTTTCAACGCGTTCGCCTTTTTTAACAATTGGCTTAAGGTTGATCGTGGTACTCTGGTTGGTTTTCTTAAACTTAGTTAAGATATAACTTCTTGAATCGCCTTCAAAAGAAACCAAACGGTCCAATTCGTTACGATCATATTTAATTACTATCTGGTTTGCATCCACGTACTCAACTATACCATCGCCTTCGGCGTTGATCAGCGTACGAGAATCTTTCGCCACGCGACCTTCCAAACCGGTACCAACAATTGGCGCTTCAGGGCGTAACAAAGGTACGGCCTGGCGTTGCATGTTTGAACCCATCAAGGCACGGTTAGCATCATCATGCTCCAAAAACGGAATCAATGATGCTGCGATTGACGTGATCTGATTTGGAGCAATGTCCATCAAATCCAGTTTCTCCGGATCAATGATCGGGAAGTCACCTTCAAAACGGGCTTTTACTTTAGGCAATTCAAATACACCTTTATCATCATAATGCGCATTTGCCTGGCCAATAGTTTTACCATCTTCATCTTCTGCAGATAGGTAAATAACGTCCTCATTAACCTGTACTATACCATTAACAACACGTTTGTACGGTGTTTCGATAAAGCCTAAGTTATTGATCTTAGCATGTACACAAAGTGATGATATCAAACCAATATTCGGTCCTTCGGGAGTCTCAATAGTACACAACCTACCGTAGTGGGTATAGTGAACGTCACGAACCTCAAAGCCTGCACGCTCACGCGACAGACCGCCGGGGCCTAAGGCTGACAGACGACGCTTGTGCGTAATCTCTGCCAGTGGATTGGTTTGGTCCATAAACTGTGACAACTGGTTTGTTCCGAAGAACGAGTTGATCACAGATGATAATGTCCGTGCGTTGATCAGGTCGGTTGGTGTAAATACCTCGTTGTCACGGATATTCATACGCTCACGGATGGTACGGGCCATACGTGCTAAACCAACACCAAATTGAGCATATAACTGCTCGCCTACGGTACGCACACGACGGTTAGACAAGTGATCAATATCATCCACCTCAGCTTTTGAGTTGATTAATTTGATCAGATATTTAACAATCGCAATAATATCTTGCTTGGTTAAAACTTTGGTCTCGTCTGATGTATTTAATTTCAGCTTACGATTAATACGATAGCGGCCTACATCACCAAGGTCATAACGTTTATCAGAGAAGAACAAACGATCAATGATACCACGAGCAGTTTCCTCATCAGGTGGTTCGGCGTTACGTAATTGACGGTAGATATGCTCAACCGCTTCTTTCTCTGAGTTTGAAGTATCCTTTTGTAAGGTATTGTATATAATGGTGTAATCACCGCTGGTAGCAGCATCTTCTTTGTTTAAGATGACGGTTTTAACACCGGCATCAATGATCATGTCAATATGATCATCTTCTAACACGGTTTCGCGCTCCAGGATAATTTCGTTACGATCAATAGAAACAACTTCACCGGTATCCTCATCCACAAAGTCTTCAACCCATTTCTTTAAAACTCTGGCAGCCAATTTACGGCCGATGAATTTTTTAAGACCTGACTTGCTAACTTTAACTTCGTCGGCCAGTTCAAACAATTCTAATATATCTTTATCAGAATCATAACCAATGGCACGTAGTAAGGTAGTTACCGGGAATTTCTTTTTACGGTCAATGTAAGCATACATTACGTTGTTAACGTCTGTAGCAAACTCGATCCATGAACCCTTGAATGGGATAACACGGGCTGAATACAATTTTGTACCGTTAGTGTGGCGGCTTTGGCCAAAGAACACACCTGGTGAACGGTGTAATTGCGATACAATTACACGTTCAGCACCGTTAATAACAAATGTACCTTTAGGTGTCATGTAAGGGATGGTACCCAAATAAACATCTTGCACAATGGTTTCAAAATCTTCGTGCTCAGCATCATTACATGACAAGCGAAGTTTTGCTTTTAACGGTACACTGTAAGTTAATCCGCGTTCAATACACTCGCGTATATCGTAACGTGGCGGATCAATGAAATAATCAAGAAACTCCAGGACGAAGATGTTTCTTGAATCTGAGATCGGAAAGTTTTCGGCAAACACTTTGTACAAGCCCTCTTTATGACGGTTGTCTGAAGTAGTTTCTAATTGAAAAAATTCCTGGAAAGATTGCAACTGCACATCCAGAAAATCGGGGTAATCAAGTACCTTTCTGCTGGTTGCAAAGTTTACTCTTTGATTTTTGTTGTTTGCCAAGGTATTTTAATTTTAGTTAATTTAACTTTTTAAGACTTGAGCTTTTGGGCACTGAGATATGAGATATTCTTGAAAAAATATTGCTTGACATTCGCCAATTTGCAAACAGTTGAGGATCTCATATCTCATATAACTGTCTCAAATCTATTATCAAACCTTTATAAACAGCAATAGACCCCGACCATTTATAGGTCGGAGTCTGATGCTATACGGGTAGTGGTTAATTATTTAACCTCAACTACTGCTCCGGCTTCTTCTAATTGAGATTTTAAAGATTGAGCTTCTTCTTTAGTTACACCAGTTTTAACTTCTTTAGGTGCACCGTCAACAAGATCTTTAGCTTCTTTCAAACCTAAACCTGTTAAGTCTTTTACTAATTTAACAACAGCTAATTTTGAGCCACCTGCTTCTTTCAGGATAACGTCAAATGCTGTTTGCTCAGCAGCAGCAGCAGGAGCGTCATCGCCACCACCAGCAGCAGGTGCAGCAGCAACAGCTGCAGCAGCTGGCTCAATGCCATACTCGTCTTTTAAGATCTGAGCTAATTCGTTTACTTCTTTTACTGTCAAGTTTACCAACTGTTCAGCAAATGCTTTTAAATCCGCCATTATATTATGTTTTTTACTTTAATGCTTTGTATTTTAATATCAAACTTTAAGGTGTCTGAATTAACCTCTTTCTTGTAATGTTTTAACTAATCCTGCCAATGTGTTTCCGCCTGATTGTAGAGCAGATATAACATTTTTCGCTGGTGATTGCAATAGTCCGATGATCTCGCCAATTAATTGTTCTTTCGATTTCAATTTGATCAATGTATCTAATTGTTCATCGCCAACAAATATTGCTGAGTCAATGTAAGCTGCTTTTAAAATTGGTTTGTTACCTTGTTTTCTCAACTTCTTAATCAGCTTCGCCGGGGCAGTTGCTGATTTTGAGAAAAGTATAGATGATGAACCTTTTAAAACGTCAAACATTGCTGTGTAATCACCGCCGGCCGCCTCCATAGCTTTTTTAATCAAGCTATTTTTTGCCACTTTCATCGTAATGTCGCTGTCGAAACATTGACGACGGATGTTGTTGATTTTTGCAACTGTTAACTCTGAAGTATCGGTAATATAAAAATTACCAAATTCCTTCATTTGTTCAGAGAGGGCAAGAACAAGGTCGTGTTTTTCTTCTTTATTCATGATTAAATTCCCGCTACTGATTTTGTTTCTACTGTTATCCCCGGAGACATAGTTGAAGAGATATGAATGCTCTTAAAATATGTTCCCTTTGCTGATGATGGTTTTAATTTAGAGATAACCTGCAATACTTCTAATGCATTCTCATAAATTTTTTCAGCAGGGAAAGATGCTTTACCTATTGAGGTATGGATGATACCGGTTTTGTCAACCTTGAAATCGATCTTACCACCTTTTACCTCAGTTACAGCTTTAGCTACGTCTGTAGTTACTGTACCTGACTTAGGGTTAGGCATTAAGTTACGCGGACCAAGCACACGGCCTAATCTACCTACTTTAGCCATAACACTTGGCATTGTGATGATAATGTCAACATCAGTCCATCCACCTTCAATCTTGGCGATATAGTCGTCCAAACCTACAAAATCTGCACCTGCATCTTTAGCTTCTTGCTCCTTATCCGGAGTACAAAGAACTAATACACGTACAGTTTTTCCGGTTCCATGAGGCAATGTTGCAATACCACGTACCATTTGATTGGCTTTACGGGGGTCAACACCTAAACGCACATCTATATCAACTGATGAATCAAATTTGGTTAAAGTTAATTCTTTAACTAAAGATGATGCAGCTTCTAATGTGTATGATTTATTAGCCTCAATTTTGGAGAGCGCCACTTTTTGATTTTTTGTTAATCTAGCCACTGTCTTAAACTGATTTGTATAAATTTAATTAATTCCAGGGTGCCGTACCTGATACGGTTATCCCCATGCTGCGGGCAGTACCTGCTACCATTTTCATGGCTGACTCTAATGTAAACGCATTTAAATCAACCATTTTATCTTTGGCAATAGTTTCAACCTGATCCCAATTTACATTGGCAACTTTTTTACGGTTTGGCTCTGCCGAACCACCTTTTAAACCTGATACTTCCAATAATTGGATAGCTACAGGAGGTGTTTTAATGATAAAATCGAATGACTTGTCTACGTAGACAGTAATAAGTACAGGCAACACTTTACCAGGTTTGTCCTGGGTACGTGCATTGAACTGCTTGCAAAACTCCATGATGTTTACCCCTTTTGCACCCAATGCTGGGCCAATTGGAGGTGATGGATTTGCGGCGCCGCCTTTTACTTGCAGCTTAACCATCGCACCGACTTCTTTTGCCATTTTGCTTTGTTATTTAATTATCAATGTTATAAAGTGGAAGCTAAGTAACATTTTTTATCAGGTTGTGACACCCAATGTCTTTGTTTATATAAAATCCGGGGCTTTTTGTAAAAGCTCCGAAATAAAACTATTCTTTCTCTACCTGCATGTAATTCAACTCGAGCGGCGTACGACGACCGAATATCTTTACCATTACTTTGAGTTTCTTTTTCTCTTCGTTAACCTCTTCTATCACGCCGCTAAAGCCATTGAAAGGACCATCCATTACCTTAACGTTTTCGCCAACGTAATATGGAACATTCATGGTTTCGCCTTGTGCTGTCATCTCATCAACCTTACCTAAAATACGGTTAACTTCTGCCTGGCGTAAAGGGATAGCGTTGCCGGCCTTATCACCTAAGAAACCAATAACGCTGTTTATGTTTTTGATAATGTGCTCAAGCTCACCATCTAACTGCGCTTCCATTAGCACATAACCCGGAAAATAGTTACGCTCTTTAGCTATCTTTTTTCCGTCGCGCATTTGGTAGTACTTCTCTGTAGGTATTAAAACCTGAGGCACTAAATGACTTATACCTAAGCGAGAGACTTCAGCATCAACATATTGTTTTACCTTTTTCTCTTTACCGCTTATGGCGCGCACAACATACCATTTCAATTGATCACCCATTCTTATTTAATATTAAGCTAGTGAACTATAAAACTTGTTAAGCAAAAGGCCAATTAGCTGATCCATACCAAATATAAGCATGGCAATAATAACTGCCGCTATCAATACCAAAACCGCGCTGCTTTGTAACTCGCGCCAGGTTGGCCAGGTTACTTTTTGGGTAAGCTCGATGTAAGAGTCTTTTAAATATTCAGATACGTTAGCCATTCTTTATTGTTTGCTATTATGCACGGGAACAAGGATTCGAACCCTGATCAAAGGTTTTGGAGACCTCTATTCTACCGTTGAACTATTCCCGTGTAAACCTTCAATCTCCTGAAGGAACATTATAATATTGATAAAGTACCCTGGCATTACGCCGGGGTACTTTACAAAAAAATTAACCGTTTTTATTTCCCTTTAAGGGGTTGAAATTAAGCAACAATTTCAGTTACCTGGCCAGCACCTACTGTTCTGCCACCTTCACGGATAGCGAAACGTAAGCCTTTTTCCATTGCAATAGCGTTGATCAATTTTACGTTGATGGTAACGTTATCACCTGGCATAACCATTTCAACACCTTCGTTCAAGGTAATTTCACCTGTAACGTCTGTTGTACGGAAATAGAATTGCGGACGGTATTTGTTAAAGAACGGCGTGTGACGGCCACCTTCTGCTTTTGATAATACGTAAACTTCTGCTTTGAAATCAGTGTGTGGGTTAACAGAACCTGGTTTGCAAATAACCATACCACGACGGATATCAGTTTTTTCAATACCACGTAATAATAAACCTACGTTGTCACCAGCTTCGCCACGGTCAAGTATCTTGCGGAACATCTCAACACCTGTTACGGTTGATTTCAAGTTCTCAGCACCCATACCTAATATATCAACCTGCTCACCAGAGTTAATCACACCACGCTCGATACGACCAGTTGCAACAGTACCACGACCAGTGATCGAGAATACGTCCTCAACAGGCATCAAGAATGGAAGCTCTGTTAAACGTGGAGGAATTGGAATGTAGTTATCTACAGCATCCATCAATTCCATGATTTTACCAACCCATTTCGGATCAGCATTTAAGCCACCCAAAGCTGAGCCTTGAATTACAGGGATATCATCACCAGGGAAATCATAGAATGAAAGTAGCTCACGGATTTCCATTTCTACTAATTCTAATAATTCGGGATCATCAACCATATCCACTTTATTCATGAATACAACTAATGAAGGTACACCTACCTGACGAGCCAAAAGGATGTGCTCGCGAGTTTGTGGCATCGGACCGTCTGTTGCAGCAACCACGATGATAGCACCGTCCATTTGAGCAGCACCAGTAACCATGTTTTTCACATAATCCGCGTGACCCGGACAGTCAACGTGTGCGTAGTGACGTTTAGCTGTTGAATACTCAACGTGAGCTGTGTTAATAGTAATACCACGTTCTTTCTCTTCAGGAGCTGAGTCGATTGAATCGAATGAACGAGCTTCTGAAAAACCCGCGTCAGCTAATACTTTAGTGATAGCCGCTGTAAGAGTTGTTTTGCCGTGGTCAACGTGACCGATTGTACCGATGTTTAAATGCGGTTTACTGCGGTCAAACTTTTCTTTTGCCATGATTTATTTAATTATTTGTAGGTTAATTTATATTCTTTTCTTAATAACGTTTATTAACGCTGAGCCAACAATGGGATTTGAACCCATGACCTCTTCCTTACCAAGGAAGTGCTCTACCCCTGAGCTACGTCGGCTTGTTTTCTAGTCTTAAGTGCAAAGTTTTCAGTTTGAAGTTATTAAACTATCCACTGCGAACCGTGTACTGCCAACCTTTATAGAGCGGAAGAAGAGGTTCGAACTCTCGACCTATAGCTTGGAAGGCTATCGCTCTACCAACTGAGCTACTTCCGCTTAAAATAAGTTTGCAGTTTACAGTTTCAGCCGGTAGTTAAACTACCGGCTGCTACCGCAAACTGCTTACTTAAAATGTGGGGGGAGAAGGATTCGAACCTTCGTAGCCGAAGCAACGGATTTACAGTCCGTCCCATTTGACCGCTCTGGTATCCCCCCGTTTGTTGATTTCGGATTTATGCTGTTCAAAGTTGAAGCTAAACACCACTCTTCCGAAATTAACAGAGCCTCCTATCGGGATCGAACCAATGACCTACTGATTACAAGTCAGTCGCTCTACCAGCTGAGCTAAGGAGGCTTATTTTATACCTTGATTTATGTTTGGTCACGTAGACCATCCAAATAATTGATCGGCGAAGATGCAATTAATTTATCAGGGTTGAAAATATTTATTTTAAAGAACCTTCCCTCTAGTTGATGAAGTGCGTTACACACCTCTCTGAAAGGGATTGCAAATTTACAAATAAATACTCCCTAACAAAATTTTTTTCTAAAAAAAAGTAACAGAGTTTGGGGACCCGGATTTTACAGATTTTTTATGGCTGATTTACAGCAGGAAAGGATTTTTGAGGCTAACAAAATTGATTAAAATAGATAACAAAAAAGCCGGCAACCACTTTAGGGTCGTCGGCTTTTCTTATAATTTTATCTAAATAATTTAAAACTCTTCTTCGTCCGAAGCTAGTACAACTTTCCTCACCTCTTCGGCGGCAATTTCTTTCTTAGTTTTATGCTTAGCTATTTGCTTGCGCAAGCTTTCTATAGCAAGGTCGGTCGCCTCTTCAAAAGTTTTGCATTGCTCTTTTGCAAAAAGCACATTGCCCGGCAGGCGCAACTTAAATTCACTAATTTTATTTGCTTCGTTGTCTACGTTCTCAAGCTTTAAATAAACCTCTCCGCTTATAATACTATCATGAAACGTATCCAGCTTGTCTGCCTTGCGCTGTATAAATTCTAATAATCCCTTGTCTGCAGTAAAATGAATTGATTGCACTGTAATTTTCATGATTCCTCCTTTTTATGCCTTTGGATGGGCTAGTTTGTAAATAGACTTTAATCTTTCAACAGAATTATGCGTATAAATTTGGGTAGCACTCAGGTTAGCATGGCCAAGCAATTCTTTTATCGCATTCAGATCAGCGCCAGCGTTTAGCAAGCTGGTAGCAAACGTGTGCCTTAACACATGCGGGCTTTTTTTGCTTTGGGTTGATATGTTTGATAAATAATGCTGCACCGTTAGATAAATAAGTTTTGGATATGCATTTACCCCTTTATCAGTAACGATCAATGTTGATGAATTGTTACTGAAATTTTCACTTTTCTTTAACGCGCTGTATTTCAGTAACAATGTCCGCAGTTCGTGGTTTGTGGGGATAATGCGTTCTTTGTTACGTTTGCCTAAAACTTTCACCGTTCCGTCGTAATAGTTTACATCAGCCTCTTTAACACCCAGTAGCTCTGCCAGGCGCATGCCGGTACCAAACAGCATCTCAATAATGAGTTTACTGCGCACCGTTTTAAAAGTATCGGCCTGATCATTATCAAGGGCGGCAACCAGTTTGTCGGTTTCAATAACAACCGGTAAGTGCTTTGGTACTTTCGGCGTATTTATTTTTGATGCTGGATTTACAGTAAGCTCCCCTTCTTGCACTAAAAACTTAAAGTATTTGCGCAGGGTGGCAACTTTTCTATTAACAGAGCGCGGGATAAGCTGCTGACTCATTAGCTCAACCATCCAGTTGCGTATCAGGTGGTGCGTAATTTGGTTGGGGTGCGTTACGGTTTCATCAGGATAATTAAGAAAACTGATGAACTGTTCAAGATCTGACCGATAGGCAGATACAGTATGCGGTGAATACCGTTTTTCGAATTGAATATATTGTATAAAGCGGCTTAAAAACATAAAAACTATTTGCGCATTCAGTAAAATGAATGTACAAATAGTTTTATATATGTCTACAAGAAAAACTGAATTTCTTTTTACAAAGAATTAAACAGTTGTTTCAAGGTTCATGTTTTGTTTGTAAATGGCATGCTTGATCTCGTGACGACGAGATACAGATTTCTTTTCGAATGCCTGACGGCTGCGTAGTTCGCGCAACACACCGGTTTTCTCAAATTTCTTCTTAAAGCGTTTTAATGCTTTGTCTAATGATTCGCCTTCTTTAACGTTGATAATGATCATAATTCCAATATACCTCCTTTCAGGGAGGGCAAATGTAGATATAATGTTTTGATTTACAAATAGGTTTTTTAGAAATAAGTCAGATCCCAACACATCTGCCAAACCTTTTTACACCATTCCTGTTTAACTATCGATATTTACCCCTCCAAAACAACAACTACCCTATTATTAAATGAGTACAGACACCGGCACCAAGGCATCATACACCAATTACTTAAAAGGTGGTGGCGAAATGGGGCAGCTTATCCGCGAATTTAACTGGAGCTCAACCCCCTTAGGGCATCCCCAGGGATGGTCGCAAAGCTTATTAACCACGCTTAGTATTATACTGAACGCTAAGTTCCCGATGTTTTTGTTTTGGGGGCCCGATTTGATACAGTTTTATAACGATGCTTATCGCCCAAGTTTGGGCAATAACGGGAAGCATCCTACAGCACTTGGCCAGCGCGGTGAGGATTGCTGGCAAGAGATCTGGCCTTTTATAAAGCCCATTATTGATAATGTATTGAGCGATGGTGACGCTGCCTGGCACGAGGACCAACTACTACCTATATATAGAAACGATAAACTAGAAGATGTTTACTGGACATTTAGCTATAGCAAGGTAGTTGATGAAACCGGCAACCCGGCCGCCGTGATGGTTATATGCAGCGAAACCACCGATAAAGTCGCATCGTTCGGTAATATCGAATCAGCCAAAAAGGAGCTTGAGTTTGCTATAGAGGCTGCCGATCTGGGCACTTGGGACTTCAACCCAACTACCAATACCTTTCTTGGCAATCCGCGCCTTAAACAATGGTTTGGTTTGGAAGAGCATGAAGAGATTAACCCTGACATTGCCCTTGCCGCGATGATGCCAGAAGACCGCGACCGGGTATCCGCAGCTATTGAAAAAGCATTAGAAAAAGGGTCAGACGGCAATTATAACATCATATATACCCTACAGGATCGCGAGGGCAAAAAACGAATTGTTGAAGCCACCGGTCGCGCTAAATTCGATGCCGAAGGCAATGCACACCAGTTTAGCGGGATACTGCAGGACGTTACCGAAGAGTATCAGCTACAGTTGCGTAAAGACGAGTTTATAAGTGTGGCCAGCCATGAGCTTAAGACGCCTATCACCTCGCTCAGTGCATCTATGCAGATACTACAGAAGTTGGTAAAGACTGACCCCGCATCAGACAAAGTCCCGATGTTCGTAAACAAAGCCAGCAACAACCTGGGTAAGCTGATTCATTTACTTGACGACCTGCTTAATGTGACCAAAATACAGCAGGGCCAGCTATCGCTCAACATTAACCGCTTTGACCTTGTAGAACTGATTAAGGATTGCTGCGACCATATCAACCCGGTTAACGAGTACGAGTTTGTGTTTTTGGGCGATGAGGAATTGATGATTTACGCCGATTACCGGCGTATTGACCAGGTGATGATCAACCTCCTGGGCAATGCTATCAAGTACTCGCCATCATCAAAGCGGATAGAGATAACGGTTATGCATGATGATGACCGCGCCACCGTTTGCGTGCGCGATTTTGGCATCGGTATCAACCCGCAGAAGCTGCCGCATTTATTTGACCGTTATTACCGTGTTGACGCCTTTGGACACCAGTTTTCGGGCTTGGGCTTAGGGTTATACATTAGCTCAGAGATCATTAACCGGCACAACGGCAAGATAGGCGTAGACAGCACCGTGGGCAATGGCAGTAACTTTTGGTTCTCCATCCCTATAGACGACACAGCGTCGCTGTAAACTCCGCAAGAAACGGGTTTGGCGTTGTTCTGCAAGGCAGTACATTTGTGCTATTAAATGATAACTATCATGGACACGCAGAACCAAATCGATTACAACCGCATAGCACAGGCCATAGCCTATCTGAAGCTAAACTATAAGCAACAACCCACCCTCGAGCAGGCTGCCGAACATGTAAACCTCAGCCCCTTCCACTTTCAGCGTATGTTTAAGGATTGGGCCGGCGTAACACCCAAGCAGTTCTTGCAATACCTGAGTATCGAGCACGCTAAGAGCATCTTGAAGGATAGGCAGGCATCGCTGTTTGATGCTGCTCTTAATACCGGCCTGTCGGGCACGGGCCGTTTGCACGACCTGTTCATCAAGATTGAAGGCATGACACCGGGCGACTACAAGAATGGCGGCGAGCAGCTGGACATCAACTACAGCTTTGCCGAGAGCACCTTCGGTACCATCATTGTAGCATCAACAGCCAGGGGCATTTGTTATATGGCCTTTGTTGATGGCAGTAACGATGACGCATTCGCCGCGTTGCACAGGCTGTTCCCCAACGCCAACTACCACCAGTTTGTTGATGCTATACAGCAGAACGCGCTCTACATCTTTACGCAAGACCGGAGCAAGCTGCAGGACATCAAACTACACCTTAAAGGCACCCCCTTTCAGCTTAAGGTTTGGGAGACTTTGCTGAAGGTGCCGGTTGGCGCATTGGTTACCTATGGGGGCCTATCAGCCAACCTGCAAAACCCGAATGCCAGCCGTGCAGTTGGGTCGGCGGTAGGCGCTAACCCGGTGGCCTTCCTTATCCCCTGCCACAGGGTTATCCGCTCCACCGGCGAAACCGGGCAATATCATTGGGGCAGCCAGCGCAAAAGCGCTATGCTAGGCTGGGAAGCGGCGAAGGCTTTTGCAGAGGTATAGCGTTGTTTGTTTCACGAGTGTGTGATACAGATGAAACAAGTGACACAAGATTTTTGATTAACTTACTGATATATAATAATTTACAAAAACGGCGTGAAACAAAATGAAACAAGATTTTGATCTAATTCACTGATATAAAGCATTTTGCAAAGCGCCACAATGCAACAACTTTTAGGTCATCTATTTTCTGTGTAAAAGAACTTTAATTACCTATTAATCAAATTATTATAAAACAGGCTTGTATTGAGATGAAACAAGACAGAAGGGCTGAAAATCGAGGTTAGGATCAGGCTTTTCGCTCGAAAGCCCTCTTCAGCCGCTTGACCTAATCCGCTCCAACTCAAATAGCCGAACCAAACTATTAAGGCATGATCAATCATACAGATTTAGGCGATAAACCTTTCACACATTTCCGCGCTTTGCAGGCTTTGATTATTAAAGGCGACATAAGCCTGGCCGGATATCGCAAAAATAAAATATACGGTACGTTAACCTGCAAAGCCGGCAAACGGATAAACCCAGAGAACCGGATTTTTTTCAAGGACGAGGACGAAGCTATTAACGCGGGCTACCGTCCATGTGGCCAGTGTTTACCCGGCAAATATAAAGAATGGAAGGCTGAAAACTTAGTAAAACCCCAGCCTTCGCCCACAAAAAAAGAACAATTTAATTGGCAAAATATGGCACTATTTACAACAAATAGCAAGGACAACATACTACCCTACGACGGAATTACAAATTACTACGGCCAGGTTGTGGATACGGCGCGGGCTGACCGTTACCGCGATATACTGCTGGACACCATCCAGTGGAAAAACGATGAGGCCGTTATTTTCGGCCGTCACATTATTACCAAACGCAAAGTGGCCTGGTATGGCGACGAAGGTTACAGCTACACCTACTCAAACACTACCAAACACGCCCTGGGCTGGACCAAAGAGTTGCTGGAACTTAAAGCACTGGTAGAACAACTAACAGGGCAGCAATACAACTCGTGCCTGCTTAACCTGTATCACACCGGCGATGAAGGCATGGCCTGGCACAGCGACGATGAAAAAGCATTGGGGAAAGACACCTCCATCGCGTCGCTCAGTTTTGGCGCCGAGCGTAAATTCGCGCTTAAGCATCGCGTAAGCAAACACCCCGTAGCGCTCATGCTGGCACACGGCAGTTTACTGGTTATGAAAGGCACCACGCAGACGCATTGGCTGCATAGTTTGCCAAAATCTAAAAAGGTAACTGCGCCCAGGGTTAACCTGACTTTTAGGACGATGGTGTGAGTGGATACGTATAGTAGCGAATGTGCAACAAAAAGCCAATAAAAACGGGCTTTTAACATCTTTATTTTGCGGGATAAAATTTATTAAAAATGTGCGCTGATTTTGTTTAAACGATGAAATAAGACAAAATTTCTGCCGTTATCAGTGCTCATATTTAAACACTTTATCACATGAAAAAAACTCTCGCACTGGCTGCGGCAATGTTACTTGCCGGGCAATTTGTAAACGCGCAAACGCAAAAAGGAAAACAAAATTTTGGGCTTAGTGGCATCTATCAACATAGCACCAATTCAAATGGTAACCTTAATTCTGCTACAGCTTATCCGGCTGATCAGGTATCCAAATCAACTTTTGCCAATATCGGGCCAAGCTACGGCTATTTCATAGCCGACGATTTAGAATTAGGTGGCGCTTTATCTTACACTTACAACCGGCAAACTAATGATTATTACAGTTTCCCTACTACCAATTTCAACGAAGCCAAAACCAATTCATTTGGGGTAAGTGCATATTTTAGAAAATACGTTTTGTATCAAAATAAAATTGGTTTCAGAACAGGGCCTTACGCAGGCTATCAGTGGGGCAAACAAGACTATAATTATATACCCGGTACAAGTTATGGTAGTAAATATACCAGCTACAATGTAGGGGGTAACTTTGACCTTGTATAGTACCCAACCCCACGGTTCGGTATAGCAGCAAATATTGCCGATTTAAATTACTCAAGCAGTAAAACAAGTAATGCTAACCGTAATAATTATGCCGGCAGCCAAAATTTCAATTTCAGGTTTGTAAACAGTGGATTAGCCTTAAGCGTTTTTTATACCTTCGGTGGATAACAATACTAAATAACAGACTTGCGAAATTTTCAAAACTTCGTAAGTCTGCTATTGTTTTACCGTAATATCTCCCTGCTTATCACTACCTTTTGTATCTCAGACGTGCCCTCGCCTATGGTGCAAAGCTTAGCGTCGCGATAGTATTTCTCTACCGGGAAATCTTTGGTGTAGCCGTAGCCTCCAAAAATCTGTATAGCTTCTGTAGCACACCTTACCGCGGTTTCTGACGCGAAATATTTAGCCATGGCTGATTGCTTGGTAACGGGCAGATGTCGATTCTTCAGATCGGCAGCCTGCATAATCAGCAATTCTGATGCTTCAATCTCGGTAGCCATATCGGCCAGCTTAAAGGAGATTCCCTGAAAATTTGATATAGGCTGCCCAAACTGTTTGCGCTCTTTAGAATAAGCAACGGCAGCTTGAAAAGCCCCCTTGGCAATGCCCAATGACAGCGCGGCGATGGAGATGCGCCCCCCATCTAAAACCGTCATGGCCTGCAAAAAGCCTTGTCCTTCTTGTCCCAGTAAGTTTTCTTTAGGCACGCGGCAGTTGTCAAATATCAGCTCCGTAGTTTCAGAAGCGCGCATGCCAAGTTTGTTTTCTTTTTTGCCGTGAGTAAATCCCGGCGTACCTTTTTCTATCACAATAGCCGATATGCCGTGCGAGTCGCCCTGCGCGCCGGTGCGCACCATCACAACCGCAACATCACCGCTTTTACCGTGGGTAATCCAGTTTTTTGATCCGTTGATAATGTAGCTATCGCCATCTAATACAGCGGTAGTTGACATGTGCAAAGCATCAGAGCCCGTATTGGCTTCGGTCAGTCCCCATGCCCCTATCCATTCGCCGGACGCCAGCTTTGGCAACCATTTTAGTTTTTGCTCATGTGTACCCACGGCCAGGATATGGCCGGTACAAAGCGAGTTATGCGCGGCGACAGATAAGCCGATGGATCCGCATACCTTGGCTATTTCAACAATAACACTTACATATTCAAAATATCCAAAGCCCGAGCCGCCATATTCTTCGGGCACCAGCACGCCCATCATGCCTTGTTCACCCAATTTTTTAAAAAGTTCTACGGGGAAAGTTTGCGCCTCGTCCCATTCCATTACGTGCGGGCGAATGTTTTTTTCGGCAAAATCGCGCGCCATTTGCGCCACCATGGCCTGGTTGTCGTCAGTCGAAAAATTATATCCTGCGGATACATCAGTTAATAAAGTACTCATATTTGTTAGCGGTTTACACCTATCTAACGACTAAAACAAAGCTAAAGTTTGCCCCCAACCACCCGTAAAAAGGGACTGTTTGGGTATACGGTATAGATTTTATGTTTAGCTGATTTAAAAGGGTTTTTGTGGGATGTGGGTGGAGAAAATAATTTTACAAGGCCGTATGTAGAGACGCAATGCATTGCGTCTCCCGCTGACAAGTAAATAACATAAAGGCAGGCCGCATTATATCAATTCATGCAAATCCCTGTCGGCACAAGCAAACAAAATTACCTGTCCGGCGGGAGATGCAAAGCATTGCGTCTCTACGGATGGTGATGTTATTGATAAAACTTATCTGCCTGCCAATTTGAAGGATTATTGACAATGTAATCGGCTATCTTGATATATTCTTCGTTTGATTTAATGATATGGTCATGAAAACGCGGTTGCCAGTTAAACGGTATTTCCTTTTTCCTGGCGTAGGTTGTTACCGCTGCCTTAAAACCGCGAATAATCGAAGCAAGATTTTTGTATTGAGGCCCAAATTTATTTTTGATGTCAGACGTATTTTCGTTAATCGACGTAGAGACGCAATGCTTTGCGTCTCCCTGAGACAGGCTGCGCGATACGTCTCGGATATAGGCGATATCCCGAAAATAAGGGTCATTATAAGAATTTTCGCCTATATAAATTATCGCATGAAAATGATTCGGCATAACCACATATTCATTTAAAACTAAATTCATGTCTGGTCTTAGTTCGGGCGTTTTTAACCACTCTTGTTCTACCATTTTCCCCAAGGCTGATAACTGCATTATCGCATCGGCGGTAGGGGCAGTATGGTCCCGCTTGTCCGCGGGAGACGCAAAGCATTGCGTCTCTACGATATTGCCGAATAAAGGTTCTCTGTTTTGGATGCAGATGGTTACAAAATACAGCCCATTGTCAGCATAATTCCATGATTGTAAACGTGCAGGTGATATTCTGTATCTGTTTTTAAAAAGTTCGGTCATCGGGTTTGGTTTAAATTAACCGTGGTAATGGTAGAGACGCAATGCGTTGCGTCTCCCGCGCGATATTGCCAAATAATGCTCTCTGTTTTGGATACAGATGGTAATAAAATACAGCCCGTTGTCAGCATAATTCCATGATTGTAGACGTGCAGGTGGTATTCTGTATTTGTTTTTGAAAGGATCGGTCATCGGGTTTGGTTTAAATTAACCGCGGTAATGGTAAAGACGCAATGCGTTGCGTCTCCCGCGCGCAATGTGTAAAACATCACCTGCCGACTGGAAACGTAAAACCTTCTATAATCCTTGTTTTTCCTGTCTGTTGGGAGACGCAAAGCATTGCGTCTCTACAGGCGTTTGTCCCGTCTTACCTGTCGGCGGGAGACGCAATGCATTGCGTCTCTACATATTCATTGTTATTTTTTTAAACCTACCGGCAACGTAACCGTATTCTTAATCTTACCCCTTAAAACGTTACTGGTACCCTGCGCCAATTGCAAATACCAGTCGGACGGTAGCGATTGACCATCCTGATCTAATGATAAATACTTTTCGTTAGCGGGGCGCTCGGCAGCAGTTGGGGCAGCTTTGTACATAGCGGTACCCTCGTCTACCTCATCATACATGGCTATGTAAACCATGCTTACGCCAGCGTTTATAACGTTGTACGATTGATGCCAATAAAATTCGCCGCCCCGGCGCGGGATCTGGTTAAAAGGGCTCTTGGTGCGCCTTAAATTATACCATGAAAATCCCGGGAAGATCACCGGTAGGTACTCTATCTTGTGTGCATCACAATAGGCTTTATCGGGCACTACAGTACGGTCGCGAAATTTGTCGGCGCCCTTATCATCGCCAAAACGGCCAACCGCCCAAGGGCTGATAATGTCTATTTTATTGTATACCGCTTTCCAGTCCGCAGTGTGCGTTTGCCAGGTATCATTAATGCCCCCCATTATGGTGGCCTGGTATTTCTTGGGCGCGTTTTTATGGAACCAATCCAGTAAAGAGTCGCTTTGTGCAACAGTAGCAAATTGCGTATGGTCAAAGCCCAAACCCCAGATAGATAAAAGCGGTTTGCCTTTATGGTGCAGGTATGAGCTGCCTTTGGTAACCTGCAGCGAGTCGACCAGGAACATCCAGTCCTTCATCAAATCCTGTTTCCAGGTTGGGCCTGCGCCGGATATATCGTACATGATACAGTAAACGCGTTTGTATTTCTCGCTGGCCTGTTTAACATTGCGCACTACCTGGTTAAAATGGCGCGCGCCGCCACGGCCCTTAATATCTGTAACAAAACGCTGCTGAAAAACCCCATCAAGGTCATGCTCCATCATCCATTTAAAATGGAGGTCGACCGCACCATATTTATACGCCGAGTACAATTTAGCCGGTGAGCCGTCAGGATAGGTCATGCTGGTGGCTTCGAGCACATCTGCAGGGTATTCGCGCATATCGGGCCATAGGTCAAAATTGGCATTCTTTGCCTCGGGCTGCCTGCCGCCAAACCAGTGTCGCCAAACCCCATTGTTTGATCCGTCGTTAGGCGTTGCGTGCCAGCCCTGGTAGCCAAACATTACCTTTTTGTTAAGCGTGTTGGTGGTAGGCACATACTTTTGAGCCATAGCGTTCAGGCTGGCTAACACAAACAAACTGATAATGGTAATGCTTTTCATGGTTTTTGGGATCAATATTCTGCTAATACAATAATGTTATTACTGATGGGTGCTATGCGTTCTTTACCTTTTAAAAAGCCTAAACCAACTACAAACGAGAAGCCTGAAACCACGCCACCCATCTCTTGTATCAAATCGCTGGCAGCGGTTACGGTGCCGCCGGTAGCCAGCAGGTCATCATGCAATAATATATGCTGGCCGGGCTCAAAAGCATCGGTATGCATTTCAATAGTGGCAGTGCCGTACTCTAACTCGTAAGCTTTTTGTTTGATGCTGTACGGTAATTTGCCCGCTTTACGTACAGGAACAAAGGGCACGCCCAACCGGGTAGCTAATGTTAAACCGAACAGGAAGCCGCGGCTCTCAACCCCGGCAACAGCATCAATGCGGATGCCTTTTAGTTTTTCTATAAAAGCGTCGATAATTCCCTCGCACAGCGCGGGGTCTTTTAAAATGGTGGTAATATCTTTAAATACAATGCCCGGTTTCGGGAAATCGGGGATATCGCGTACGGCTGATTTGATTTGCTGCTCTATCATTTGAAATTGATGTAAGGCTCAATTTTACGCAAAATTGTATCATCAAGTATAGCTATATTTTGCAAATCGGCTATTGAACTATAATTGCCATGTTGTAAACGATATTGTATTATGGCATTGGTTTGTTTATTAGTGAGATACGGGAATTTGCGCAGCCCTTCAAAGTCAACTTCGTTAATGTTTATCTTACTAATACGCGCCGGGTTAACCCTTACCTGGCCGGCCATACCGGCATACTTTTCAGCGTCAATACCGTAAACATCTTTGAGTTGCTCCTTGCTCAAAAAGCCACCCAACCGTTTGCGGTAGGCCACTATCCGTGCCGCGAAGGCGGGGCCTACGCCCGGTATGCGGGTAAGTTTGGCCGAGTCGGCATTGTTAAGTTCTACGGTTTCGCCGGCTATGAGTTTATTGCTGGGGGCATCAGTCTCGCCGGGGATATTGATATAGCTTTCAAGGCGTTTGTAATCTTCGGCAGTTATGCTGTACATCTTCTGCACATCTTGCTTACGATAAAAATGCCCGCCTTTGGCTTCGTAGTTTTTAATGGTGGCTATTTGCTTATCGCTTAGTCCAAGTTGTCGCCATTGATCGGCAGGCAAATTATTGGGGTTGAAGGCGAAGGGTTTCGCTTTAGCAGTGGTTGAAGATACGTCGTTAATATCGTCCCCCGTCACTTGCTTTAACAGGGCTATATCTGTTTCAAAATCCTTAAAATCTACCGCTTTAGGCGGATTATAATATTCATAAACATACGGCGCGCCAAGTATAGCAGCTACCAGTATCAGAAACACTACCAAGCCGTTCCATTGCGTTTTTGTGACAGACAGGTAATTTTTCAGTTGCGACTTCATTGGTTCGGGAAATTCTGCGATTAAAGTAATAAATTTAAAACATATTTACAGCGCAATACGCAGCTACCCACAATGAAGATCATTACTACCGAAGAATTTGCCAAAGCTACCAAACTTGACAGATTGAAACTGCCCGGCCTTGCATCATTCCTGATGGAACTGATGAAGATAAACCAGGTAAACGAGCTGTTTGAGCAATCCGAGGATCAACAAGGCATTGCGTTTATAGATGCTATATTAAAGGGTTGTGGTGTCGAGGTAGAGTTTGATGAGCAGGAATTGAAAAACATCCCGGCCAAAGGCGCCTTCATCGCCATAGCAAACCACCCATATGGCGGTATTGAGGGGCTTGTATTTTTAAAGATGCTGTTATTGGCACGGCCTGACGCTAAACTGATGGCCAACTTCCTATTAAAAAAGATCCCTAACCTGAGCGAGTATTTCATTGCGGTAAACCCCTTCGAAAACATCGACCATTCATCAAGTATCAGCGGGTTAAAAAACACGCTGCAATTACTAAAAGAGGGCACGCCTATCGGTATTTTCCCGGCGGGCGAGGTATCAACTTTTAAACTGGACAAACAAGAGGTTACCGACAGGCTTTGGCACCCGGTAGTGGGTAAGATCATCGCGAAAGCAAAAGTGCCGGTTGTGCCCATATACTTCCATGGTAACAACGGCTTGCTGTTTAATTTATTGAGCCTGATACACCCTGCCCTGCGCACCGCCAAGTTACCGTCTGAGCTTTTTAACAAGCAAGGACAAACGATCAGGCTGCGCATTGGCAAGCCAATTAAGGTTGACGACATCCCTAATAATAACAACCCCGGCAAGCTGCTCAACTTTTTAAGGGCACGCACCTACGCGCTGGGGTCGGGACTGGAAGAGGAGAAAAAGATCTTTGATCCGCGTAATCTGTTCAAAATAAAAAAAAAGCAACAAGAGATCGTTAAGGCTATTAACCCTGATGCTTTAGAGAAAGAGGTGGACGGTATGCGCGATAATTATAAGATTTGGACTGAGAAAAACTACGAGGTATTTATTGTGCCCACATCTGCCATTCCATGCATGATACGCGAGATAGGGCGGCTGCGCGAGGTCACCTTCCGCGAGATTGGCGAGGGCACCAACAAGGCTACCGACCTTGACGAATATGACATTTACTATCAACACCTGTTTATATGGGACGCTGATGCCAAAATGCTGGTAGGCGCCTACCGCATTGGCTTGGGTGACGAGATATTTTACAGCTTAGGAAAAGACGGTTTTTATATTGCCGAACTATTTAAGATCAAGGAGCAATTTACCCCCATATTGCGCAAATGCCTTGAACTGGGCCGCTCATGGATCCGGAAAGAATACCAGGGCAAACCGTTACCATTATACTTACTCTGGAAAGGGATAATGAAGTTTTTGCTGGATAATCCGCGCTACAAGTATTTGATAGGCCCGGTTAGTATAAGTAACTCGTTTTCTACGTTTTCAAAGTCGCTTATTGTTGATTACATCAACCGCAATCATTTTGACCATGAGTTAGCGCAGTTTGTTAAGCCCCGTAAAAAGTTTAAGGTCGATTTTTCGAGTATAGATACAGATATTCTTTTAGAAGGTAAAGATACCTTTAAAGGCTTGGATCAGCTGATATCGCAGGTTGAAACGCAGCACATCAAAGTGCCTGTGCTGCTGCGCCAATACATTGCGCTTAATGCCAGGATCATCAGCTTTAATATCGACCCAAAGTTTTCAGATTCGCTGGACGGTTTCCTGGTGTTAGAAGTAGATAACATCCCGCAGGATACGCTAGATATGTTAGGGAAAAATTTGTAGAGCCCCCTCTTAAATCTCCCCCGATAGGGTAAACTATAACAATCAAAGCCCCCCCTTCCGGGGAGGGGTGGGTGGGGCTGTCCCTCCCTACCGGGGTAGCTTGGGTGGGGCTTTTAATACTTCAGCCCAAATTTTTTCATCACCAAGCTTAACAACCACAGCGGTGCTGTCAGTATAAATTTAAACTCGTCAGAAAAAGTTGGTTTTTTACCTTCTATACGATAACCTATAAATTGCAGTAGGTTGGCAGTTACAAACAAAAAGATACAAACTTGCGGCAACAGGTAGCCCTTATCTACCGCCTGCAACTGTGTAATGCCGTAAGTTATGGCAAACAATACAAGCAACATGGCATACGACATGAGCGGCGACAAACGCATGTAGTAATAAACAGCGAACGCTATTACAAACGACGCCCAGTTAAGGTAACCGTTGTAAACGCCTAAAAATTTCAAAGCCGGAAACGGCAACGACCATATAAAGCCCAACACGCTGAACAATATCACCGGAATGCATATGTAATTGATGATGCGATTAACCGGCTTTTGATGAAAGCTATCGTACTGGCTGATCGCTACGTCAATAGGCCGTAGATCTGTTTTGGGTTGGGGTGTGGGTTTTTGCTTTTTTGATGCCATAATGCGACTATGAGCGCCAACTCATAATAATTAGTTTGTCATCCTGAGCATAGCGAAGGATCTTATTCGTTTAGCAGGCCGGATTGCTTAGCAGGCGTAGAAGACGCTTCGTTCCTCAGAATGGCAATTTGCGATATATTTTGTCATTGCGAGTGTAGCGTGGCAATCGCGAACTTACAGCGTGCGATTGCTTCGTACCTCGCAATGACAATATCTATTTATTACTTGGCAAACGCTACCGCCCTTGTTTCGCGGATAACAGTTACTTTGATCTGGCCCGGGTAGGTCATCTCTGTTTGTATACGGTTTGATATGTCGGCAGCCAGTATTTCTGATTGCGCGTCGCTGATCTTCTCGCTCTCTACAACCACACGCAGCTCGCGGCCGGCCTGGATAGCAAAAGTTTTCTCTACTCCCGGGTATGACATGGCCAGCTCTTCCAGCTCTTTTAAACGCTTGATGTAGCCTTCTACCACCTCGCGGCGTGCGCCGGGACGTGCACCTGATATAGCATCACAAACCTGGATGATTGGTGACAGCATAGAGGTCATCTCCACCTCGTCGTGGTGAGCGCCAATAGCGTTACAAACTTCAGGGTGTTCTTTATATTTCTCGGCCAGTTGCATACCTAAAATTGCGTGAGGCAATTCCGGGTTATCATCAGGCACTTTCCCAATATCGTGCAGTAAGCCTGCACGTTTAGCCAATTTAACGTTAAGGCCTAATTCGGCAGCCATAGTGGCGCAAAAGTTAGCTACCTCGCGCGAGTGCTGTAGCAGATTTTGTCCGTAAGATGAACGGTAACGCATACGGCCTACCATACGGATCAACTCGGGGTGCAAACCGGTGATACCAAGATCTATCACGGTACGCTCGCCAATCTCAACAATCTCTTCTTCTATCTGCTTTTTGGTTTTGGCAACCACTTCTTCAATACGTGCCGGGTGGATACGACCATCTGTTACCAAACGGTGCATGGCCAAACGGGCAATCTCGCGCCTAACTGGGTCAAAGCCTGAAAGGATAATAGCTTCCGGAGTATCATCAACAATGATCTCTATACCCGTAGCAGCTTCCAGCGCGCGGATGTTACGTCCTTCGCGACCGATGATGCGGCCCTTAATCTCGTCGTTCTCTATGTTAAAGATAGATACGGTATTCTCAATAGCGGCCTCTGTAGCGGTACGCTGTATGGTTTGGATAACTATCTTTTTAGCTTCTTTAGTGGCGGTTAGTTTGGCTTCGTCAACAATGTCTTTGATCTGGGCCATCGCTTTTGAGCGGGCATCTTCGCGCAGGTTGTCAACCAATTGGTTTTTTGCATCCTCTGCAGACAGGCCTGCAATAGTTTCCAGCTGCTCAACGTGCTTATTTTTTAGCACTTCAACCTCTTCTTGTTTTGTAACAAGTATCTCCGTTTGGCGCTCAAGGTTCTGCTTAACCTTATCTAACTCACCTTCTTTACGGGCAAGATTTTCTATTTTTGAGTTAAATGATTGCTCTTTTTGCTTAACGCCGTTTTCGCGCTGAACTACCTCGTTGTTACGCGAATTTACTTCCTGCTCGTGCTCGGCTTTCATTTGTAAAAAGCGCTCTTTAGCTTCAAGCAATTTGTTTTTTCTTAATATCTCGGCATCGTTCTCTGCCTCTTTAAGAATCTTCTTAACTTTATTTTGAGCGTTAGCTTCCTGGTCCTTAAAAAGCTTGCGCAGTAAGAAACGGCCTATGCCAATCCCTGCAATTAAGCCTAAAAGGAGCCCTATTATTGAGTATAATATATTCATTGGTTTATAAAGGTTTATAATTTAGTATATAATAAAAAAACCGCGACTAAACTTTACGTGTCATGTATTTTAAAAACTTCGATACAGATATTTTAGAATCATGGGTTACCGTTAAACGTAATGAGTAACGCACGCCTCCTTGATCCGTAGATATTGAAGTGTTAAGTTTTTAATAGTGAAACATAAAATTCAACCGCGGTTAAATCTTAATTGGCTCTTGCAATATGTAAAGAACGTTATTTACGACTTAGAAAAAAATTCGTTCAGCATGTTGTCCAGTTGATAAACCTTATCGGCCACGTCAGTATCCTCTACCGTCACCTTTTTTTCTGCTTTTAATGATGATGTAGCGTAATGCAACACACTCATAGCCAGCAAATCCTGCTTATCTCTAACCGCGTAATTTTCCTGATATTCTTTTATGCGGTCGTTTATTAACTTAGCTGCCCTTCGTATTATTTCTTCTTCTTCCATGTTTACCTTTAAGGGGTAAACTCTGTCGGCAATATTTATTTTTATTGAGATTTCTCCCATCTGAGCTTGTTCACTTTCTGTGTTACTTTTTCAGTACCACAATGCACTTATCTATTTCCTGCACAAATTCGTTAATTTTTTGCTTAATATCAATACTTTTTTCATTTGTATCAGAAAACAACTTTGCAAATTTGACCGCTTTAACCCTTTCTTCAAGGTCTTTTACCTTAGCCAGACTGCCATTTAAGGCTGAATTTAATGTATCATTTTCTAACTTTAGCAAGTCATTTTCTTCAAGCAGTGCACTGCAAAGTTCGATCAAACGCTGGGTTTTATCGATAACACTATCAAGTTGATTTGCGGTTGATGACATTTTTTAAGATTGAAGATTAAAGTTTGAAGATTGGGTCTAAATAGTTTATCCGTTTTTTTGAGGTTGTTGATTTCTCAAATAAGTAATGTAACCGTTTAGCATTCTCAAACACGTTTCGTAATCGCCTTTAAATTTATTAAATATTTCTTCTGTAATGTATTTTTCGTCTAAAGCAACGATTAGATGATCTAGCGTTTCAATTAAAGATCCACGGGCGGTGATTAAAAATCTTGAAGAATCAATATAGTGAAATCTACCGTGCCCTTCGGCAATATTGTTTCCTACTGATCTTGATGAACGAATGATCTGATCGCTCAACCTGTATTTCTCTTCGGACGGAAACGACTTAGTTAATTGGGAAATATCGTTTCGCAATACTCTAGACCTTTGCCAAACTTCCAAATCTGTAAACGCCTTCATGCTAACACCAATCTTAAATCTTCAATCACCAATCTTTATTTCCTTATCTCTGCCCCTGCTTCCTTCTGCAAATTATAAATTAATTTCTGCATGATCGCGTCAATCGTTTTATCGGTCAGGGTTTTTTCAGCATCCTGGATAATAAAACTTAGCGCATATGATTTTTTACCGGCCGGCAATTTATCGCCCTGGTAAACATCAAACACTGTAACGTCCTTCAACAACTTACGCTCGGTACGCTGGGCTATTTGTTTAAGCTGACCGAAGGTGATATGATTATCAATCAACATGGAAAGATCACGCTTCACCGCCGGGAATTTGGAGATCTCCTGGTAAACGATCTTATTTTTCTTAACGATCTGCATCACCTGGTCGAAACTAAAATCGGCCCAAAAAACTTCTTTGTCAACATCGGCTTTCTTTAAGGCATCTTTACTTACTGACCCTAATTTAACCAGCGTTTTGCCATTTTTGATGTAGTTTAAACCATACGCCATTTTACTGCAAGTGGCATCCTCAACTGTTACATCGTTAATGTTTAGTTTTTGCAATATGCCGTCGACAATAGCTTTCAGGTTATAAAATGTAGCAGCGGTAGCCTTTTGGTTCCATTGTGCGGATGTTGTAGCACCGCTCATAAAGATAGCGAAGCGCTGGCTTTCGTTATACTTATCGTCCTTAATGCTGTAAACCTTACCAAACTCGTAAAATTTAACATCAGCGTTTTGGCGGTTTTGGTTGTAAGCGATAGCTTCCAGGCCCGAGTAAACCATGGTTTGGCGCATTACGTCCAGATCAGAGCTTAGCGGGTTTAATATTTTCACTGCTGAATCCAGGTCGCTTGAATAAGCAGACTTGGTTAACGAGTTAGACATGATCTCGTTAAAGCCATTAGCCGTTAACAAGTCACTCAGCATATTCTGAACCGTATCCTTTTCGGGCTTAGGCGACGCGCTAAGCGACGCACGCACCTGCGTTGGTATAGCAATGTTGTTATAGCCATAAATACGCAGGATCTCTTCTATCACATCTACATCGCGCGTTACATCAACACGGTAAGGCGGCACTTTCAAAATTACGCCTTCGGCAGATTCGCTTACGATTTGGATGTCCAGCGCGGTGATGATGGCCTTGATCTCCTCATGCGGGATAACCTGGCCTATCAGGCGATGCACGTTGGCATAGCCCAGGTCCACATCAAATGGGGCAACTGGGTTTGGATACAGGTCGATAATATCAGACGAGATTTGCCCGCCTGCAATTTCTTTGATCAGCAAGGCGGCACGTTTCAACGCAAACACCACCATATCCGGATCGGTACCACGCTCAAAACGGAACGAAGCATCAGTTTTAAGGTTATGGCGCTTTGCCGTTTTACGTACCGATACCGCGTTAAAATAAGCGCTCTCTAAAAATATACTTGTCGTAGTAGCTTTAACACCCGAGTCGGCACCGCCAAATACCCCGGCAATACACATCGGCACCTCGGCATTACAGATCATCAGGTCATCGGCAGATAGCTTACGATCTACATCATCCAGTGTTTTAAACACTGTGCCTTCGGCTACATTTTTTACAATTACCTTGTTGCCTTTTATAGCATCGGCATCAAACGCGTGTAGTGGCTGGCCCAGATCATGCAATACATAATTAGTAGCATCAACCACATTGTTAATGGCACGCACGCCAATAACCGCCAAACGCTCTTTTAACCATTGCGGCGATTCTTTAACTTCGATACCAGAAATAGTTAAATCTGCATAACGCGGCGCGGCTGCTTCATTCTCAACCACTACCTCAATAACACGATCTGTGTTGTCTACCTTAAATGCAGAAACATCAGGCTTGGTGATACCAATTTTCAAAAAAGCGGCAATATCACGGGCAGTACCTAAGTGCGAAACAGCGTCGGCACGGTTGGGGGTTAAGCCAATCTCGTACATGTAGTCGTCGTTCAGCTTAAAGTATTCTTTAGCAAGTGTGCCTACCGGAGCATCTTCGGCCAAAATCATAATACCATCGTGGCTATTGCCTAAGCCGATCTCGTCTTCGGCGCAGATCATCCCAAGGGAAACCTCGCCACGGATCTTTGATTCTTTGATAAGGAAGGGTTCGCCTGTTGTCGGGTGCACAGTGGTGCCTACCGTAGCCACAACTACTTTTTGGCCGGCAGCAACGTTGGCAGCGCCGCAAACTATCTGTAGGTCGGCAGGGCCGCCTACGTCAACTTTGGTAACCTTTAGGCGGTCGGCATTGGGGTGCTGGGCGGTTTCTTTAACAAAACCAATTACCAAGCCCTCTAAACCACCGGGAATAGCCTGTACTTTCTCCACGCTCTCTACCTCTAAACCAGTACCGGTTAATATCGTCGAGATTTCTTGGGGAGATTTATCTGTATTTACGAATTCTTTAAGCCAATTATAGGATATCTTCATTATAACGAAACGATAATCGGCAAAGATACAATTTAAGGTTAAAGGCGGAAAGGCAAAAGGTGAAAGGTTATACCCCTACCTTTTACCTTTCCGCCTTTAAAATTTTATCTCAATATTATTCGTCGTCATCAGTACTATTGTCCCCATCATCATCCAAATTCAGGGTGTATGATGGTTCAGAAGCTTCATAAGCCTGATCTAATGCGTCAGTGTCGGCTTCTACCATCCCTGAATCATATTCGGCCTCGGTGTCAAATCCGTTCGAGTGAATATCCTGCTGGCTGGTTTGCTCAACCTCTTGTGGTTGTGAGTCGTCTATGGGCAATTCTACTGGTAATAATTCGTCGTCTGGAGCTATCATGGTGGTATGTTTTATTTATAGAACAGTATATATAAGGTGTTGTTTGACACCAGTCATTTATATCTGCTAAACTATATTATTTTAGAGCCCACGCTCCATTCTTATTTTAAATTCCTCTAACGTGATTAACCCTAATTTACTCAAAGCCATAGAAAAATATGGTTCCAATGCTTTTATGTCTATTACATCTTTAATATCATCCATTAAACTAACAATATCTTCAGTATCCTTAAAAAAATGTATTCTTTTCAACGCTGCAAGCTTTACGCTTACATCTGGATCATGTATAATTGAATACCTTACTAAAGGGTAAAAATCAGACTCGCCCAATTCGCCATAACGCATAATGGCCCTTATCTTATTATTAGAGTTTAACTTAACAAAGTTTGCTATCAATAGTTCTTCGGCTAGATCAAAATCCAACTCCTGGAACTGAAGCTTACTGTCTGTCCTCCACCCGCTAAAGAATCTCTTAATAATATTCATAGTCATTAACTTTTTCATATCACCCCTTCATCTGCGAAACTATAATAACCATCATTGGTAATAATCAAGTGATCAAGCACCTTGATATCTAACAATTTGCCCGCGCTGGCGATCTTCCTGGTGAGATCTATATCCAACTGGCTTGGCTTTAAGTTGCCTGATGGGTGGTTATGCGCCATCACAATAGACACCGCGTTTTGCTGCAAAGCTATGCTGAAGATGATTTTCGGGTCGGCTACGGTGCCGGTTAGGCCACCTTTGCTGATGAGTTCTTTAGCGGTTACTTTGCCGGCCTGGTTAAGCAGCAAAATCCAAAACTCTTCGTGGTTAAGGTCCATCAAAAAGCGGCGCAGGATATTGTAGGCGTCTTTACTGCCGGTTATGCTGTCCAGTACTTTAGTCTCAGTATCATTACGGCGGCGGCCAACCTCGAGCGCGGCAATTATAGAAATAGCTTTGGCTTCGCCGATGCCTTTAAATTTAGACAGGTCGGCGATAGACGCCTTACCCAGATTATTCAGATCGTTATCGTAATGGTGCAAAATACGCTTGCTTAGCTCAACCGCTGTTTCGGTGCGGCTGCCAGAGCTTATCAGTATCGCTATCAGCTCGGCATCGGTAAGCGCACGACGGCCCTGAGCGCTTAGCTTTTCGCGCGGACGGTCTTCTTCGGCCCATGATTTTATGCTTATTTTGGTGTCGTAAGATTGCAATTTGTCGGGACTAGGATTTATGGATTTGGGGACTACAGAATTTATATGTAGCTAAATATAGGCATCTATTTCAATTAACAAAAAGGCAGGCATCGTAAAATCTTTAATCCTATAAATTATTTCCCACAAAAAAAGGCGATGAGTTTTCACTCATCGCCTTTTACAATAATATCTTGATTAAGCTATTAGCTTAAAGCGTTAACAAATTTTGTAAGCTTCGATTTGTTGTTTGAAGCTTTGTTTTTGTGAATAACGTTTTTCTTAGCTAAACGATCTAACATAGAAATCACTTTTGTTAAAAGAGGAGCCGCATCAGCTTTGCTGGTTGTGCTTCTCAATCTCTTGATAGCGTTTCTGGTAGTTTTAGCTTGGTAACGGTTACGTAAGCGCTTCGCAGCGTTAGACCTGATTCTTTTTATTGATGATTTATGATTTGCCATTTTAGCTTGTTATTCTATTCTTATTTAAGGACTGCAAATATAGCGTGTTTATTTTAATTTACAAATGTGTTTTCAAAAATATTTTTAGGGATTGTCTCGGAGTCAGTTATCGCCTATTCATAAATATCTTTCCGGTGACCAATCGCTATAAGTTCTACTACTAATTCACTATCAAAAATGTCATAAACAATCCGATAGTTACCTACTCTTACTCTATAACCATCACGACCTTTTAACTTTTTATACCCTTGCGGCCGCGGGTTATCTGCCAAAGCGATTATAGCTTGCTTTATATTAGCATAGAAAGGGTCATTGATTTTCTCTAACTGTTTAAACGCTTGTTTACTAAAGCTTAATGAATAAGCCATAAATTAGCGGCGGTTAGATTCGATACTTTTAAAAACCTCATTCATAGGGATTCGCTCGCCAGTATCGTTACCTTTCGCCTCATCATATAATCTCACATCTTCAAGATCTTCTAGCTCCTCCATTAACTTATCAAACTCAATAGCGGGCAGAATGACTAAAGATTTATTTCCATCAGCATCTTTTATGTATTGTGGGTGTACTGTAAGCATCTTTTATACCATTTATTCAAAAATAGTTAAAGTATTTTAAACTACTATCAACCAAGGCCATTTAAGCTTATTTTCATAGTTTAGCCAACAATAAACATGAAACGCTTTTCCGGTATACTTTGCGGCCTACTACTCATCCTGCTCTGCTCCTCCTGGGGGTTTTATGGCCATTACCGCATTAACCGGTTGGCTGTTTTTACGCTGCCAAAAGCGATGTCCGGCTTTTACAAAGCGAATATCGAATTTATTACCGCCCACGCCGTAAGCGCTGATAAAAAGCGATGGCTTGACTCTACCGAAGCGCCAAGGCACTTTCTGGATGCCGACCATTATGGCAAAAAGCCTTTTAGGCTGATCCCGGAGCGGTGGACGGACGCCGTGGTCAAATATTCTGAGGATACCCTAAACAGGTATGGCAGCGTGCCCTGGAGCATCCAATCTAACTACTACTGGTTGGTTAAAGCCTTTAAAGCGCACGATACCGCCCGCATCCTGACCACATCGGCTAACCTGGCTCATTATATCGCCGATGCGCACACGCCCTTGCATCTTACCGAGAATCACGATGGTCAGCTTACAAACCAAGCCGGCATACATGCCCTTTGGGAAACCCGGCTGCCTGAACTGTTTGCTGCCAATTACAACTGCTATACCGGCAAGGCCCGTTATATTGAAAGCCCGATAAAAGAAGCTTTCAGCATCTGCCGCACTTCCTTTAGCCAGGCCGACTCGGTTTTGAGGCTACAGCGGGTACTTAATAAATACTATACCGACGATAAGAAATACGTACTGGTTATGCGTGGCAAGAGAAAAGTAAGAGATTTTTCGCCACAGTATTGCAAAGATTACCAACGCCTTATGCGTGGCATGGTGCAGCGCCGGATGCGATCAGCCGTACTAGCGGTGGGAAGTTTCTGGTATTCGGCTTGGGTAGATGCAGGGCAGCCGGACTTGAGCAAATTAATTGAAACGCCTTTGAGCGCTGATGATATCAGGAAATTAAATAGAGAAGAAGCAGTTTTCAGATCAGGCAGGATAGCGCCTTTTGAGGTAAAACCCTAAACGCGCCGACAATGTAGGGACGCATTGCATTGCGTCTCCTGCAGACAAAAGTACTTATGTGGTTATGCTTTTTTCTTCTTCCTGCCTTTAAATGCAGCGATGATTGGAGGGATAATAGACACCACGATAATACCGATACCGATCAAGGAAAAGTGCGCTTTAAAAAACGGCACGTTACCCAACATAAAGCCCGCGAACAAAAAGATCACTATCCAGCTGACGCCGCCAACAATATTGTACAGGCTATAACGGCCAAATGGCATGTGCCCTACCCCTGCAACAAAGGGCGCAATGGTACGTATTATAGGCATAAACCTGCTAAATATAACAGCCTTGCCACCATGCTTGTCAAAGAAAGCTTTGGTTTGCTGGTAGTACTCTAATTTAAGGATTTTGTTATCGGGTTTAAAAACCACTTCGCCGAAATAGCTACCCAAGAAATAGTTTGCGGTATTCCCTGCAAATGCAGCGACAATCAGCAGCAAAGCCAACAGGTAAATATTCAAGCCAGACTGTCCGCCGGCTATCAGGGCACCCGCGGCAAACAGCAGCGAGTCGCCGGGTAAAAACGGAGTTACTACAAAACCTGTTTCGGCAAATATAATAGCGAAGAGTATCAGGTAGGTCCAACCTTGATATTGGCTGGTAATGTCAACCAGGTGTTTATCTATGTGGAGAATGAAATCCAGTAGGGCTTTAATAAATTCCAATGTGATATAAATTTTGGATCAAAAATATGAATATAAATGAGATTTGTGCTTAGCGATTGCTGATAATACCTGCGCCGAAAGCAACTGAATCGGCACCACCTGCTACGCCGCGGCAAAACAGGGTATATACTTTACCCTCCTGTACAACCACTTCTCTAAAGGTTGATATTACGGTTGATGATCCGGCGGGCATGATCCTAATCTCGTAGGTTCCCGGCGGCACCTCTTTAAAGGGGGTAACAGCTTTATAAGTTACGCCAGAAAAAGCGATAGTACCATTTGCACTAACATCAAAAGCCGATGATTTTGGCGACGCGTTTACAAATCTTATTTTACCACGGCCCGGCGTTGGGTTGGCTGTGGTGTCAACCGTAAAAATTGATGTTACCCTATTGGCCGCGCTGCTGTCATTGCGCAGGCCGGTTACAAATAAGGTATATTTTACATTTGGTTTCAAAATATCCTTGCGCACTATAAAGTTACCGGTTGATATGGTAGGCGAATATGATCTAATCTGGATGGGCGTATCAATATTTGTTAACGAAAAATAGCCGGAAGGGGTTGGATACGAAAAAGAATAAGCATTTTGCTTTTGATAACCTACCCAAAGGTTTATGGGTTGCAAATCAGGACTGAGGTTAACCACCTGCATGGTAATACGCGAATTTGACGGAGTAACACCGCCATTATTTTTACCGCACGACGCTATAAATGGTAACACCAACAGGCCACCAAAACACATCGCCAGCAAAACCATTACCCTATTCTTATTAGCCATGTTGTTATATTATTGTCTGGTAACCAAAATACGTGCGCCAAACGCGTTAGTGCCCGTGCCGCCAATAACACCTTTAGTAAATAAGGTGTATACGTAATTCTTGGTTAGCGTTAAGTTTCCATCGGCCAGCAATCTATTATCGCTGGTTTGGCGGATAGCTAAAGCTACTTTGCCATTAACTACCGGTATAAACGGCGTCGCTTTTTTAAACGCTACTCTTTGGTATTTAAAGTTCGCGCCCACGCTCACCTCTAAAGTACTCTCAATGGGCGACGCGTTTACAAACCTGATGTAGGTAGTATCTTTTTCAGGCAAGGTATCGCGTAGCAAAAAAACTTTATCTGCCGACCGGCCGCCTACAATCAGTGTGTAAGCTGCAGCTGTATCAATGGTAAAAGGCGCATCAATCAATAGCTCGGCACGCCCTGCTTGTTTAAACTGAAAATTACTACTGCCTGTACTTACCTGCAAACTGGTGTACTGCCCGCCGGGTAACAAATTTGAACCCGAGTTTAAGCGTGTGCCTTTTTGATATATATTGAGTGTGTCAGGGCCTGCGTTTATTACAACTATGGCAGTTGTTCTGGTAGGCACAAATACATCGTCGCCGGCTTTTGAGCACGATACAAGCACAGTTGCTACCAGCATAAAACATAAAAACAAAACACCTACTTTCATATATATAACACGCTGTGAACCTATAACTGCTTATTGTACGTTTTGTTATCGGGCTTAATAAAAAAGTCCGGCCTTAGTAAAAAGCCAGACTGTATATTTTTGTCAATTAATACCTGTTGTTTAAGCGTAGCTGTTAAGCATAACCGGCATAACCAACATTAACACGTCTTCGTTTTCGTCCCCGCCTTGTGGCAACAATAAACCGGCACGGTTTGGCGATGACATCTCTAAAACCACCTCTTCG
Source organism: Mucilaginibacter antarcticus (assembly GCF_042686155.1). NCBI lineage: Bacteria > Pseudomonadati > Bacteroidota > Sphingobacteriia > Sphingobacteriales > Sphingobacteriaceae > Mucilaginibacter > Mucilaginibacter antarcticus. The sequence continues at coordinate 58,458 of NZ_JBHUON010000009.1, read as the reverse complement.
CCGCTCAGGTTTTTAAGCATTTCAATCAGGAAACGGGCATTAAAACCAATCTCCATATCCTCACCCTCGTACTGGCAGCTCAAACGCTCATGCGCCTCGTTAGCAAAGTCAATATCTTCTGACGATATGTGCAGCTCGCTACCGTTTATTTTTAAACGCACCTGATGGGTAGTTTTGTTAGCATAAATAGCTACACGGCTTAGTGAGCCTAAAAACGCCAAACGGTCAATACTTAGTTTATTAGGGTTATTTAGTGGGATAACCGCTTCATAATCGGGGTAACGCTCGTCAATTAAGCGGCAAACCAGATTTATGTTGTTAAATTTAAAGAAAGCGCTGGTGCTGTTATATTCAACCGATACATTGGCATCGTCTGCCGGTAAAGCCGATTTTAACAGTGTTAAAGCTTTTTTAGGCAATATAAAAGACGTAGTGCTTTCGGCTTTGGCATCTAACCTGCGGTAGCGTACCAGCTTGTGCGCGTCGGTGGCTACAAAGGTTAGATATTGGCTTGATAGCTGGCAGTAAACACCTGTCATAGCCGGGCGCAACTCATCATTACTTACCGCGAATATGGTTTTGCTAATAGCCTCGGACAATACAGACGCGGGCAGGTTTACTGACGACGCATTTTCAACCGTCGGTATCTTCGGAAAATCTTCGCCGTTTTCGCCGCTTAGTTTGTATTTACCGTCGCCGGCGTTTATCTCTATAGCAAACGTAGCATCATCAACAGAAAAAGCCACCGGCTGCTCTGGCAATGATTTTAACGTGTCTAACAATATACGCGATGGGATTGCTATCCGGCCATTCTCTTTAGCCTCAACGATTAAAGATGTGGTCATGCTGGTTTGCAAATCCGTAGCAGAGATGGTTAAGTTTCCATCCTTTATCTCAAACAAAAAGTTTTCCAGTATAGGCAATACGGTACTGTTGCTTAGCGCACCGCTTACAGACTGTAATTGCTTAAGTAATGTTGACGTAGAAACTATGAATCTCATATATAAATGGTAATTATTTATCTTAAAATATTGCCCCCTCTAAATCTCCCCCGGCAGGGGAGACTTTTTTAATGCCCTCCCTACCGGGGAGGGTTGGGCGGGGCTATCGGTAATTATTTATTCAAAAGTATAAAATTTAACGTGCATACTTTCGCCTGCGGGTATAATGTTGAAAAATAGCAAATATTAACACCAAAAGCAAGGGGCCGATGGTATTAATTACCTGCCAAAACACTTTTTCGTTACGGATGCGGGCGCGGCTAAGCAGGCGTAATTTTATTTCTTTATTTCGCAAAGCGATAAGGCCCGAGTCGTCTGTCAGGTAGTCGGCTATATTGAGCAGCAGATTTTTATTGCCAAAGGTTTGGCTGCTGTAACGGTCAAAACCCAGCGGGAAAGCCTCGCCCGCTGCCGAAACCTGATTTTTAAATACGTCACCATCACTTATCACCACCATCTTAGTTGGCTGGCTTTGGTTGGTGATGCTTATCTTTTCGGCCATACCATCCGGCTGTACCCTGTTTTTAAAGTCAGATTCAAAACTACCCTCCATTAAAACGGCGGCAACCTTTGGCTCGCTCTGAAAAGCTTTAGGATCAGGCTCTTGGTCTATAGCCTTCAGCGACAGCAAATGCGGCGCTTTTAAATTTTTATTATAGGGCGATGATGCCAGCAGCACAGTTTTTTGCACGTTAGGGATATCCAGCACATCAATAGTGCTTACAAACTCGCCACGTACCCCGTCCAAATTTTTTACTATGGGATGCTTTGCCAGTGGCATAAATATGGGGTAAAAAAGCCATGGCACCATTTGTATTTGCGGCTGCCCGCCAACGCTGCCGGTGCTGATAGGGATTTGCACTGCGCTGATATCGGCTATCATATCATAATTGATGCGGATGCCGTAAATAAACAGCTGATCGTCCAGGTTTAACTGTTTAGGGAAAGCCAGCTGCTCACCGCCATGGCCGCGCAGGCTGTCCAGTTCGGCGCTAACCTGGTCAATGCTCCACAGTATCTTGCCCCCACGCATCAGGTATTGGTCAAGCTTAAACTTTTCTGGTTCGGTAAATGGCTTGCTTGGCTTGGCAACTACCATCAGCTTTATCTTCATCAGGCTATCAAAAGGGATGCTGTTTAGCTCAACCCTGCCCACATCAAACCCGTCGGCCAGGGAGCGCATTGCATCGTTAAGTTGAAGATCATCAAGCTCGTTATGCCCTATGGTAAAACCAATTTGTGGTTTACCGCCCCTGCTTACTTTTTTTATGGCCGATGTAAAAGCGTATTCAAGATTTTGGATAGAGTTGTTGAGCACCTCGTCTGCAGATAAGCCCAATTGGCTTTGCTGGTTCAACAATTTTACCGGAATATCTTTACCATTGGCAGATACCATTGCCATTGGGAAAATGGTTTTTTGGGTCATCCCGTCATCTGTTTTTACAGACAATGCCAGTGGCTCGATACCGCGCGATTGAAGATCAGCGATGGCTTGATTCTGTTGTTCTGTAGACTGCCCTTTAAGGGGATCTATAAACTCAAATTGCAATTTACCATGGCTGTAAGCTTGCAAATCGGCCAGCATATCGCCGGTGGCGCGTTGCAGGCGTTTCATGCCGCCGGTTAAATCGCCCTGCAAATAAACCGTAACTTTTACAGTAGCAGGCAAATCATTTAACACCGTGCGGCTCGCGGGTGATACGGTATAGCGCCCTTCGGCTGTAAAATCAAACCGGGCGAAACCAAAGTTGCTCACAACGGCGAGTACTACAATTATGGCTAGCCCAATCATTGTTTTTTTGTCTGCCCGTTTTTGCTGCTGCGTTAAAAGCGCTAGTATGGTAAGCCAAATAAACAGCGCTGCCAAGGCAATGAAATAACCCAGATCGCGCGTATCTACTACCCCGCGGCTGATAGATTGATAATGCTCTGTGATACCTAAACGCTGGATACCTGAGCTTTGCAGGGAAAGCAGGGTACTTAGTGAATCAAAGCCGCTATAAAAAAAGAAACATATAAACACCGCTATGGTAAAAGCAATGATTTGATTTTTTGTTACGGCCGAGGTAAACAAACCAATAGCCGCAAAGGCCGATCCCAACAAAAACAAACCGATGTATGAGCCTATAACGGCCCCCGTATCAATATTGCCTTGAGGCGAACCTAATGTATGAACAGAGAAATAATAAATGAGTGTAGGCAACAGGGCAAACAGCACAATAAGCACGGCAGCAAAGTACTTGCCCAGTACAATTTGCAAGTAGGTTAAGGGGCGGGTTAATAATAGCTCGAAGGTGCCTTCCTTACGCTCCTCGGCCAACGAACGCATGGTAATGGCCGGAACGAGAAACATAAACAGGTAAGGCGCGGTGCTAAACAGGCTGTCTAGTCCGGCGTATCCGTAATCTAATATTGATGAATCCGGGAAGACCCATAAAAACAGGCCCAACACTAGCAGGAACACGCCGATAGTAACGTAGGCAACCAGCGAACTTAAATAACTTGTAATTTCTTTTTTGAGGATACTATACACCTTGCAAAGCGTTAAAGGCCGAAATTACAAAATATTTGGTAACGCCATGTTACGGTTATCGGTATAAGGATGGTTTGTTTAAAAACAAAAAAGCCGGAGGTGGATACCCCGGCTTTTAAAATGCGCTAGATCAATTTTAGAAACCAATTCCTAGACGGAACGCAAATTGGCTTATAGTTTCACCATCTTTTGTCCAACCCTCATAACGGATACCTAGGTCTGCATGGTTGCTAAATTTGATACCTATGCCTGGCGCATAAGCAAAGCCGGTACCGCCACCGCTTTCGGTTGAAATAGCTGCACCTACCTGACCCTCGGTATAAAACTGTGGATTGATGAAATATTTTGCACCAACTTTCAATGGTACAAAGCCAGTACCTGATTTATCAATACCAACTGATTTTAAAGCCGATGTAATACTGCTTTTGTACGGAAAATAAGTGTAACCTGCAGAAGTTGTGAAAAAGGTGTTAGTGGCAATAGGGTGATCATATTTCAAATCGCCGCCAATAGTAAATGATGAAACATCGCTTGTAGTGCCGGTAGGTATACCACCATTTATACCGATGCTAAAGATACCTTTTGCTGCTTGTTGGGCAAAAGTGCTTAGTGTTACGCCAATTAATAGCGCTAATGTAATTGTGATTTTTTTCATTGTTAAGGTTATAGAAATTAAAATTGATAAGCTAAACGAAGTGCGAACTGGCTAATGGTACCACGGTTTTTTGACCATCCTTCATAACGAACACCCAAATCAACAGCATTGGCAAATTTTAGACCTACACCTGGCGCGTATGCAAAAGCCGTGCCTCCACCGCTTTCTGTAGATATAGCCGCACCCACCTGTCCCTCGCCATAAAACATGTCATTAAACATATATTTAATACCTGCCTTTAACGGGATGAAACCTTCGCCAGACTGGTTAACACCGTAGCCTAACGAAGCAACTTTTACATCATTTTTGTAAGGCAGGTAAGTGTAGCCACCAGACAGGCTAAAAAATAATTGTTGGGCGATAGGATGATCATACTTCAATGAACCGCCTATAGCGATACTCGACACATTGCTAGCGTCGCCTACCAAAGCACCTGCGTCAATGCCAATGCTTAATTTACCCCGCTCCTGCGCCGACGCTACCAGAGATATTCCGCCTAAAAAGGCAATCGTTAGTAAAAATTTTCTCATAAATAATTGGGTTGTATTTTTTGCAAAACTATAAAAAGGTTGTCGAAAACAAACTATGGCGGTCATTTAAATCACTAGGACCAAATTTCAGAAGGTCTCACAGCAAGCGCGGGTACCACTTGTAATTGCTAATCCATTGCTGAGGTTTGGTGCCCAAAACTATGAAAATAAAAAAAGCTCCCTGATTAACAGGAAGCCTTTTAAAATAAGATTTACTTTTAAGCTTAGAAGCTAAACGCTAAGCGCGCAGCTATTTGGCTTAAAGTAACACTGTTAGAATTGCCTAAACCATTATTGGTTTTTATAGCCCAGCCCTCATAACGTAAGCCGATATCAACGCCACCGCCAAAATCATAACCAATACCCGGCGCGTAAGCGAAGGCTACTTTGCTACCGCTTTTAGTGCCAATTGCAGCACCTAACTGGCCTTCGCCATAAAAGCCTTCGGTAAAGTGGTATTTAATACCGGCTTTAATAGGAATGGCTGTGTATGAAGGATTTTTAATACCAGCGACAGTTTTGCCTAAATATGCGCTGTAACCTGCAGACAGTGTAAAGGCTGTGCTTGTGGCTATTGGGTGCTCAAATTTTATTGAACCACCAATAACTGCATTGTAAAAATCAGCTGCATCACCAATTGGTGCGCCGCCTTCTAAACCAATGCTGAATCTGTTGGCACTACCTGTGCTTTGTGCAAAAGTGGTGAATGATACACCTACTAATAATGCTGCTGCTAAAAGGATTTTTTTCATGTTAAACTGTTGTTTATGGGTTAAATAAATGTGAGTTGTTAAACAAACAGCAAAACCTAATTCAGATCATACTATTTGTTGGTTAACGCAACAAACACATGCTCTAATTGTTTTTCGCCATTTGCACCTTTTAGATTTTGCAGTGTATCATTTGTTACAATTTTTCCCTTATTTATGATGATTACCTGGCTGCACATGGCTTCAACCTCCTGCATAATATGAGTCGACAGGATGACAGTTTTGGTTTTGCCCAGGTCTGTAATAAGTTTACGAATACTGATAAGCTGGTTAGGATCAAGGCCCGATGTTGGCTCGTCTAAAATCAGCACCTGCGGGTCATGCAGAATGGCCTGCGCCAAGCCTACACGTTGTTTGTAGCCTTTTGATAACTGATGGATCTTTTTGTGTTGCTCGGGGCCAAGTCCGGTTTGTTCAATAACTTCGGCAATACGCTTTGCTGGGTCATGCAGGTTATGAATATCGGCGACAAAAGCCAGCGACTCTTTAACATACATATCGGTATAAAGTGCGTTGCTTTCAGGCAGGTAGCCTATGTTACGCTTAACGTCGAGTGGCTGGGTAGTTACATCAAACCCACAAACTTGAGCCCTGCCACTGGTTTGCGGGATAAAACCCGTAAGGATTTTCATGGTGGTTGACTTACCGGCGCCGTTTGGCCCCAAAAAGCCCAAGACGCCCGTGCCCGCGCTAAAGCTAATATCATCTACCGCTTTTTGCTCACCATAAATTTTTGTCAAACCCTCTACACGGATACTCATGCGTCAAATGTAGAAAATTGGAAGGAAATGAAATAAGTTTGGAGTAATTTACTCGGCTTTCTCTTTTACAATCACAAAAACATCTTCGTTTTCTTTGCGCATCAGGTATTTTTCGCGTGCAAATTTTTCAAGTTTCTGTGGGTTCGAGGTAAGCTCGTCAAGGTCTTTGGCTACTTTAACGTTTTGTTGCTTGTAAAAGTCGCGCTCCTGCTCAAGTTGAGCCACTTCCTGGTGGTATTGGTATTGAGATAGCAGATCGTTTTTATCAAGAAAGAGCATCCATATCACAAAAGCTAGTGCTATAAGGAAATATTTGTTTCTTAAAAGATCTATCAACCGCTGCATAATACGCTTAAAAGTAATTTTATTTAAAAATAAGCAAAAAGTTTACCCGCTGCAAATATGCTTATTAACTTATCAACATTTGTTGCTTCGCAAAGATTGCTTACTAAAGTTAAAGGTTGGTTGCTGTTATAACGCCACCAACCTTTAACCATCAGTAAGTTATTTTACTATCGGCGGTTGCCACCAGCCCGGCTACCACCGCTCATGTTGCCATCGGCTGAACGGCCACCGCCGCCAGAACGATTGCCAGAAGGGCGCTTATCAGTACTGCCAAAGCCCCGGCCGCGTTTTTGGCCACCACCCTTGCCTTTAGGCTTGTCTTTATTTGCAGCATGATTAGCCACAATGCTTTGCGGGCTCATTACGTATGGATGCTCGGCATTAACCGGGATCTCTTTACCTATCAGTTTATGGATATCCTTTAAAAAATCAATCTCTTCGGCATCGCAAAAGGTAAAGGCAATACCACTGGCACCTGCACGGCCGGTACGGCCAATACGGTGTACATAAGTTTCGGGTACGTTTGGTATCTCGTAGTTAATTACGTGCGTAAGCTCGTCAATATCAATACCACGTGCTGCAATATCGGTAGCAATTAAAACACGTGTTGTACGGGCTTTAAAGTTGGTCAACGCACGCTGGCGCGCGTTTTGTGACTTATTACCGTGAATAGCCTCGGCCGTAATATTTAACTTATGCAGGTCTTTTACCACCTTATCTGCACCATGCTTGGTGCGGGTAAATACCAGCGCCGTTTTAATTTCTTTATCTTTTAATATGTGGGCCAGTAACGATCGTTTGTCGTTCTTCTCCACGTAGTAAAGTTCCTGCTGTATAGTCTCAGCGGTTGATGATACCGGTGTAACTTCAACCCGTTCAGGGTTAGTCAGAATGCTGTCTGCCAGACCCTGGATCTCTTTAGGCATAGTAGCCGAGAAAAACAGTGTTTGCCTTTTGGCCGGTACTTTAGCAATTACTTTTTTAACATCGTTAACAAAGCCCATATCCAACATTCGGTCGGCCTCGTCAAGTACCAGCATTTTTATATGCTCCAGGTTAACAAAACGCTGTTGCATTAAATCAAGCAAACGGCCCGGGGTTGCAACAAGTATGTCAACGCCGCGGCGCAAAGCATCAACCTGCGGGTTTTGCGATACGCCACCATAAATTACCAAGTGCTTTAAACCGGTATGCTTACCATACGCGGCAAGGCTTTCGTTTATCTGGATAGCTAATTCGCGTGTTGGGGTAAGTATCAGGGCCTTAATAGTTTTCTGCTCTTTGTGCTGTAGCCTGTCCTGGTAAAGTAATTGTAAAATAGGTATAGAGAATGCAGCCGTTTTACCGGTACCTGTTTGGGCGCAACCTAAAAGATCGCGGCGTTGCAGTACAATAGGTATGGCTTGTTGTTGTATGGGTGTAGGTGTAGTGTATCCCTCAGTTATTAAAGCCCTAAGGATTGGCTCAATTAAATTTAAATCTTGAAATAACATGTATTGTCTTTTTATTTTATGTGCTAACGCGATTGCATAGCGGATCTGAAGAGTTTGTCGGTGATCAAAACCGTAAAGCTAACGGGTATTATATTTATTGGCGCAAAGATAGGTTTTTTATTTGGGATGTGGAGGCAGGTACGACCCATCGGTATTTGAATCTAAAACCAATGGGCGTTATATTGGTTCTTTTAATAAAATCCTGTTATGCCTGAATTGCCCGATCTGCAAGTGTTTAGTAAAAACCTTAACAAATTGTTTAAGGGAAAGACGTTAAACAATATAGAAATAACCAATGCGAAAAACCTAAACGTTTCGGCCGCCAAACTAAGGGAGGCCCTGGAAGGTAGTGAGTTAGCTGAAGTTAAGCGTGTGGGTAAAGAGCTGCATTTTGAATTTAATAACAAACACATATTAGCCATACACCTGATGCTTAATGGAAAGTTGCACACTCTTGACGGCAGTAACGAAAACAAGTTCAGCATTATAGCGCTATTTTTTAAGGGCGGTAAGGGGTTGGCACTTACCGACTTCCAGGCTCTGGCTACACCGACCCTGGATCCTGCAGAGAGCGATATTCCCGATGCCTTAGGGGTTACAGAAGCCTACCTTAAACAAAAACTAAGCAAAACCAAAACGCCGGTTAAAACAGTGCTGATGAATCAGAAAGTGTTGCGGGGTATTGGTAACGCCTATGCGGACGAAATACTCTGGGACGCGCGATTGTCGCCATTTTCTGTATCAAATAAACTTCCCGAAGGCAAGGTACAACAACTTTTAAAATCTATTGAAGAAGTCCTTAAAGACGCTGAGAAACAGATCGTCAAAATACAGCCGGATATTATTAGTGGCGAGATAAGGGATTTCCTGAAGGTACACCTACCCAAACAAAAACGAACCGAAACCGGCGCTACCATACATCAAAAACGGCTTGCCGGACGTAAAACATATTTTACAGACGAACAGGAGATGTTTGAGTAGAGCCGCTTAAAAGTATCCACAAAAAAAGCCCCCCGAAATCGAGAGGCTTTCTGCTTTATCTTTCGGCTGTCAGCTTATTTATTATAGTATTTAAACGCTTTACCAATGAATTTTGCGCTTTCGCCTAATTCTTCTTCAATACGTAATAATTGGTTGTATTTAGCTATCCTGTCTGAACGTGAAGCCGAACCCGTTTTGATCTGGCCGCAATTTAATGCTACAGCTAAATCAGCAATAGTTGCATCTTCAGTCTCGCCGCTACGGTGACTCATTACTGAGGTGTAACCGTTAGTTTGAGCTAAGCTTACCGCGTTAATAGTTTCTGTTAACGAACCTATTTGGTTAACTTTTACCAGGATAGAATTTGCGGTAGCATCAGTAATACCTTGTTGTAAACGCACAACGTTTGTAACGAACAAATCATCACCTACTAATTGAACTTTATCGCCAATTTTGTCGGTTAATATTTTCCAGCCAGCCCAATCATCTTCAGCCATACCATCTTCGATGGATATAACCGGATATTTAGCAGCTAATTCAGCTAAGTAAGAAGCCTGCTCTTCGCTGGTGCGAATAGCGCCATTCGGGCCTTCAAATTTAGTGTAGTCGTATTTACCGTCTTTGTAAAACTCAGAAGCAGCGCAATCAAAAGCGATGAAGATATCTTCGCCGGCTTTGTAACCTGCTTTATCTATCGCTTTTAAAATGGTTTCAACGCCATCTTCGGTGCTGTCAAATTTAGGGGCAAAGCCACCTTCGTCACCTACTGCAGTAGACAAACCACGGTCATGTAAAATCTTTTTCAAGTTGTGGAACACTTCAGTGCCCCAACGTAAAGCCTCAGAGAATGTAGACGCGCCAACGGGCATGATCATAAACTCCTGGAACGCAATAGGCGCGTCAGAGTGTGAACCACCGTTAACGATGTTCATCATCGGGATAGGCAATGTGTTAGCGTTAACACCACCAATGTAGCGGTATAACGGCTGACGGCTCTCTTGCGCGGCGGCTTTAGCAGCAGCAAGCGATACACCTAAAATAGCGTTAGCGCCTAAGTTTGCCTTGTTTGGCGTGCCATCAAGGTCAATCATTATTTTGTCGATACCGTTTTGATCAAACACATCAACACCTTGCAATTCTTTTGCTATAATGTCATTTACGTTAGCAACGGCTTTTAAAACGCCTTTGCCCATGTAAACGGCCTTGTCATTATCACGCAATTCAACAGCCTCATAAGCACCGGTTGATGCACCTGACGGTACAGCGGCACGGCCTAAAAATCCATTTTCTGTTAGTACATCTACTTCGATAGTAGGGTTACCGCGCGAATCAAGTATCTGGCGGGCGTGAACATCAATAATTAAACTCATTTCTTTTTTTGATTATTTCGGTTTTATAAATAGTGTACCAGGTACACCCAAAACGTTTAGTTTTCAAATATACAAATCTCATTAAATAAGTAGGAATTTAACTTTAACATTAACATAAATTTAATGTCACACAGCGGGTTAGCTTAATCTTTTAGATGTCTATTTTACAGGGGCTGCAACCTCTGTGGCCATTATCATAATGTGGTCTTCTTTGCCCGGCGATATGATGACGTGTGTTGTGATGTTAACTTGTATAGATGTGCCATCTTTTTTTAAGTGAGTCCAAACGCCGGAGCTGTTGTACTCGCCCTTCAAACCTTTTACAATCATGTGCACCTTGGCAACGTCTTCCTTAGGGTGGATATCAAGTATGGTCATGTTTTTGAACTCATCAAGCGTATATCCGTATTTGGCTATTGCAGCGTTGTTGGCCGCCGTGTAGTTAAGTGTTCGACGGTTATAAATCCACATGGGTGTTGGGTTCGACTCAAAATAACTACGGTACTGCAGCTCGCTTTCGCGCAGCCTGCCATCATTTTTTAATATAAGCTTGTAAAGGATAAACCCGGTAATAAGCACGTAAGCAAAGCCTTTAATGCTGCCTAAAAAAATAATGGACGATATACCCATCGCGCCACTAAAAAGATCAAGCAATCTGTCGCTCAGGACAATCCATAGTAAGCCCGTGACGGTGTAAAGCGCGGCTATTTTGAAGGCACCTGATCTCATTGGCTATAGTTTAACCTGCGTCAGCGATTAGACATTACTAATGCTGGTTAAATATAACTATTAACTAATGAGTTGTAAAAAAAAGTTTGGATTGTGTAGTTAGATACTAGTCTACCGTGCTTGGTATATGCTCTTTAGGCTTGCCATTTTTACGGTTGATGCGGTACATCATGGTTATAGCCAGATTGTTTTTAGCCCCAGCAGATGTGTTGCTAAAATTATACTGATTAAGCCAGCCCATTTGTGTGCTTAATGATTTATTAAACTGGTAACCAATTGTTGCCGAGAATCTGTTGCGCTCAAAATGGGGCGCTTTGTTGTTCAGAAATATTTCGTCAAAAACAGATATAAAGAATGTACCCGGTATAATTTTACGATTATTTAAAGGTATCACCACATTCAACCTGTATCTAAAACGGTTGCGGTAAATGCCATTTACCCAACGCTGCTCTGCGCGGTAACGGTGTTCAAACTTAACGCGGTCTAAAAAACTATTTATGGTTAACTGCTCCCAAAGCCTAAACTCACTTACAGGTAGCTGTCCCATATTACCGTTTTCATTGGTAATGTATCTGCCTGTGCCTATAAGGCCGGTATAATTATTAGCGAAATCATAGCTGATGCCGCCTTTAGTTTCAAAGTAGTAAAACTGGTTAAAAAACTCGTTTGAGCGGGCTTGCAGTTCAACGTAACCACCCCAGCGATGAGTACTATCACCCGGCAAAACCACGGTAGCTATGCCGAAAATACCGGTTTTGTTATTTTGCGCTTTTGAACTAAAGGTTACTGTTAATAATAATGCAGCTAAAATTATTACCGCTCTAAGTTTTGCCATGTTAATATAATGTAAATTACAATGACAAATGTATTTTGTTAATATTACCTCAATGTTAATATAAGCCGATTCAATATTAAGAAATTGTTAACAGTGCTTTATTCCCACTTAAAGGTCTTTACCGCAACAGCATACACTACCACCCCCCAAATGCACATAATTAGTATTTGGTGCGATACATCAACCAGGCTGGCACCCTCAAAGGCTACCTTGCGTAAAGCGTCATTTAAATAAGTTAACGGCAAAGCCCTGCTGATAGGCTGTAGCCATGCCGGGAAAACATTGATAGAAAAGAAAGTACCCGACAGTAAGAACTGCGGCAAAGTGATCATATTAGCTATTGGTGGCACCGTACTTTCGTTTTTGGCAATGCCCGATACCACAAACCCAAAACCCATAAAGACAACGACCCCGATAAATGACAGCAGCATCATACTGAGCACCGTTGTAAAACCATGTACCAGCGTAAAGCCAAAAGCATAATGGCCAACCAGAATGATAAACAACGCTCCTATCAGCGCGAAACTAATTCGCGCTATCGCTTCGCCTAAAACAATACTGAAGCGCTTAACCGGCGTGGCAAAAAAACGCTTAAGCACCATAGTGATCCGCAGGCTTAAAAACACAAAAGCGGTACCAAACACACCGGTACTTAATAGCGAAAAGCCTAACTGGCCGGGTAATATAAAGTCTATGGTGCGGTATTCGCGCGATTTAACTTCGGCTTCTTTAATAATGGCTGCCGGTGGCGGCGCGTTGGGGATACGGCTGTTTATCTCATAAAAGATATTATTCAAAGTGGTTTTCAATATACCAACTTTGTCTCCCGATGCCTGGCTGTGTTTTAAATTAACCGTAAAGTATGGCGGCTGCGCATTTTTCTGAATATCTATAATAGCATCAATAGAACCCTTTTTTAGGTTGGCCTCCATTTCCTGCGGTGTCTGATTGTGTATCAGCCTAACTACGCTAACTGTTTTTAACGCCCGGTAAACCGGGTTAATCGTATCATTAGTTTTAGCTACGCCGACATCTACAGAAATGACCCCGCCCCCACTAATAAAGCCAAATACCAGGATAAATATCAACGGAAACAACAGTGTAAACACCACCGAAGATGGGCTACGCACTATGGAACGGAAACTTGCTTTGGCTATAGCCAGCGTCGCATTTAAATTACTATATGGTTTATCAGTCATTGGTCGTTAAGTAGTTGGTCAAAGGGCATTCGATTAGCGTCATTGCTCCCCTTCAGGAGGCTTGGGGCTTACTCGGCCCGCCATTCCTTGCCGGTCTTATTTATAAATACATCTTCAAGGCTGGCCAGTTTCACCTGTTTGGGGCGTTCAAAGCCAGATGCTACCAGTTCGTCAATAAAATGATCTGGTGTATCTACGCCTATAATATTACCACCGTCTACAAATGCTACGCGGTCGCAAAGCACTTCGGCTTCGTCCATGTAGTGGGTGGTTATTACAACGGTAGTGCCCTGGTCACGTATCTCGCGGATCAGGTCCCACAGGTTACGACGGGCTTGCGGGTCAAGGCCGGTTGTAGGCTCGTCTAAAAAAACGATGCGTGGGTTATTTATCAGCGTGGTGGCTATAGAAAAGCGTTGCTTTTGCCCGCCGGACAATTCTTTATATTTTGATTTGGCTTTGTCGGTAAGTGCTACCTTCTCCAGCATCTCAAACGGGCTTCTCTGTACGCCGTAAAGTCCCGAGAAAAGTTCTATCAGTTCTGAAAGATTTAAGTTGGGGTAATATCCGGCGGCTTGCAACTGCACGCCTATGCGCTTTTTTATGCTGGCCGCGTCGGTGTCAATATCAAAACCATCAACAGTGATCTGGCCGGACGTTTTGCTACGCAGGGTTTCAATGATCTCGAGCGTGGTTGTTTTGCCGGCGCCGTTTGGGCCAAGCAGGCCGAAGATCTCGCCTTCAAATACCTCAAAGCTAATACCTTTTACGGCCTTAAAATCGCCGTAATTTTTAACTAAATTATTCACGGTGATGATGGGTTGTTTTGCCATAGCGTAAAAATGGCATCAATAATTGGATTATCCGCTTTTTTTTAGCGCTTATTGTCAATTTTTACGCTAATAAAACGCTATCATAAACAATGCGGATGAACGCGGGGCTCATCGACACTGCTTATTTTACTAAATGCCCTAAAAGGTGCAGTGCAGCAACGGCGTGAGCAATTGCCTGTACTAATAATATCATTGCCGGTTTAATTAAAAATGGTGCCATATTGTGGTTGTTTTACGGTACAAATGTGACCATAAAAGCAGCGTGGCGGCAGTGTTATTAGGTAAAATGAGGGTAAATGTCGGTGAAATAAGTATTTATTATCGCGAGCGGGGCTATCGCAAGTTTTAATCTATTTCTTCCCCCGGCTCAATTCGCTTTCAGACTTTAACACCTTGGCGCCCGACTGTTGTTTAATCTCGTAAGCGGGTTGGTCTTTACTGGCGTTACGTTTTACTTTTGCCCCTTTTATAGTTTTGGTGACCGGTTGGGTATGTTTCTTTTCTATTTTACCTTCTGCTTCGCCATTGCTCCAATTCCAATGAACGGTATCTCCTTTTTTCATGCTGCTATTTTTAAACGTCAGCCGGGCAATAGCGGATAGGTTACGCACGATAGGTAGGCGCACCCTTACCTGCTATCGCCGTGGTTGACAGTTGGTAATAGCAAAAGGATTGCCAAACCACCATAAGCCGCCCAACATTGAGATATCCTGAACGTTTTTATCCGATTTATTTACCTGTTAGCAATTTTCTAACTTTAGGGTTAACGGCTTTGGGATCTAACCCGTCTGTAATTTTAAGATACTTATAAGCGCTGTCTTTATTAGCAAAGTAGCTATAGGCTCCTGTTAGCTGGGCAAATATGCCCGCGTTACGTGGCTCAAGTTTAGCGGCATCATAAAGCGCGGCAATAGCGGCATTAAGATATTTTTGGTTTTTAGTTTCAAAAAACGCATTGCCGTAGCTTGTCGACATATCTTGCAATAAGCGTGAATTACCCGGCTTAAGCCTGGCAGATTTTTCAAAATACGGTAACGACTCTTTGAACTTGCCCTGCATAATCAGCACATTGCCCAAGCCCCAATAGGTATCAGCATTTAAGCTATCAAGTAGCCAAGCCTGGTTAAAACGCATTATAGCCGTATCAGCTTTTTTTTGATAGGCATAATGCCAGCCCATTTTAACATACTTTTCTGCGGCCTGCTTTCTGTCCATCGTTTTGTCAGAAGCCGCAATAAATTTCTTATCAAAACCAATTTGCTCATCGCATTTTTTAACACCGCCAAACAGTGGCAGCGTATTAATACCATCTGTACAGGGCTGTTTTTGACTGCAGCCCGCCATTGTTAAAAAGGTAATTAAACTCAGCAAAATTGGTTTTAAGGACTTTATCATGCGCCTAAGGTAATATTTTATAAAAAGAAAACGCCCCAATAAATTGAGGCGTCATGTTATCATTTATTTGTTTAATTACTTCATCAAATTAATAAAGTCATCAAACAAATAACGGCTATCATGCGGGCCTGGTGACGACTCCGGGTGATATTGCACCGAGAATGCTTTTTTACCTTTAACACGGATACCTTCAATTGAATTATCGTTAAGGTTAACGTGGGTGATCTCCACCTTGTCAGACGCTCTAACCGCGTCAGGCACCACACCAAAACCGTGATTTTGTGATGTAACCTCGCAATGGTTGATAATGATATTTTTTACCGGGTGGTTTAAGCCGCGGTGACCGTTAAACATTTTTTTGGTTGGGATATCATTAGCTAAAGCCAGCAACTGGTGGCCAAGGCAAATACCAAACATCGGTTTATCGGCAGCCAAAATATCTTTAACAGTGTCAATAGCATAAGGCATTGCCGATGGATCGCCGGGGCCGTTTGAAATAAAGTAACCGTTAGGGCCAAAATCTTTTTCCATTTCGGCGAAAGTGGTTTTGGCAGGGTATACTTTAGCAAACACATTGCGGTCGTCAAAATTACGCAGGATGTTTTTCTTAACACCAAGGTCAAGCACGGCAACACGGTAAGGCGCGTTTTCATTACCTATGGTGTAAGTTTCTTTAGTTGATACTTGAGACGATAGCTCCAACCCATCCATTGAAGGCACTAATGCCAGTTTGGCTTTTAGCTCGTCAATATCTAATATCTCTGAAGATATAATGGCATTCATAGCGCCCTTATCGCGGATGTGGCGCACCAGCTGGCGGGTATCCACATCTGAGATCCCTACTATGTTTTGCTGCTGGAAATAATCTTGTATAGACTCGTCGGCCTGTTTACGGCTGTAAGTAATGTTGTAGTTTTTACACACCAGGCCGGCTATCTGGATATTGGCCGATTCAACCTCTTCGTTAGAGATACCATAGTTACCAATGTGTGCATTGGTAGCCACCATAATCTGCCCAAAGTAAGACGGATCTGTAAACACTTCCTGGTAGCCGGTCATGCCGGTATTAAAACAAATTTCGCCTGTTGTGGTACCTATTTTTCCGGCTGCTTTACCATGAAAAACAGTTCCGTCTTCTAACAATAATACCGCAGGTAATTTGGTGAAATACGTCATTAGCTTAAATAAATTAAATGGTTAAAATAGCGGCTTGTCTGGTGCGATGCGCCGTATAATTTGACTTGTAGAACGAAGTAAGATACCTCTTTATTCACGGGTGCAAAAGTAAGAAAAGATTTCAGATTGTGGATGTACGGTTTCGAATTATTTGATAATAAAATTGTCAAAATTTGGTGTTCGATTTTCGCTTCGCAGCTCTAGTAATAATTACGAAAGTGAAAAACCGAATTCGGTATTCAAAAGTATTACCTTTGCCAATCTAAAAAACCATTAGCATGTCTGTACACAAAGATGTTAAAAGGATAACCACCCATACGCTGCAGGAAATGAAAAACCGTGGCGAGAAAATTGCCATGCTAACTGCATACGATTACTCGATGGCTGCCATTGTAGACGCTGCCGGTATGGATGTAATTTTAGTAGGCGACTCGGCATCGAACGTTATGGCGGGGCACGAAACTACGCTACCTATCACGCTTGATCAGATGATCTACCATGCTTCGGCAGTGGTACGTGCAGCCAGGCGCGCGTTGATTGTGGTTGATTTACCTTTTGGCACTTACCAGGGTAACTCCAAAGAAGCGCTGGCATCTGCTATCCGCATCATGAAAGAGTCGGGCGCCCATGCTGTGAAACTTGAAGGTGGTATTGAGATTGCCGAATCTGTGAGCCGTATCCTAACCGCGGGTATCCCGGTGATGGGGCATTTGGGTTTAACACCGCAGTCTATCTATAAATTTGGCACCTACACCGTACGTGCTAAAGAAGATGCCGAAGCGCAAAAACTGCGGGAGGATGCCCTTAAATTACAAGAGCTAGGTTGCTTTGGTATTGTACTGGAGAAAATTCCGGCTGCATTAGCCAAAACAGTTTCTGAAAGCCTGGTGATACCTACCATAGGCATAGGCGCCGGCCAATTTTGCGACGGGCAGGTTTTAGTAATACATGACATGCTGGGCATTAATAAAGGCTTTAAACCCAGATTTTTACGCCAGTACGCTGATTTAGCAGATGTAATGAACAATGCCATAAGCAATTATGTTACTGATGTAAAGGCGAAGGATTTCCCGAACGAGAAAGAGCAATATTAACTAGCGAGTAGTGAGTGGTTAGGAGTGAGTAACTTTTTAACCTCTCCCTACTCCAATTCGCAATTCACCATACATGTCACGACCAGAATTTAGATACGTTAGTTACGATATTACCGATAAGGATGTACTATATGAGGACAATCACCTTATTGCGATAAACAAACGCGCGGGCGAAATTGTGCAGGTTGATGACACCGGCGATGAGAGCCTTGACGATAAGGTTAAAAAATATATTGCCAAAAAATACGACAAACCCAATGGCGCTTTCTTAGGTGTGGTACACCGGTTAGACAGGCCTGTTAGTGGTGTGATACTTTTTGCAAAAACCAGTAAAGCTTTAGAGCGGATAAACAAAATGTTTAAAGCCCGCGAGATGCATAAAACTTATTACGCCGTAGTACGCAAACGCCCCAGCCCCGAGGCCGGCACCCTGATACATTACCTGATTAAAAATCCGCAGAAAAACGTTACCAAGGCACACGATAAAGAAGTAGTGGGCAGCCAACGCGCTGAACTGCATTATAAATTGGTTGGCGAGCTGGATGGTTATTATTTAATAGAAGTAGATCCGATCACCGGTCGCCCGCACCAGATCAGGGTACAACTATCAACTTTGGGTAGCCCTATTGTTGGCGATAACAAATACGGTTATCCGCGTGGCAGCCTGCGCAAAAGCATTTGCCTGCACGCCCGCCGCCTGCAATTTATCCATCCCATAAAAAAAGTACCGATACTGATTACCGCCCCCGTACCTCAAGACGGATTTTGGGAAAAGTTTGAGGGTATGATGGGGTAGGTGAATTATAAATTTTCTTTCGCATTACGACCAACACAATCTTATTTATTACTGGAATGCGGTATTGTCCAACGAGAACCTTTGCCGTTTGCTTGATAAGCATGTGGAATTAACCCTTTTCTTAAGATTTTTCGGAGCGGTAACCCAGACCTAAGGTTACTGTTGTTGAGGATACTGGCGTTTTCAAGTAAAATATTTGCTTCAACGGGTTGAATATTATCTCTTTTATTCTTGATAAGAAAACTATCCAGATAATTAACGATTGTATCAATATCTGCTTTCATAAATAAGTATTTTATCTTTTGTTATAAAAGGCTGAATATGCTTAGACACCGCTTTGGATGAGACCAGATCAACTTTTTTATGTAACATCTGTTGAAGCTCCGCCTGCATGGTGACAAAGCCAAGACCAATATGCTTAGAATAGTCCAGATCTACTAAAATATCTACATCGCTATCCCGTTCAGCTTCATTTCTGGCAAAAGAACCAAACAGGTAAGCCTTAATAACGGGTTGCCCCGAAAAATAATCTTTAACTATCTGAATGTCATTAGCCGATAACTGCATATTATACAAATATAACACAAACACCTGCAGTTTACTTTGTTGAATGTTTTTTTGTAATAAAAGCCAACGCCAAACAACTAATTTGTTTTACATTGTCTTACTATTTAAATACCATGAACCTTAAAACCGTCTTCCTATTACCTTTATGTTTCGCTGTCTGCATCTATAAACTATCTGCCCAGGCCCTGCCCTCCAAAACCCGCTGGGAGGGTAAGTTAGGCGAGCTCAAAATTGTGTTGCGTGTGTTTGAAGACAGTGTATCTAAGGAAAATAAAGCCGAGATAGACGTACCACAGCAAATGGCTTTGGGCTTAAAGGTTTCTAAACTTACTATCACCAACGATAGTATTACGGCTTTTATACAAACTATAAATGCCGGCTATAAAGGCAGGCTGAACGCCGCCAAAACAGAACTTACCGGCACCTGGCAGCAAGGCGGCGGTAGCATACCACTAATATTAAAACAGGTTTCAGCCGAAATTAAACGGCTGCAAACACCTAAAGCACCATTTCCATATCTGGAAGAAAAAATTGTTTATTACAATCAGGACAAATCAATACAATACGGCGCTACCTTAACCCTACCCAAGTCAGCTAAACCGGTGCCCGCGGTAATTTTGATAACCGGATCTGGCCCTGAAGACCGCGACGAAACCATTTTTGACCATAAACCGTTTTGGGTAATTGCAGATCATTTAAGCCGCAATGGTATAGCCGTATTAAGGGTTGATGACCGTGGCGTTGGCCAAACTACCGGCGGCGACCCTAATGCTACTTCGGCTGACTTTGCCAAAGATGTTTTGGTCGGGATAGACTACCTGAAAAAGCATGCAGGCATCGACACTAAAAACATTGGCCTGATAGGCCATAGCGAAGGCGGCGTTATTGCCCCATTGGCGGCTTTACAATCAAACGATGTTGCATTTATAATTAGCCTTGCCGGTATCGGCGTTAAGGGCAGTGATATAATGCATAAACAAAAATACGACGCTTATAAAAAGACCGGGCAATTTACTGAAGACGAATTAAGCAAAATAACAGCGCTTGATAAAGGATTGATGGCCGCTGCCGCTAAAACAACAAGCAATGAAGAGCTAAGCGCCCTTCTAAAAAATGTATTCACTGAATGGAAAGCGCAACAAACTGAAAGCTTTTTGAAAAAAATGGGTTTCGTCGGACCCAATGAAGGAATAATAATCAGCCGACAGGTAGGGGCCTATTTTAGCCCCTGGATGCGCTATTTTATCGCTTATGATCCGGCAATAACCTTAACTAGACTCACTATCCCGGTCTTGGCACTGAACGGCGAAAAAGATGTACAGGTTGATGCTGCAACAAACCTTGCCGGTTTTAATTCGTTGCTTACCCAAGCAGGCAACAAACATTTTAAGGTGATGCAGATGCCCGGCCTAAACCATCTCTTTCAGCAAGCAACAACCGGCGAAGTTGGCGAATATGGCGAAATAGAAGAAACCATATCGCCCGAAGTGTTAGACATTATGACCAAATGGATTCAGACCTTAAAACCGCGTAAATAGACACTATCAAAATAATAGTGGCGTAAAACAGTTATAATTGCCCGGCGTTGTAACATCAATGAGCATTAATTTTTACTTTTGCGCTCGGTTTAACAAATGAAATACAAATTACCATTCACGCTGATATTTGGGTTACTGGCAATTAACCTGTTGGTTAACTCGTGCAAAAAAGAACAGCGTAACACTTTACCTACCTTATTAACTACCGGCGGGGCCTGGCAGCTGGCATCTGTACAGTATACTATTTTGGTAGGTGATACTGTGAAGCTGGACACTGCCCTAAACATTGACTGCGATACCACCCAGATATTTACCTTTACTGCCGACAATAACTGCACCTACACCAACTTTAATTGCAAAGTGCAACCCACTGCCAGGGGTAAGTGGCAGCTTAGTCAAAACCGTTTATTCTTAAACTCGACCGTGGTTTGCCAGGATACAACTGCCGCGGGCAGCTCAACCCCATTTAGCAACGCGCAAATTGTTAACCTTGGCGAATATTCGTTAGTGTTGCGTACGGGCGATTTACAAAACTTTAATAATGGTGCCCGACGAAAAGTTATTCGCTACGGTTTTGTACGACAAAAAGCTTCGGTACAATAGTGTTTAAAATAGTTAAACCATTATATTTGAGCGACAACTAAACTATAATTTGCCATTTTGAAAAAACGTATAGCCATTTTTGCTTCCGGATCAGGATCAAATGCCCAGAAAATAATGGAGCATTTTAAACGCAGTGCAGATGCCGAAGTTGTATTGATATTAACCAATAACCCACAGGCTTACGTATTGCAACGCGCTGATAACTTTGAAATACCATCGCACATATTTAACCGCCAGGAATTTTATGAAACAGACGAGATCATCCGGATGCTTAAAACCTTGCAGGTTGACCTGATTGTACTGGCCGGCTTTTTATGGCTGGTACCGCAAACTTTATTGGCGGCATTCCCTAACAAAATTATTAACCTGCACCCTGCCCTGCTACCCAAATTTGGCGGCAAAGGCATGTACGGCGATAATGTTCATAAAGCTGTTTTAGAGCAAGGCGAAGAAGAATCGGGTATTACTATCCACTTCACAAACGCGGAGTTTGATGAAGGCGAGATCATCCACCAGTCAAAGTTTAAAATTGAACCGGGTGACAATCTGGAGATGATAAAATTTAAAGGCCAGCAACTGGAGCATCAATACTTCCCAAAAGTGATTGAAAACTTGCTGAAGAAGATGAAGAGTTAAGATTTGTGAAGATTAGGTACTGAAGATTGAACATTAGGTGTATTTTAGCCGCGCCAATTTTACCCATTCTTATACAATTCATGACCATAAAACCTGTAAACAACAGCATTTTCCAGCTTGCTGTTATTGTTAGCGCCTTAGGTTTCTTTGTTGATACTTACGACCTTTTATTATTTGCCATCATCCGTAAACCCAGCCTGGCCGCGCTTGGGCTAAGCCCTGCCGATATTGTTTCTGACGGCGAATTGTTGATTAGCGTACAGATGATAGGCATGGTGATAGGTGGTATCATCTTTGGTATTTTAGGCGATAAAAAAGGCAGGTTAAAGGTTCTGTTTGGGTCGATATTACTATACTCTTTAGCTAACATTGCAAACGGTATGGTTACCACACTTAACCAATACATTGTTTTAAGGTTTATTGCTGGCATAGGCCTGGCCGGCGAACTTGGCGCGGGTATCACATTAGTGAGCGAGCTTTTACCCAAAGAAAAACGCAGTACGGCAGCGGGCTTCATTGCCGGGTTTGGTTTATTCGGCGTGGTTGCAGCGTCCATCATCAGTAAAATGGTTGATTGGCGCATGTGCTACTATATAGGCGGTGTTCTGGGTCTTGTATTATTGCTGATGCGGATACAGGTGCAAGAGAGCAGCATATTTAAACACGTACAGCAAGAGGCTAATATTAGCAAAGGTAACTTCCTGATGTTTTTTAATAACCGCAAACGCTTTGCAAAATACATGCGCTGTATACTGATAGGTCTGCCGGTATGGTATATCATAGGCATACTTGTCACTTTTTCAGACCAGTTTGCCAAAGCCATGGGTATTGAGGGTGTAGAACCCGGCACGGCGATAATGTACCTATACATGGCCATAGCCGCCGGCGATTTCAGCGTAGGCTGGTTAAGCCAGCAGCTACAAAGCCGCAAAAAAACCTTGTTTATATTTTATGGCATAGCCATGGTGTTTACCGTGCTTTACTTTCTGCAACATGGCGGCAGCCCGGGTTGGTTTTATTTCATCTGCGCGGGCCTTGGTTACGGTGCGGGATTAAATGTGGTGTACATTACCAGCAGCGTAGAGCAGTTTGGCACCAACCTGCGTGCGTCGGCAGGTATTAGTATTCCAAATATGGTCCGTGGTACTTTGCCATTAATGATATTGTTTTTCAAGTTTACCCGCGAGCTCTTTGGCAGCTACTTAACAGGCGGTTGGGTAACCGGTTTGATTATCTTTTCAATCGGCATTACCGCTGCCTGGTTGCTGGACGAAACATATGGTAAGGAGTTGGATTTTACGGAGGTGTAAGCTTATTTCTGCTTTATAAACCTTATACCACACCCTTCAATACAAGCAACTGGTATATACTGGTTTATGGTCAATGTATCGTGTCTGATGGTATAAAAAAAGCCCAATTCCACTTCGGTATTACTCTTTAAATCAAAATCGTGCTCTTTAAAAGTAAAAAGTTTATGATTGGGGTACATATTACTTTTAAATAAGCCGCTATTATAAAATTGCAGATACCCCTTATCATTATCAGCAACTTTAGTCCATACACCCGGGCCTCCTGATGAGATATAATTAGCATCGAGTTTCCATGTTCCGTTTAACGATCCGTCTACAGACTGGTCTGATTTTTTACAGCCACCGATTACTAATACTACCGCTATAAACAAGGTGCAAAGTGTGGTATTCATCGGTTTCATCTTTTGGATAGTCATGGTTTTTATCGGAGTTTATTTATTGTTAAACGGTTGTGATATCCGTAACGCTACAACGAAGGTACAATTTTTACAAAAAAAACTAACCGCCAATCACCAATCTGTAATCTCTAATCCATACCTTTGCGGCTCAAAAAACCCCAGTAAATGAGTCAGTCCGTTGCCATTAAAAATGCCCTAATTTCAGTTTATTACAAAGATAACCTGGAACCCATTATTCAAGAGTTAAACCGCTTAGGTGTAAATATTTACAGCACTGGCGGTACCGAAACTTTTATACGCAGCCTTGGGGTCAATGTTATAGCTGTTGAGGATCTTACCTCTTACCCATCAATTTTAGGTGGCCGTGTAAAAACCTTACACCCGAAAGTGTTCGGCGGCATTTTAAATCGCAGAAGCAATGAAAGCGATCAGGAGCAAATTGCGCAATATGAGATCCCGGAGATTGACCTGGTAATTGTTGACCTTTACCCTTTCGAAGAGACGGTAGAGTCTGGCGCAGGCCATGATGATGTGGTCGAAAAGATCGACATCGGCGGTATCTCTTTAATTCGCGCGGCTGCTAAAAACTTTAAGGATGTCGTTATCCTGGCATCGAAAGATGATTACCAGGAGCTGGACGAGATGCTGAAAGCACAAAACGGCACCACTACTATTGATCAGCGTAAACGCTTTGCTCAAAAAGCATTCAATATAACTTCAAACTACGACACGGCTATATTTCAATACTTTAACCGTGACGAGCCAATGCTTGCATTTAAACAGAGCATTTTAACCAGCCGTACGCTTCGTTATGGCGAAAACCCGCATCAAAAAGGAGTATTTTACGGTAATCTTGATGCCATGTTTAACAAACTGAACGGTAAAGAATTATCATACAATAACTTAGTGGATGTTGACGCAGCTGTAGCCTTGATAGACGAGTTTACTGAGCCAACCATCGCCATATTAAAACACACTAACGCTTGTGGTATTGCTACCCGCCAATTTATTAAAGAAGCCTGGCTTGACGCTTTAGCTTGCGACCCGGTTTCTGCCTTTGGCGGCGTGATCATTGCCAATGCTGAGATTAACGCTGAGACAGCAACCGAGATCAGCAAACTATTTTACGAGGTATTAATAGCACCTGCTTACACTGACGAAGCCATTGAGGTCCTTCAATCGAAAAAGAACCGTATTATTTTGGTTCGTCAGCCAGTGGAGTTACCAAACAAGCAATTTAAAACTTTGCTGAACGGTGTTATTGAGCAGGACTTTGATAGAACTATTGAAGGCCCGGAGCAAATGACGCCGGTTACTAACCGCAAACCAACCGAGGCTGAGTTAAAAGACCTTTACTTTGCCAACAAAGTGGTAAAACATACCAAATCAAACACCATCGTTTTTGCTAAAAACAACCAATTAATGGCAAGCGGTGTTGGCCAAACATCAAGGGTCGACTCACTAAAACAAGCAATTATTAAAGCAGAAAGCTTTGGCTTTGATCTTAACGGCGCTGTCATGGCTTCCGACGCTTTCTTCCCATTCCCTGATTGTGTTGAACTGGCAGCAGCTGCGGGTATAACTGCAGTTTTACAACCGGGCGGTTCAATTAACGACAAGTTATCTGTTGAAATGTGCGATCAGAAAAACATTTCGATGGTGACTACTGGTGTGCGTCACTTTAAACACTAATTTTTTAGTGTTTAGCACTAAGTTGATTAGGTAATTAATGAATTAAAAAAATCGATAAAGTAAACTATTTATACCCCGCCCAACGTTAAAGGGTTGTTGTTTAAATAAATTTGAGATTTTTTAAATATTTCAAAATACCCACTTAGTTAATCAACTTATTGCAACTTAATCAACTATATTTAACAACTTTGCAAATTATTTGAAGCAAACGAAAAATGGGGTTATTTAATTTTTTCACACAAGAAATTGCTATAGATCTGGGTACGGCAAATACACTTATCATACATAATGACAAAGTTGTTGTTGACGAACCGTCGATAGTGGCTTTTGACCGCACTACCAATAAGGTTATTGCTATTGGGCGCCAAGCCATGCAAATGGAAGGCAAAACCCACGACAATATCCGTACTGTGCGCCCGCTTAAAGATGGTGTAATAGCCGACTTTAACGCTGCCGAGCACATGATACGGGGCATGATAAAAATGATTAACCAGGGTAAAGGATGGTTTTTTCCATCGTTACGTATGGTTATCTGTATCCCATCGGGCATTACCGAGGTTGAGAAACGTGCCGTACGCGACTCGGCCGAGATTGCCGGAGCAAAAGAAGTTTACCTGATTCACGAACCTATGGCCGCAGCCGTTGGTATTGGTATTGATGTTGAGGAGCCTATGGGTAACATGATTATTGATATTGGTGGTGGTACTACCGAGATTGCCGTTATAGCCCTCTCTGGTATTGTGTGCGATCAGTCTATCCGTGTTGCGGGTGATAACTTTGACTCAGATATTGTTCAATACATCCGTCGCCAGCACAACATCATGATTGGCGACCGTACTGCAGAGAAAATTAAGATTGAGGTTGGCGCCGCTCTGCCTGAGTTAAGCGACCCACCTGCTGATTTTGCCGTACAAGGCCGTGATTTAATGACCGGCGTACCTAAGCAGATCATGGTATCATATACCGAGATTGCGCATTGCCTGGACAAATCGATCTCGAAAATTGAAGAAGCGATTTTGAAAGCATTGGAGATCACTCCGCCCGAGCTATCAGCAGATATTTACCAAACCGGTATTTACTTAACCGGCGGTGGTGCATTGCTCCGCGGTTTAGACAGACGTATATCAGCCAAAACAAAACTACCTGTACACGTTGCCGAAGATCCGCTACGCGCCGTAGTACGTGGGACCGGTACCGCGCTAAAAAATATTGGTAACTTTAAGTTCCTTATGCAATAATTAAGATGTGAGATTTGAGATATGAGAACCATTCAAATTTTATGTCTCATGTTTCAAATCTCACGTCTCGAATCTAACAACAGATGCGCAATCTCCTCATCTTCATCAGTAAGTACAACGCGTTTTTTCTGTTTATTATTTTTGAGGTTGGTGCGTTAATTGTTTATATCAAGTACAACTCTTTTCAAAAAGCATCATTTATAAACAGCACCAATCAGGTTACCGGGTCGCTGTATACACGGTACGATCAGCTACGCAGCTACATCTTTTTGCGCGAGGTAAATGACAGCCTTTCGCGCGAAAATGCCCGCCTGCATACTCAGCTCAAAGCATCTTTTTATATTGATTCTGCAGCGCGCCATAAAATTACAGACACGGTTTATAAGCAACAGTATGAATATATTGACGCTGCTGTCATCAACAAATCCACCAACCGTCGTAATAACTACTTAACTATTAACCAGGGCAGCCGGGCCGGCATTGCCAAGGGTATGGGTGTTATCAGTTCGCAAGGGGTGGTAGGTAAAGTAATTTTGGTGGGCCAGTATATGTCTGTTGTGCAATCGTTGCTGCATAAAGAAACGGTTATTAGCGCGTCGCTGGCTGGCACCAATGAGCTTGGATCATTTACCTGGGGCGACAATCTTGACCCGCATATGGGTTTGTTATATGATGTATCAAACAATGCTACCCCAAAGGTTGGCGATCTGGTCGTGACTTCTGATCGTTCGCTATTCCCAACAGGCATCCCGATAGGAAAAATAGCTAGCTTAAAATCTAAAACCGCTAAAGGTTTATTTTTAAACATGGACGTAGCCATTGCTGTCGATTTTGGCAAACTACAATATGTTTACGTTATAAATAATAAATTGGCGGCAGAGCAATTGGGGCTGGAGGCTCAGGAGAAAAAAGATGAGTAGGACAATCATAATTAATCTTATACGATTTATCGCGTTGCTATTTATACAGGTATTTTTATTAAAAAACATTTCGCTGTATAATCTTTCTACTCCCTACCTGTATATCCTGTTTGTATTGCTATTACCTTTTGAAACGCCTAACCTGGTGCTTTTTATACTGGCCTTTATAACCGGTTTAACCGTAGATGCTTTTTATGATACCCCCGGCTTGCATACCAGCGCCACGGTATTACTGGCTTTTGTGCGGATACTGTTTATTAGCATTACGGTACAAAAAGACGGGTTTGACAATGAGCCCGAACCTACACTTAGCCTGATGGGTTTTAGATGGTTTTTTACCTACGCTTTGGTACTTACTTTCTTTCACCACCTGTTTTTATTTAACATGGAGGTTTTTAGGTTTAACGAGTTGAGTTATACGCTTAGCCGGGTTGCGCTAAGCACCTTATTTACTATATTTCTGATACTAATTTCGGGTTTGTTATTCTTTAAGCGAAAAGAGCGTATATGAACCAGTTTTTTGAGCGCAGATACATTATAGGAGGGATATTCATAGCACTGTCCTTCATACTGCTGGGGCGTCTTTTTTACATCCAGATTGTTGACGACAGGTACGAGCTATACGCTCACAAAAACGTTATCCGCCAGGTAATACAATACCCTGCCCGCGGCCCCATACTTGACCGTAACGGTGTTTTAATGGTAAGCAATGCCTTGGTGTATGACATCAGCGTAATACCGCGCGAGGTTAAAGCTTTAGATACCCTTGAGTTTTGTAAGTTATTAGGGATAGACACGGCAGATTTTAATAAACGTTTAATCAAGGCCAGGAAATACTCACCCAACCTGCAATCACCTTTTTATAAGCAGATCTCGCCGCAATTATTTGCGTCATTGCAAGAAAGGCTGTCAGAGTTTCCGGGCTTCAGGGTAGACCCTCACCCTATCCGCATCTATCCCGACTCTTGTGCTGCGCAGTTTTTAGGGTACATTGGTGAAATAACGCAATCAAAAATTGAAAAGTCGGGCGGTTACTATCGTTTAGGCGATTACATAGGAATTACAGGAGTAGAAGCTTCCTACGAAGCAGAGCTGCGTGGCCAACGGGGTGTTCAAAACAAAATCGTGGATTCGCGCGGGATACCAAAGGGATCATACGCTGATGGTGCTTATGATACGCTGGCTGTGCCCGGCGAACGTTTAACATCGTCCCTTGATTCACGGATACAAAAGCTAGGCGAAAAGCTAATGAAAAATAAGGTGGGTAGCATTGTAGCTATTGAGCCGTCCACCGGCGAAATATTGTGCTTTGTAAGCAGCCCTACTTACGATCCTAATTTAATGATAGGCGGGCCAGACAGGGGCGCTAACTATACCATGTTGTATAAAGACCCGCAAAAACCGTTATTGGTTCGTCCTATAATGGGCACTTATCCACCCGGATCGTCTTTTAAACCCCTCAGCGCATTGGTTGCTTTGCAAGAAGGAATCATAACTCCGCAAACAACTTATTTATGCCCAGGCAGATATTTGGCTAACCGTGGTAAGCCTAAATGTACGCACGTGCATGGGTTGGTAAACCTGAGTAGCGCCATTGCCGAATCATGCAACGGCTACTTTGCCATGGTTTTCGAGAGATTAATTAATGCCGGAGGCTATAAAAACACCGAAGCTAACTACACCAAATGGCGCGAGAGCGTTATGAATTTTGGCTTAGCCCAAAAACTACACCTTGACCTGCCAAGCGAATTAAAGGGTTACCTGCCTGTTGCCGGTTTTTATGACAAAGCCTACCGAAAGGGCGGCTGGCGATCAAGCACCATACTGTCGCTAGCCATTGGCCAGGGCGAGGTTGATGCCACACCACTACAGTTGGCTAATATTGAATGTGTGATAGCTAATCATGGTTTTTATTATAAACCACACTTAATTAAAAGCATAGGCGCTAAAAAGATTATTAAGGACGAATACCTGTTAAAAAACAACGTGGGCATTAATGCCGAATACTTTGAGCCTGTGATAAACGGTATGCAAAGCGTGGTGGACTATGGCACTGCACATGGCTCTAAAATACCAGGTGTAACTATGGTGGGTAAAACCGGTACTGCTCAAAAAGTTGGCCAGGCCAGAAACAACTCGGTATTTGTAGCTTATGCCCCACGCATAAACCCTAAAATAGCCATCTGCGTGGTAGTTGAAAATTCCGGCGACGGGGGTACGTGGGCAGCGCCTATTGCCAGCTTTATTGTCGAAAAATATTTAAAGGACAGCATCACCCGCCGCGAGTCGGGCATTACGCCTGATTATTACATCAACTCAAACCTTTTGCCCGAAGTAAAGGTAAAAGACAAAAAGGCTATACAGGCCGACAGCATCCGCAAGGCAAAAGCAGACTCTGTTAAAAAATTGAATCTCAAATCGGCAAAGATACCGGCACGTAAAACTAGTGCTATAGCTAAAGTCGTTGCTATGCTACCTAACCAAAAAAGACGATGAATAGTAACCAGCAACGCAGCTTCTTTTTTAATGTAGACTGGCTTACAGTATTAATTTACCTGGTGCTTTGCGCCATTGGGGTGCTCAGCATCCATTCGGCTGTTTATGACCCAAATCATTCATCGTTTGTTGATTTGGATACCAACTATGGCAAGCAGTTTATTTTTGTAATAATAGCTGTTGTGGTTGGCATATTTATACTATTATTAGAGAGCCGTTTCCTTTCGGCCCTGGCCCCTGCCATGTATGTGGTTACCACAGTATTGCTCATTGTAGTATTGGTTATAGGGCGAAACGTAGGTGGCAACCAAGCCTGGATCTCGTTACCCGGCGGCTTTAGGCTGCAACCGTCAGAGTTTGCCAAGTTTGCTACCTGTTTGTTGCTGGCGCGCTATTTAAGCGGCGCCAATGTAAAAGTGAGCGAACCAAAATCGTTCGCCATTGCAGCGGGCATCATCTTTTTCCCGATGATGTTTATTTTACTGCAGCCGGATGCGGGCTCAACCCTGGTGTTTAGCTCGCTGCTGTTTGTGTTATACCGGGAGGGCCTGTCGCCTTACTTTTTGATATTAGAAGGGCTGTTCATCCTGCTGTTTGTACTAACGCTTAAAGTGGCTAATCTGCCTATTATTATTGGCGGCATTGTCGCTTTAGCTGTCCTACTGATGTGGCTATTGCGCCGCAACCGTAAAATGATGTTTACCATGCTTGTTGGCGCGGGGATATTAATAATCTTTGTTTTTAGTGTACAGTTTTTATATACCAAGGTGCTTAAACCGCACCAAAAATCACGTATAGATATTGTACTGGGCATCACCAGCGATCCGCGGGGCAAGGGGTATAATGTTAACCAGTCAAAAATTGCCATAGGCTCGGGCAAGCTTTGGGGCAAGGGTTATATGCAGGGCACACAAACCAAGTACTCATTTGTACCGGAGCAAAGCACCGATTTTATTTTTTGTACCGTTGGCGAGGAATTTGGTTTTGCCGGGTCTTTGGTAGTGCTTAGCCTTTACCTATTGCTGGTACTGCGTATTATTTACATCGCCGAGCGGCAACGATCGCCCTTCTCCAGGATCTATGCTTATGGGGTTGGTTCCATCATCTTTTTCCACGTGTTTATCAATATCGGTATGACGATAGGCATAGTACCGTCTATCGGTATCCCCTTACCGCTGATCAGCTATGGAGGGTCATCATTAATAAGCTTTACTATTATGCTGTTCATCCTTATCAAGCTTGATTCAAACCGGATGGGCATGATATATGCCTAGGAAACCAAGGTCAGTCGTCTCCACGAAACGCAGTTAGAACACTAGCTACACCAACCTTAACTGTATCTTCTTTTTAAAAGCGTGAAGAACTTTTCCGTAGTATCGGGCTTATTATCCCAGCCATTTTTAATAGTGTAATTTTTATTCAGGAAACGATTAGCCTCTTCAAAAGTGTTAAACCGGTTCAATATCTCAATAGCTTCGCTGTAAGCCAAGCTGTAGCCATTAAACAGATCTTTTATATAAAGTAACTTATCATTTAAAGTAATGGCTTGTTTAAGGTTGGTTACCGGTTGTAAATTGCTTTGCTCACTAACGTTATTGCTGTTGCCTAACTGTGCCGACATCCGTTGATTAATGGTAAACACCTCGTCTTTTTCTTTAACAGGTGCTTCGGCCTTTAACTCAAGATTTACCTCAGGCATAGGCTTTGGCTCGGTAAAGGACTGTTTGCCTATTTCAATGGCTATACGTTCTTCGGCGTCTTCTTTTACTATAGTAGTTTCAGATACTGGCGGTACTTTCAGGACTGCTTCATGCGCCTCAACAGCTTCATCATTATCTTCCACCTCTATTAAATCCTCGTCATCGTAAAGCTCTTCACTTTCATCAACCACAAGCTCGTGGCGTATCACTTCAGGCGCTTCGATCTTAAAAGAAAAAGAGCCTTTAGCTGCAGATGGTGTAGTGTCTAAAGTAGCGGCTTCATCAACTTCAGGCTCCGGCAATTTTGATTCGCGCTTTGGTTGCCGTACAACGGGTTCAAAAAACTTTTCGGCAGTAAGCGCCTTTATTTTCTCAAGGGCTCTTTCAACTTGCTCGGCGTTTCTCTTTACGGGTGTGGCGGGTGGTTGGGCTTCTGCAACCGGTTGTTGCAACATTACAGG
The DNA here is from genome assembly GCF_042686155.1 of Mucilaginibacter antarcticus. Taxonomy (NCBI): domain Bacteria; kingdom Pseudomonadati; phylum Bacteroidota; class Sphingobacteriia; order Sphingobacteriales; family Sphingobacteriaceae; genus Mucilaginibacter; species Mucilaginibacter antarcticus. Next base: position 26,403 of record NZ_JBHUON010000009.1, on the reverse strand, counting down.
TTGCTGTGGTACCGGCGGGGCTTGCGGTAAAGCAGGCATTACATGTGGCGGCAACTGGTGGGTAACTTTGTCTTTTGCTTCAGCTTTGTTTCTTTGGCTAAGCTTATTCAGTATTTCGGCATGGTCTTTTAAAAAGTGCGCGTTGGCAACAAACAGCTCCAACTCCAGGTCGTTAATATTGTCCGGATTATTGGTCTCGATATATTTATATTGTTCGTTCAGCTCGGTTAAGATGCTGCCTATTTTTTTAAATACTTCCAGTTGCTTCATTATATTACTTAAGGAAAAAATGCTTACCAAAATTAAGCATTAAAATTCTGATATTAGGCGTTCACAAAAAGTTTGCCATGCAGCCTACCGAAGAGTTATTTAAGCGAAAAAATGAAAGCGGTGGCGGTATCGAAGTTATTTGCGGGTCTATGTTTTCTGGCAAAACAGAGGAGCTGATACGCCGGATAAACCGGGCCCGTTATGCCAAACTGAGTGTAAAAATATTTAAACCCAAGCTGGATATCCGTTATGACGAAAACGATGTTGTATCTCATAACGCCACAACCATTAACTCAACTCCGGTGGGCAAATCAGCCGAAATATTATTACTTACAGGCCATGCACAGGTTGTTGGTATTGACGAAGCGCAATTTTTTGACAACAAACTGCCCGAAATTTGCACCACCTTGGCCAACAAAGGCATCCGTGTGGTTATAGCCGGTTTGGATATGGACTTTAAAGGCCGCCCCTTTGGCCCCATGCCTACACTAATGGCCATTGCCGAATCTGTTACCAAGGTGCACGCCGTATGCATGCGTTGCGGCAATCCGGCGCTATACTCCTATCGCCTGGTGCCCGGTAAAGACAAGGTACTGCTTGGCGAAAAAGAAAGTTATGAGCCACGTTGCCGGGTTTGCTATAACAGTAAAACGTTTTAATTGCTCTCTCTTCCGGTCTTATTCGTCATAAAACCTGATAAAAATTTACGCCGAGATAAAACAAAAACCCTGCTATTGGTTGTTATATGAGTAAATATACACCTATACAACAATGGCCAAAGTATTAGTAATTGAGGATGACAAAGACATTAGAGACTCTATTGTGTATGTATTAGAAGAGGAAGGTTATGAGGTTGTCTCTTCTGAAAGTTCGAAAATTGTGAAATCTATCCATGAGATTAAGCCTGATATACTATTACTTGACAATTGGTTAACTGAATGGAAGAGCGATGCCAACGGCGAGCAAATAAGCCGTGAGTTAAAAAGTGATCCCGCTACCAGCCACATACCCATCATCATCATATCTGCAGTAAGCAATATCAAAGAAATTGCCGAAGCGGGTTTAGCTAACGATTACCTGCGTAAGCCGTTTGACCTATCGGCACTTAGTGATATGGTCAAGAAACACATCATTCCTGCCTAACAAGAACATTCGCGATTGTCAACCCTATCTCACAATCGGTAAAAAGCGTACATTTATACAACGTTAGGCAACCGGCCCCAAAGTTTTTTACGTTAGTACGGTATGATAAAGAAAATAATCTGTTTGTTAATGCTAGTGCAATTAGGCACTTCAGCGTTAGTCGCCAACGGTAAAAGCAATACTATAAAACCAGCCGCTGTTGATACAGCTACTTTTGCTACCGGTTGTTTCTGGTGTACCGAAGCTAAATTTCAGCAATTAAAAGGGGTAAAAAAAGTAATGTCGGGCTACACGGGTGGCACTGTTAAAAACCCATCGTATGAGCAGGTTTGCACCGGCAATACCGGGCATGCCGAGGCTTGCAATATCATTTATGATCCTAAAGTAATAAGTTACGATGAGCTGCTCGAAGCATTTTTTGTAGCACATGATCCTACCCAGCTTAACCGCCAGGGGAATGACGTTGGCACGCAGTACAGGTCGGCGGTATTTTATCATAACGCGGCACAGAAAGACAAAGCCAATTTTTACATCAGCAAGCTAAATGTTGCTAAAGCCTATAAAACCAAAATAGTAACCCAGGTTGTGCCGGCAACAGCGTTTTATAAAGCCGAAAACTATCACCAAAACTATTATAACCTTAATGGCAGCCAGCCCTATTGCAAATCCGTGATACAGCCCGAGCTGGAGAAATTTAAAAAGGTATTTGCTACCAAAATTAAGTAATATCGTTCGTCTCTTTTTGCTAATTGGCTACTCAATTACTAAAAATTCAAAACTCTAAACATTATACGTTAATAAAGGCTGCAAAAGGCCTTGTTATAAACTCCTATCAACAAAAAGATTTATGAAACACAGAACGTTATATTTAGGATTGATGCTATGCGCGACGCAAAGCCTTTCGGCACAAAATATTAAAACGGAAAAGGGTCATGAAAATAACCCATACTATTCCAACACGGATACCAAACATATTAAAGTGAGCGATGCCGAATGGAAAAAAATACTAACACCTAAGCTGTATGCCACCGCCCGCGAAGCTGCAACAGAGGAGGCCTTTAAAGGTAAATTATGGAACGCCACCACAAAAGGCACCTATTACTGCGCGGTATGCGGCAATACGCTTTTCCGCTCTGACGCTAAGTTTGCAAGCGATTGCGGCTGGCCAAGCTTTTTTGAACCGGTGCGTAAAAACAGCGTTTTGTATAAACAAGATAACACTTACAACATGGTACGTATAGAGGTACTTTGCGCGCGTTGCGACTCGCACCTGGGCCACATTTTTGACGATGGACCGGCGCCTACTTATAAACGATTTTGCATGAACTCGATATCGCTGGATTTTAAGCCAGATGGTTTAAAATAATTTGATACAATACGTTTATATTTGGTTAAACTAATACCAATAAACCTATGTCATTCCAGGGATATTTAGATAACATCCAGGCTAAAACAGGCCAATCGCCTGAGGATTTTAAACAACTTGCCGGGCAAAAAGGCTACACCGAAGGCGGTGTACTTAAAGCCACAACCAAAGCCGGCGATATTGTCAAATGGCTTAAAGAAGATTTTGATTTAGGGCACGGCCACTCCATGGCGGTATTTGCCCTGTTAAAAGGCATAAAAAAAGAGGGCGATAAATAAGCCCTCTTTTTTTGTAAGGTCTGTTTTAGTATTTCCCAATATTGGCGTCTATCCAGGCAACACGCTTGGTCATAAACTCTTTTAAATAAGCAACTTCCTTGTCATAATCGCCTAAAAAAACGGCGTTAGGATATACATACTTGTCTAATATAGGCCACCTTTTAAAGTTCTGACCGGCAGATAATTTAAGGTACTTAGCATTATAATCAATATCAGCGAAAATCTGTTGCACCTCTTTAGTGCGCATCGCTGCCCATTTTGCCCGCCACTTAAAGTTCCAGGCAGGGTCTTGCGCCAGGCGCAGCATCCAAACACCATTGCGGGTATACCAACCCTCGGGCAACTTAGAGTTAGAGTAATCGCAGTTACCCATGCTGATATCAAAATCCCATATAGGGCCCATACCCAGCTTGCTGCCTGCATTTTTATGATAAAAAATACTACTAAAATCCCATGAGTCCTGATTCTTAAGGGTCTCTTCTACCGCGTACCAACGCATAAATGAATCCGGATCTATATACTTAGCATAACCGTTAACAGGGTCTGTCCAGTTATTGCCCACCAACGCGTCTTCAGTATCCTGAATATATTTCTGAATATAAACAAACTGATCAGCAGTAAGCTCTTCCGGATCTTTCATACTAAAAGGCAACATTTTGGTTGTACGCCACCTGGTAAGTGCATCGTACTTATAATCAACTTCCAAAAGGTAGCCACCGGTAACATCGGCCGCTTTTAATGCACCAATGTTTACCCTATTTTCATGTATCTCTACACTACTGGTTAACTGGTAATTGCCCCAATATTTGCCATTTAAAAACACTTCGACAAAACGACTTTGTGGTGTAAAGTCGGCACCTATGCGTCGCCCTAAATCAAAGGCAAGCTTATTGCGCATCATGGTTTTGTCGTTGTAGTTGGCCAGTAATGCCCAATCTTTGGCAGCAGGCATGCCTAACATTGCGGTCTTGCTGTTTAATTTAATCTTGTAAGGCTTTTTTGGATAGGTCCAGGTAGAGTTACCGCGGCCCTTAATTTGCATTGGGATAGTAGCTACGGCCTGCTCAAAACCATTATTTGCATCAATAACTACGCTGCCGTTAATATAAGTGTCTCTGGTAGTGACATCGGCCCCCGTACTGGTGGTAATATATAATATGGGCAAACCGGTAAATACCCTTATAATTACTTTGTAGGTTTTTTTACTACCTTTTTGGGATGTAAGGTTATATAATACTGTTTTTGTAAAATCTGTAACGGTGGTACCGCTAACCTGGGCAGCATCGGCTACCTTAACGGTGGTACCGGCCGTTTTTAGGGTGAAGCTTAATACCAGTTTTTTGTCGTTAAGCGTGTCTGGCACAATGGCAACTACCGAGTCGCCGGCTATGACACAGGTAATGTCGGCAGTAATTTTACCGGCATTATTCTTAGCCTCTATTTTAACTTCGTTAAAAGCTACATCATCCAACGTACCGGTTGTTGGAGTGTTAGTATTAGGGTAGGTAACCGTGTTTTTACAGCCATACATCGTGGCTGCAACTAACAACGTTAGCAGTAAACATCTTTTCATTGTCAACAGTAAATCAGGGACTGCAAATATAACTAATTAGTTATTAAGCACCTATAAAAAGGCAAACGTTTTTAAAAGCTATAAATGTATCCGTGCATTTGATTGATCACACAAAAATATCCAGGTAGGTCACGGCTTCGGCAACCGGCATAATACCATGCTTTTGTAAGGCGTTGAAATACAGACTATCACCCTTTTTTAACACATATTCGATTTCCCCAACGGTCATTTTCATTTCGCCGTCAATTACAAAAACAAACTCCTCTCCGTCGTGCGATACGCGGTGCGGCACCACATCATCCCGCCGGGCGGTGAACAAAAAGGGCTGCATCAGCTTTTCATGAAAATTAGCAGCATACGGGTAAACAGCATAACCCTTTTCGGTTAGGGTGATGTTGCGCATAGCCTCCTCCTGGGCGGTAAAAACAGTGCGTGCCCTGCCGTCCTGCTCTAACAGGTTTGATATGTTTGTGCCCAGCGTTTTGGCTATCTTAACCAATGCCGCTACAGAAGGCACAGCTTTGTTATTCTCAATCTTAGAGATCATACTTTTTGACAGATCGCTCGCATCAGCAATCTCTTGTAAAGTACGGCTCTGATTCATCCGCAACGCCCTTATCCTATCGCCAATTTGTATAAAACTTTCGGCGGGGCCACCGTTGGTTAGTATTTCATTATCATTCATCACTCAATTATTTACCGGCAACAACTTTAAACTGCGATTTAAGCCTGATATCGTCAGACGAGCTCCCCACCATCACATCAACAGGCTCCGCTTCAACCCTAAAATCATGGATTTTTTCATCATAAAACGCCAGTTTGCTGCCCGGTATGGTAAGGGTAACTTTTTTAGTTTGGCCCGGCGCCAAAGTAATGCGTTCAAAACCGCGCAGCTCTTTCATTGGGCGCTTTACACTTGGTGCAACATCATGCACATACAACTGCACCACTTCATCCCCGGCTACTTTGCCTGTATTTTTCACGTCGACGGTAGCGGTTATACTGCCATCTGCCTTAATTTGTTTAGCCGATAGTTTAAGGTTACTATAAGTAAAGCTAGTATAGCTTAACCCATGCCCAAAGGGAAACAGCGGCTTACCATTAAGATACATATAAGTAAACCCTTTGGTAACGTCATACTCATCCTGCGACGGTACCTGCTGTTCTGACGCATAAACCGTCAACGGCATTTTACCACCGGGATTAATGTTGCCAAACAGCGCGTCGGCAATGGCGTTACCGCCCTGCTCACCGGGCCACCAGGCCTCTAAAATTGCCGGTGCATTGTCTTTTACATAAGGGATAGTAAGCGGGCCGGCATTCATGAGCACCACAATAGTGCGCGGGTTAACAGCCAGCACCGCTTTAACCAGTTCTTCTTGGTTACCGGGTAAAGACAACGAAGTGCGGTCGCGGCCCTCGGCTTCAACATCAAGTGTTGTGCCTATGTAAAGGATAGCTACATCCGCTTTTTTAGCTATATCAACTGCTTTTTGCAGTTCTTCTTCTTTATTAAAAGGCGGCTGATTTCGGCGCGGCGGTGTAATTTCGGCACCGGCGGCATACAATACTTCGGTACCCGGCGCCATCCGGTTTTTAATGCCTTGTAAGGGGTTAACCGCGTCAATAGGTTTGCCACTGTAACCACCTGCCGTAAACATATTGGCATGCGGACCGATGACGGCGATGGTTTTAATCTTATTTCTATCAAGCGGCAAAATGCCGTTTTTGTTGGTTAACAGCACCATCGACTCTTGCGCTACCTTAAGCGATAGGGCAACATGCTCAGCATTGCCAATAACGCTAACGGGTATTGTGCTATAAGGCACCCGTTCGCGCGGGTCAAATTCGCCCAGTAAAAAGCGGTCGCGCATTACACGGGATAATGATTCATTTAGTTTAGCCTCTGTTAACAGGCCTTTATTTACCGCTATGGGGATGTATTGCATAAACTCTTTGTCAGAGAAATCGCAACCTGCGTTGATGGATTGTGCTACGGCTTCTTCATAACTCATTTTACCTTTCTCGTGGCCGGTAACCATAGTGTTTACACCGCCCAGATCAGACACCACAAAGCCTTTAAAACCCCAGCTATTTTTAAGTATATCCGTTAGCATCAGTTTATTAATATTATTCGGGATGCCGTTAATAGCGTTGTATGATGCCATTACAGATTGTGCGTTGCCTTCGACAATACAGTCTTTAAAATGCGGTAGCCAGTACTCGTGCAACATGCGCTCACTTACTGTCGCGCTACGGCTAAAACGGTCTTTCTCTACATTGTTTACGGCATAGTGTTTTAGGGTTGATACCAGTTTAAGATATTTGGGGTCATTGCCCTGCAAGCCCCTGACATAAGCTACGCCCACGCGGCCGGTCAGGAAAGGATCCTCGCCAAAACATTCGTTAATACGCCCCCAGTATGGGTTACGGCTGATATTGATCACCGGCGTGCGATAGATCAAACCCTTTTTTTCGCCCTGAAAGTTTGGGTCTGTATGCCAGCCGTTATAAATGGCTCGGGCTTCGTCTGATATCACGGTGGCTTCCTGATGGATCAGTTTGGTATTCCAGGTTGCCGCCAAGGCGATAGACACCGGGAACATGGTTGTTGGCCTGGTCCAAACTACGCCGTGCAGCGCCTGGTTCCATTTGTCTGATTTGATAGCAAAACGCGGTATCTCGGGCCCTACGTGGTTAAGGTATTGCGCCTTCTCCTCCAACGTCATGCGCGATATCAGGTCTTTAACCCTTGTCTCTACAGGCTGGGTGTAGTCCAGGTAAAGGGGCTTGTCTGCGGTTTGCGCTTGCAGGTTGGTGGCGCCTAAGGCCAAAAGGGTTAACAATAACGCGGCGCGACGTGCGCCATGGGCAAATTGGTTAGCTTTCATTCGGTTTAATTACAACAAGATAATTGGCGGGCGTTGAAACAAGGTTTATATCCATTCAACACTGTTGAACAAATTTATTAAAATGTTATTCATAGCCAAGCATTCGCCCCTTTTATTTATAAACAGAGACAGTAGGTGACAGTGCTTGTTTTGTAAACCGCTATATTAGCCAGTACCAATTAGCTGCCCCGCGGCCAACACCTATGAATAAAAAAACGGTTTTAACGTATCTACTAATAGCGGGCGCTTTGTGCACTCATGCCCAAAACATTACCAATCCAAAAACCGCGACGCTAAAGGCAGGCTTTGTTAATCCGCCAAACTCGGCCAAGCCGGGGGTATACTGGTATTTTATGGATGGAAACATGAACAAACGTTCCATGACCGCCGACCTTGAAGCCATGAAAAAAGCGGGCATTGGTAACCTGGTATTTTTAGAGGTAAACGTAGGGGTGCCCCGCGGAACGGTTGATTTTTTGAGCGATGAATGGCAGGATATGTTTAAACATGCCGTACGCGAAAGCGAGCGCCTGGGCATTGAGATAACCTTGGGCATTGGCCCGGGCTGGACAGGCAGCGGCGGCCCCTGGGTAAAACCCGCGCAATCTATGCTGCACCTGGTATCTAGCAGTACAACGGTAACCGGCGGGCAACAGAAAATTGTGTTGCCTGTACCTAAACCCAAGAACCCTTATTTTGGCGAAGGCGCTTTTACGCCCGAGCTAAAAAAAGAATGGAACGACTATTACGAGGATGTTGCCGTACTGGCCTACCCCACCCCAAGCGGTAATGAAAAGATTGCTGATGTAGATGAGAAAGCGCTTTACAAGCGTGCGCCCTACTCGTCTGCCCCCGGCGTGAAACAATATTTGCCGGCAGTAGCTGATTTCCCGGCGACGGCAGCGGGCACAGCTATTGACAAAGCCAAGATCATCGACCTGACAAAAAACATGCAGGCTGATGGCACGCTGAACTGGACACCCCGAGCAGGTAATTGGACCGTTATGCGTTTTGGCAGCCGTAACAATGGGGCCATTACCCGCCCTGCACCGGTACCGGGCCTTGGTTTTGAAGCTGATAAATTTGACACCCTGGCATTAAACGCCCATATGAATAATTACGTGGGCAAACTGCTGCGAAAAATAGGCACGCCGGATAAAAAATCATCAGGCGGGTTAAAGCGCCTGCACATGGATAGCTGGGAAATGGGCGCGCAAAACTGGACACCGAAATTTCGCACAGAGTTTATTAAGCGCCGGGGATATGATCCACTGCCATACTATCCGGTTTACTCGGGCAGCATAGTTGGTAACAGCGAGATCAGCGAGCGCTTTTTGTGGGACCTGCGCCAAACCTCTCAGGAGCTGGTGCTTGATAACCATGCCACCGCCACGAAAAATTACGCGCATAAAAATGGCATGAGCCTATCTATTGAGCCCTACGATATGAACCCTACTGCTGATTTAGAGCTAGGCGCTATTGCCGATGTACCCATGAGCGAATTTTGGAGCAAAGGGCTTGGGTTCAACTCGTCTTTCAGTGTGGTTGAAGCGACCTCTACCGCACACGTAAACGGGCGTTCGCTTTCCCCTGCAGAAGCTTTTACCGCGGAAAACAATGAGGGTTGGAAACAATATCCCGGCGCTATGAAAGACCAGGGCGATTGGGCTTTTGCTGCAGGGGTTAACCGCTTTGTGTACCACACTTTTCAGAATCAGTTTCTGCCGGATAGCCTGCGCCCCGGCGCGACCATGGGGCCTTATGGCGTGCATTGGGACCGTAACCAAACATGGTGGCCCATGGTGGGCGATTACCATCAATACATAAGCCGTTGCAGTTATTTGCTGCAGCAGGGCAATACGGTTGCAGATATTTTGTACCTGAACCCAGAAGGTTCGCCGCATGTGTTTAGACCCCCGTTTTCGGCATTTAAGGGTAATGATACAATACCTGATCGTAAAGGCTACAACTTTGACGGCTGCGCGCCGAGCCTGCTTTATCAGGCTACCGTTGTAAACGGCAACATCGTTTTTCCGGGTGGGGCAAGTTATAAGCTATTGGTACTACCGGCTGTCCCGACAATGACTCCCGCGTTGCTTACAAAAATCACAGCGCTGATAAAGGCAGGCGCTACCGTTGTTGGTTCACCGCCGCAAAAATCGCCAAGTTTGGTAAACTATCCGGCTTGCGACGCGCAGCTTAACGCGTTGGTTAAGCAAGTTTGGGGCGCAAGCGGCCATGCCGAACACCAAGCCACCCGCACTTACGGTAAAGGTAAAGTTATATGGGGCGGCGCGCTGGAAACTCAATTAGATAACCTGTACCCCGATTATGATTTGACGGCAACCATCCTGAACAGCATGGGCGTTAAGCTCGATTTTGAAACGGATGCACCATTACGTTATACCCACCGTGTATCATCAAACTGGGATGCCTATTTTGTGGCTAATACTTCTGCCGGTGAGGTAACAGCCAATATCAACCTGCGCGTAAGCAAGGGCACACCCCAACTTTGGGACCCGATAACGGGGAAAGTGATCAGCTTGCCCCAGCTTAAACGGCAGGGTGCTACCACTAATTTGTCATTGCAGTTTGCACCTCATCAAAGCTATTTTGTGGTATTTGCTAAAGATGCGCAGCCTGCAATCTCGAAAGCAAAAAACAAAAATTACAGTGCACCTAAAATAATCAACACCCTTAGCGGCGCATGGAACGTGGCTTTTGACCCTAAATGGGGCGGCCCAAAAAGCATAAACTTTGATGCTTTAACCGACTGGACCAAGCGCCCCGAAGACGGCATTAAACATTACTCGGGCACCGCTACCTACACCAAAACATTTAATATGCCGGTGATTAAAGCAAATGGCAAATACTACATAGATCTTGGCAACGTAAAAAACCTGGCGCAAGTTAAACTGAACGGCAAAGATCTGGGCATACTTTGGACAGCTCCATGGCGCAAAGAAATACCTGCATCGCTATTAAAAGCTAAAAACACAGTAGAGGTTGAGGTGGTAAACCTTTGGCTAAACCGCCTGATAGGTGATGACAGCATCCCCGACGATGGTTTTAAAAACGGCCGCTGGCCAGAGTGGCTGCTTAAGGGCCTGCCAAGGCCGGGCAAGCGTTACACCTTTGCAACGCACCAGTTTTATAATAAAAACTCGCCTTTGTCGCCTTCGGGGTTGACAGGGCCGGTAACGATAATTGAGATGTAAGTGCGTTAATTTAACGCGCTCTAGAGCGTTGAGAGAATTCAATAACTTAAAGACTAATGATGTCAACTACAAACAACACCGTTAAAATTGGCCTGTTCGGCATTGGCTTAGATACTTATTGGGACCAGTTTGAGGGCCTGGAAAGCCGCCTGCGTGGTTATGTTGACCAGGTAAGCGAGAAGCTAAACGGTTACGGTGCCGAGGTGGTTAACCTTGGCCTGATAGACAATGCCCAAAAAGCCTTTGAAGCCGGCAGCCGCTTTAAGCGCGAGGATGTGGAGCTGATATTTCTGTATGTTACCACCTATGCCCTATCGGCAACGGTGTTGCCGGTGGTAAAAAAGGCCAAAGTGCCCGTTATAGTGCTTAACCTGGCACCCGAAGCGGCCATTGACTATGACAGTTTCAATAACCTAAGCAACCGCACCGCCATGACAGGCGAATGGTTGGCCTACTGCTCTGCCTGCCCTGTGCCCGAGATTGCTAATGTGTTTAAACGCTCGGGCATTGCTTTTCATCAAATCACGGGTACCTTAAATGATGAACCGCAGGTATGGCGCGAGGTTGAGGACTGGATAGCTGCCGCAAATGTGGCGCACACCATGTACAACAATATACTGGGTGTAATGGGTAATTACTATGGCGGCATGCTGGATATTTACACAGATCTTACCCTGCAATGCGCAACCTTTGGCGGGCATATTGAGGTAATTGAAGTGGATGAACTTTCGGGCATCCGATCGACGGTTACCAATACTGAAATAGATAGCAAGCTAGCCAGTATTAACCAACAATTTGAGGTACAGGACGATTGCCCTGATGATGAATTACAACGCGCTGCCCGCACCGCAGTTGCTTTGGATAAGCTGGTGGCGAAATACAACCTGGGATCAATGGCCTACTACCACAAAGGCAGCGGCAACGGGGTTAACGAGGATACCATGACTTCTATCATTCTTGGAGCATCTTTACATACAGGCAGCGGCGTACCCATGGCGGGCGAGTACGAGATCAAAAACGCCCAGGCCATGAAGATCATGGATGCTTTTGGCGCGGGCGGCTCGTTTACAGAATGTTACGCCATGGATTTTAAAGACGATGTGGTACTGATGGGTCACGATGGACCCTGCCATACCGCCATCGCCGAAGGCAAAATAAAAGTTAAGCCTTTACAGGTTTATCACGGCAAGGTAGGCAAAGGATTATCGGTAGAGATGTCCGTAAAACACGGCCCGGTAACTTTACTGTCTGTTGTTGAAACTGGCGACGGCAAAATCATGCTATTAGTTGCCGAAGCAGCATCTGTACCCGGCCCGATATTGGAAATTGGTAACACTAACAGCCGCTATAAATTCAGCATCGGCGCGCGTACCTTTACCGAAACATGGAACGCTCACGGCCCTGCACACCACTGCGCCATCGGCAAAGGTCATATCGCCTCAAAAATTGAAAAGTTAAGTAAGCTACTTGGTATAAGCTGTATAAAAGTCTGCTAACGCCGGTTAAACCATTGCTATTTAATAAGTGGAATGAGTTTTGACACTTATATTAACCATTTGTAATGTTATAAAACACCAGTGCATAGGTTTGCAATAAAGTTTAATTTTGCCGCCGAATGATGATCAGAAAATTACGAAGACACGTTAGAGCAGCAAAATATATTGTTTACAAAGAAACGCTGGTTGATTTCAGGGAACACTTTTGGACGTTCCTGGGATCGTTTTTTGGGATAGGATTAATAGGCGTTATCAGCAGTAAACATTTCACCGCTTCTGATAATCTATTCCTTATTGGGTCATTTGGGGCTTCGTCTGTTTTAATTTACGGCGTTATCAATAGCCCGCTGGCGCAACCGCGCAATTTAATTGGCGGCCACGTTATTTGCGCGCTGGTTGGGGTAACCGTTTATAAGTTAGCCCCCGATCAGTTATGGTTATCGTCGGCATTGGCGGTATCTATTTCCATCGTACTCATGCAAATGACCAAAACGCTGCACCCACCCGGTGGGGCTACCGCTTTGATAGCTAATATCGGGTCGCCAAAAATACACGCGTTGGGGTACTTTTACGTGTTAAACCCGGTACTGGCCGGATGCATTATTTTATTATGCGTAGCTATCATTTTTAATAACAGCACCAGCCACAGGCAATATCCTAACAATAAAAACTGGTACAAATTATGGCGTCGTTATAAACGTACACCGCGCCATTAAAAACACTTAAACCCCGCTAAATACTGCGAAACCCCCATCGACATTAATTACCGTACCGGTAACAAATTTTGATGCGTCGCTCAGTAACCATATCAGCGCGCCTACCAATTCGTCCGGGTTACCAAAGCGCTTAAATGGCGTTTGCCTTATCACCAAATTCCCCCTGTCGGTATAGCTACCGTCGGGCTGGGTAAGCAGTGTACGGTTTTGATCAGTAAGAAAAAAGCCGGGGGCAATAGCATTCATACGTAGTTTATCACCATACCTGTTAGCCATTTCTACAGCAAACCATTGGGTATACGTATCAATAGCTGCCTTAGCTAAAGAGTAGCCCAGCACTTTGGTAATAGCCCGCTGCGATGCCATAGACGATATGTTTACAATACTACCCTGTCCTCCTTTGGCCATCGCTTCGCCAAAAATTTGCGTTGGAATTAAGGTACCCCAAAGGTTAAGCTCCATAACCTGGCGCAAGCCGTCCATGTTTAGTTTAAAAATGTCTGCTTCGGGTTGTACTACGCCGCCTGGCATGTTACCACCCGCAGCGTTAATAAGCCCGTCAATACGGCCAAATTTGTTAAGCATAAGTTCGCGGGCGGCAATTAGTTCGTCTTCGCGCATTACATCGGCAATAAGTGCTATCGCTGTGCCGCCCTTCGCGTTTACAGCGTCTGCTCTGGCCTGGGCCACGGCTTGGTTACGACCCAATATGCCTACTATCCCGCCCGCTTTAGCTATACCTTTTACAAAAGCATCGCCTAAAACACCGGTACCACCTGTGGCTATAATTACTTTGTCTTTTAACGAAAATTGTTCCATATTTTTGGCGGCCGACGAAATGTTAATTAAGACAAACATCAATGTTTTGATCCATATAATCAACCGCTAACATTGATGATTTATCTACTGAATTTAAATTAATCCATAAACAAAACATTCAGATCGGGTTTAAAGTTATCATGTAATTTAAACGGATTATCAAGCTATTAATGAGCCCAGCATACCAACCTCTAAGCGATATAAAAGTCATCAATGCCTTGTCGACATCTACTACCGCGATTGCTATACACGTAACCCGTAATTTTAATATACAGTTTGCTACTGATGCCATGCTGGCCATTTGGGGCAAAGGTAAAGACGTGCTCGGCATGCCTTTAGAAGAGGCCCTGCCCGAACTTAAGGGACAGCCGTTTATAGCGATGTTTACCAGAGTTTGGGACGAATGTATCACTATATCGGGTACAGATGCCTTAGCCAAACTGGAAATTAATGGCGTATTGCAGGATTTTTATTTCGACTTTGAATACCGGGCCATACCGGATGATACCGGCAAGACCAGTTGTATCATCCATAGCGCTACAGACGTAACCCAACGGGTACTGAGCCGCATTAAAGAACAAAATCTTGCTGAAGAGTTATCAGCACTGAACGAGGAACTATACTCATCTAACGAGGAGTTGACCTCGTCCAACGAAGAACTGCTGGAATCGCAACAAGCTTTGCAGTCAACCTACGAAGAACTGATAGAAAGCGACGCCCGTTTCCGCAACATGGTTAAACAGGCCCCTATAGGCATTTGTATTATAGCTGCCGATGACCTGTTGATACAAGATGTTAATGACAGCTACCTTGAACTGGTGGGTAAACGCCGCGACGAGCTTGAGGGTTTTACCATTTGGCAGGCCGTACCCGAAGCTGCTGACGTTTATGCACCTATTATGACCCGGGTGATAACAACAGGCGAAGCCTTTATTGCGCGCGAGCATGAGGTGATATTGGTGCGCCAGGGCAAACCTCAAAGTGTGGTGGTTGACTTTGTATACGAGCCTATAACCAATATGGATGGTACAGTGAACGCCATAATGGTATTAGTTTGATGTGACCGATAAAGTAACCGCCCGCCGCCGCATAGAGGAGGTTGAAGAACGTATTAGACTTGCGGTTGAGGCTGCAGACATAGGCACATTTGACGTAGACCTGGTTAATAACGTAACCACAACATCTAAAAGATTTAACGAGATCTTTGGCTTTAACGGCCCGGCTACGCAAGCGCAATACGTATCAGTAGTTCATCCCGACGATTTACATATAAGGAGGAAAGCCTACAAAGCATCGACGGAAAACAAAGACAATAAACTTGTTTACGAGGTTAGGGTAATACACCCTGATCAATCTATCCGTTGGATAAAGCTGCAAGGCAAATTATATTACGATGACAACGGCACGGCGGTAAGAATTTTAGGCACCCTGCTTGACGTTACCCAGGTTAAACGCCTTGAGCGTCAAAAAGACGACTTTATTAGTATTGCCAGCCACGAGTTGAAAACACCCATTACCAGTTTAAAGGCCTCGCTGCAATTGCTTGACAGGATGAAAGAAAACCCTGCGCAAGGTGTTTTTCCTAAACTGATAGATCAATCAACCCGCAGTATGCAAAAAATAAGCGCGCTGGTTGATAAGTTGCTCAATGTGGGGCGGGCTAATGACCCGCAGATGCAGTTAAATAAAACAACTTTTCTAATAGCGGATATACTAACAAATTGCTGCAGTCATATCCGTATGGCTAATAAATACAAACTTAATTTAGCAGGCGATGAGTCTGTTAAAGTTAATGCCGACGAGCACGCTATTGACCAGGTAGTGATTAACCTGGTAAACAATGCTGTTAAGTACGCCCCCGATTCTGTAAACATTGACATGATGATAGAGCGTTTGGATGGCATGGCCAAGGTATCTATCAAAGATTATGGCCCCGGAATACCCGCAGATAAACAACCCCATCTTTTTGAACGGTATTATCAGGCCGATGTCAGCGGATTTCAAAACGCCGGCCTTGGCCTGGGTTTATACATCAGCGCCGAAATAATTAAACGCCACGAAGGCGCTATGGGTGTAGAGAGTACAATTGGCGAGGGCAGCACTTTTTGGTTTACCCTGCCCCTGGCTTAATAGCTTGCCCTTTTGCTATAACCTGCTATACATTGTTAATTTTTCGCCTTCGCGGATTGTTTCATTTGGTGATAAACGTTGTTGCGTTTGCGGTGAATCATCTGGCGCCCCTGAGCAGTCGACCTTCCTTTTAAATACCATTAGGGCAGGTAAATTTAAAATTCCCCTCTAATAACTATTGGCAAAACAATAAAAGTTAATCGATTGATTGATTTTTTATACTTGATTATCAGGACATTACAAATTTAACGTAAAAATAATTTTAATTAATCAATCGTTTGATTAATTTTGTGCTGTTAAATAACATCATGGACAAAGATAAAATAGATAAAAAGGATCATATACTCGATGTCGCCGAGCGCGTATTTGCAGATAAAGGTTTCGACGGCGCTTCAACTCGCCTGATATCAGGCGAAGCTGGTGTAAACATGGCTATGCTAAACTATTACTTTGGCTCAAAGGAAGGTTTGTTTTTGGCGGTGTTTCAACGTAAGATAGCGTCGTTTCAAGACATACTGCATAACCTGGGTAACGACGAAAGCATTACAGCCTGGAGCAAGATAGAGCAATACATTGAAATTTACGGCGATAAAGTAGTAAGCAACAATTGTTTTCAGAAACTACTGTACCAGGAAATGAGCATGAACCGCAGCAATGATCTGTCGGTAAAGCTTAGGGATATGCTGTTAAAAAACGTAGCCGAGTTAAGTAAGATACTAAAAGACGGCATAGCCGCCGGCGAGTTTAAAAACGATATAGACATAGCGATGGTGATAGCAACGCTTTACGGTACCAAAAACTATATCATTAACACTCCAATGATGTCGTCGCCATTATTGGGTTATGACATCCACGACGAAGTGGCCATTGAAACAAAACTTAAGCCGCAAATTAAAAGCTATATGAAAAACCTGTTAAAAGCATACCTACACAAATAAAATGAATACACAATTGAATACCACTCACAAACAACACCTTTATCAGATACCGCTGTTGGCCATACTATTGGCGTTCCTGCTAATGGCACTTGCAAACAATGCATCTGCGCAAGACAAAGATCTAAAACTTGAAGAAGCCATTAAATTAGGGCTTGAAAACAGCAAGGTCTTAAAGCTTTCGCAATCAAAAATAGACCAGGCTGTATCTGAATATAACCAGACGAAAGACCGAGCCCTGCCTACCGGCGAGGTAAGCTTTACCTACAACCGTGCGCAGATACCGGCTAACAGGTTAACTTTTGGCGAGGAAAGTATAGCTTTACCCAAGAGCGCTAATGCTTTTTTAGGCATTGCGTCCGTCAATCAAACTATTTTTGCGGGCGGTAAATACAAATACGCCAAAGAGTCGACCGAGCTGCTGACTAACGTTGCACGCCTTGATGCGGTTAGAGATCGCGATGAGATCACTTACCAAATAATAAACGGTTATTACAACCTGTACAAAATTTTGCAAAGCCAAAAAGTGGTAAAGCAAAACCTGGAAAGCATTGACGCGCAGATCCATCAATCGCAACGCTTTTTTGAGCAGGGTATAGTTACTAAAAACGATGTTCTGCGTTTTCAACTTCAACGCTCAAATGTTGAGCTAACAGGTATAGACCTGGAAACTAACCGCAAGATCATCAACCATAATTTAGATATCCTGCTGGGCTTACCAGAGCAAACCCGCCTAACCATTGCAGAGATACCTATGGCAAAAAGAAGAGCCGGTACCTTAATGGAATATATAGACAGTGCAATGGTTAACCGCCAGGAGTTAAGGCAGCTTGACCTGCGTAACCGCGTTGCCGAAACAAACATAAAAAGCATTAATGCCAATACAACGCCTACCATATCGGCATCTGCTGCGGCATACTATGTCGACGCGAGCGCTAATCCGCTGCCAAAATCGGGCAACTTTATTACGCCTATAACTGTTGGTGTCACCGCTGCCTGGAACTTCGGCGCGCTTTGGACCAACAAGAACAAACTGAGCGAAGCACGTATACAAAAAGATGAAGTAGCTATTAACAAAAGCATCACCCTTGACAACGTGAAGAACGAGGTTAACCAGGACTATCAAAACTATGTAATGGCGATGGATAAAATCCAGCTATTGCAAACAGCGATTGAGCAAGCCGGCGAAAACAACAACATCCTGGCATCAAAATACAAAAGCAATATAGCATCGGCAACCGACAGAGTGGATGCCGAGACATTGCTTTATCAGGCACAGATAAACCTTGAATTAGCTAAAGCTGATGCAGGACTGGCTTACTACACCCTATTAAAATCAACCGGAAAACTTAATAAATAATACAACACACAAAATGGCACAGAAAGAAACTAACGAAGGCGCACCAGCTAAGAAAAGCAATAAAGTAATACCCATTATTTTAGGAGTGGTACTTATAGGGGGCATATTTTTCGGGATAAAAGAAT
Organism: Mucilaginibacter antarcticus; assembly: GCF_042686155.1. Classification (NCBI taxonomy): domain Bacteria; kingdom Pseudomonadati; phylum Bacteroidota; class Sphingobacteriia; order Sphingobacteriales; family Sphingobacteriaceae; genus Mucilaginibacter; species Mucilaginibacter antarcticus. Next base: position 8,083 of record NZ_JBHUON010000009.1, on the reverse strand, counting down.
ATATATATTACAGCAAACATGTTGATACTGACGATGCGCAGATTGATGCAGACATAAGCCCGGTTGTGGCCCGTGTAGGCGGCTATGTCGACAGCATTAACTTTGAAGAAAACTCGCACGTTAATAAGGGCCAGGTACTGGTTCAAATTGATCCGCGCGATTACAAGATCAAACTAGAACAGGCAAAGGCTGCACAAGTAGGTGCAAGCGCAGGCGTTAATGTTGGCCAGTCGGAAATTTTTACCAGCTCGTCAAACTCAGCTGTCGCTAAAGCGAATGTTGTATCGGCACAGGCACGTTTAGATAAAGTCAGAAAAGACTATGAACGTTACGCTAACCTGGTTAAGGATGGCTCTATCACCCAACAACAGTTTGATCAGGCAAAGTCTGACCTTGAAGTAGCGCAGGCAAACTTTGTGGCAGCAAAAGATCAATACAAGGCCGCTCAACAACAAATTAGCACAACCCGTAGCCAGTTGCAGGTTACCAACACCGGGGTTAACCTAAAACAAGTTGATGTAGACTACGCTAATTTACAGCTAAGTTATACCGATATTAAAGCGCCTGCAAGCGGTACAGCATCTAAAAAGAATGTACAACTAGGTCAATTGGTACAAGCCGGGCAGACCTTATTTAATATTGTCAATGATAACAGCCTGTTTATTACAGCTAACTTTAAGGAAACACAGCTAGAGCATATCCGCAACGGCCAAAAAGTAGAGATGGAGATTGATGCTTACCCGGATATGAAATTAGAGGGTGTAGTTTACAACTTCTCGCCTGCCACGGGTGCTAAATTCTCTTTACTGCCGCCAGACAACGCTACCGGTAACTTTGTTAAGGTTGTACAACGCGTGCCAGTTAAAATCAAGATCAATGGCGCTAAAGAAGACCTTGCCAAACTGCGTGCAGGTATGAGCGTAGATGTGTCTGTATTGATAAAAGACTAATTCAAGTTGCCAGTGCTGGGTTTAATCAAACACACGGGCAACTAACAATATACTTAAACAAAATCATGGCTGAAACCGGATTTAAAAAATGGATTATTACCATCACGGTGATCACCGCTTCATTACTGGAGCTTATTGACACTACGATAGTAAACGTTGCGTTGCCCCACATGCAGGGTAACCTGGGTGCTACCCTTGAGGATGTAGCCTGGGTTGTAACCGGGTATGCGGTTGCTAACGTAATTATATTGCCCATGTCGGGTTGGTTAGGGGGGCGTTTTGGTCGCAAAAAGTACTTCATGGCCTCTATTATCATATTTACTATTGTATCGTTTTTGTGCGGTAATGCCAGTAATATGGATGAGCTCATCATTTTCAGAATACTGCAGGGCTTAGCCGGCGGTGGCCTGATATCAACATCGCAGGCTATCCTGATAGAAACCTGGCCACGCGAGCAAATAGGTACAGCTACTGCTTTGTTTGGCTTAGGCGCTGTTGTAGGCCCTACTGTAGGCCCTACCATTGGCGGCTGGATTGTTGAACATTTTGCCTGGCCCTGGATATTTTACGTAAACATACCGGTTGGAGCGCTGGCCGCCTTCTTCGCCTACACCTTTATTAACGAAACGCCCAAGGAGGAGAAGCGGCCCGTCGATTGGTGGGGAATCGCGTTACTGGCAATTGCGGTGGGTAGCTTACAAACCGTATTAGAAAAAGGCGAGAGCGAAGATTGGTTTTCTAAAACCTATATATTAGTTTTAACCGTGACCGCGGTATTGGGCATATTGCTCTTTATATGGCGCGAAACAACTACCGACCACCCAATTGTAAACTTTAGCATCTTGCGGCACCGAAGCTTTTCTGTCGGGATGTTTACATCGTTTGTACTGGGCTTTGGCTTATATGGGTCCATGTTTGTTTTCCCCGTATTTTGCCAAACTTTACTGGGGTTTGACGCCCAGCAAACTGGTGAATTACTGTTCCCGGGCGGCTTATGTACCATTGTTATGATGCCATTTATAGGCAAAATGCTTAATAAGGGAATACCCGCCCAGTTTATGGCTACTATTGGCATGTTCTTGTTTTTTGTGTTTGCCAACATGCTTAGCCACTCGACACTTGCCACCGGCGAGAAAGATGTATTGATACCATTGTTGGTACGTGGTATTGGTATGGCGCTGTTATTTGTACCACTTACCACCCTTGCTATGGCTGATTTGAAAGGGCCGGAAATTGGTCAGGGATCGGGCTTAAACAATATGATGCGCCAATTAGGCGGCTCATTTGGCATTGCCGTTTTAACTACCGTGATACATAACCGACAAGGCTTTCACCGTAACAACCTGCTTACCAATATCAATGAATATAACCCGGCCTTTATTGAACGCCTAAATGGCTATGTACATAAGTTTATGGCCGAAGGTAAATCAGCTATAGACGCAACTACAATGGCTTACAAGGCTATCGAAGGCGGCATAATACGACAAACCCTGTTACTCACCTATGATGATGCCTATTGGCTGTCTGGCATGGTGATGCTATGTTCAATACCGTTGCTTTACCTGCAACCGTTTAAAAAGAAAATGAAAGTACCTACTGACATCCACTAAAAAAGAAAGCCGTTCTCCTATGAAAAGAACGGCTTTTTTACAAAAAAAATTAACAACTAAATCTGCATTTTGTCTCCGATTGCGGCTTTCCTCACAACAAAAAAGTATCCTCGCGAGACGTGTTTAAATCTTAGGCATAAATTTAAAATTTTTTAATTAACAAATCCTATTTTTATTTACCTTAAATGAAAAAAATTTCATTTAAGGTATCGTCTCCACAATCGCGCCCCCTGATAAAAAACCGAACCTGTTGTTTTATATTTGACCAATGGTAATTATGCAGGCTATGCAAGACTGGTGGCAACACCAAAGCTGGTTAGAAATAACCGGCGTTATAACAGGTTTACTGTGCGTATACCTTGCTGCCAAAAACATTATCTGGAACTGGCCCTTCGCTATAGTAAGCGTAGTTATCTACATTTTCATTTTCTGGGATGCACACCTTTTTGCTGATATGGGCCTGCAGGTGTATTTCCTGGTGGTAAATATCTATGGTTGGTACTATTGGAGCCAAAAACCAGCCAGCGCGAACAAAGTACCCATTGTGCGAATCACCAAAAAAGATAGCATACTGGCAGCACTGGTGGTAGCCGCCGTTACCTTTATCCTGGGATCATTGTTAAAATATACTACTGCATCTTTCCCTTTTCTGGATAGCTTTTGCGCGGCCTGCAGTATAGTCGCTCAAATTTTAATGGCCCGCAAGGTGGCAGAGAATTGGTTGATATGGATATTTGTGGATGTAATATACGTAGGGGTTTACCTATTTAAAGACCTGCATCTGACAGCTGTAATGTATGCCATTTATATAGTAATAGCGACAATAGGTTATATAGACTGGAAGCGGGACTGGAAAGCACAACATACTCAATGATAAAAACATCGCAAATCATAAAAATAGCCATTGTTGGTCCTGAGTCAACTGGTAAGTCAACTATGTCTGCATATCTGGCCAGGCATTACGATACCATTTGGGTACCCGAGTATGCACGCGGCTATTGCGAAAAGCTGACCGCCCCCCCTACCTGGCAGGATGAGATCAATATGTTTTACGGGCAGATAGCTTTAGAGGACGAGATGACGGCGCAAGCTTACAACGACCTGCTAATATGCGACACCACCTTTATCACCGTAAAAATTTGGAGTGATGAAATGTTCGGCAGTTCGCCCAAAGATGTACTTGACGAATTGCCAAAACGCCCCTACGACCTTTACCTGCTGCTGGACATTGACATGCCTTGGGAAGACGACCCACTTCGCGATTTCCCCCACATGCGCGAGCATTTTATGGAAGTGTGGTATAAGGAGCTTGATAGTCTTAAAGCTAATTATGTGCTAATAAGCGGTATTGGGCAGGCCCGGTATGATAACGCGGTAAAAGCTGTTGATGATTTTTTGTCTAACTCTTGATCTTAGAATTCAAAATTGCCCAGGTTCTAATGATATCCTATTATCTTTTCTACCAAATCTTAGTTCGGACAAATGTGTTAGCAATCTATACTTACCCATTCTAATTACCATTTCACTTTATTTTCTCAATAATTCCACCATTCGTGCAACATCGAAAAATAATCCTTGTCTTATAACCTGAAAGCTTTAAGAAACTTGGACACCACCTTATTCATAGACAAACATTACAACCTTGTGTTTGAGTGTAAACAGGGCAGTAAACGGGCCTGTCACGATCTGTATAAATTATATGCTAAAGCGATGCTGAATGTCGCTTTTAGGATAGTGGGTAATGTTACCGAGGCGGAGGATGTGTTGCAGGAGGCGTTTTTAGATGCTTTTAGGCGGATACATGATTTTAGGCAAGAAACCACTTTTGGTTTGTGGCTGAAACAGATTGTTGTAAGCCGCTCTATCAACCTGCTGCGCAAACGTAAGGTTGAGTTGGTTGAACTTGGCGATGATGTAGACAATATACCCGACGAGCAGCCGGAGGGCGACGAAGAACTACAATATAAGGTGGCTCAGGTGAAAAATGCCATGACAGAGCTGCCTGAGGGTTACAAACAAGTGATTTCATTATACCTGATAGAAGGGTATGATCATGAGGAAATAGGGCAAATTTTAGGTATAACAGAAAACACGTCTCGCACACAGTTTTTAAGGGCGAAGAGAAAGTTAAGCGAGATTTTAGTAAGAAAGGGTATAACACAATGAGCAAGCGATTAGAGGATTTTATACACAACAACCGCCAGGAATTTGACGATCTTGAACCAAGAACCATTCTTTGGGGACGCATTGAGTCAAAATTGCCCGAGCAGTATCAAGAGAAGAGAAAAGAGGGTAGAACTTTTTCACTTGGCTTTGTTTTGCGGGTGGCCGCTGCAGTAATTTTGGTTATGGGGGGTTGCTTTTTTTGTTTCCTGCAAACCCGTCTATCGACGAATATTAGCCTTGCGGCCATCAACCCCGAATATGCCAAACAACAGGTGCGCTACACCTCGTTAATTGCAACAAAGCGCACCGAACTTAAAAGCATCGCCCAAACCGACCCACAGCTTTATAAAGAGTTTATCGGCGAGTTGGCAAAAATGGATTCAACCTACAAAAAGCTTAATAAAGATTTAGTTACCAGCCCAAACCAGGAAGCTGTACTGCGTGCAATGATCCGGAACTTGCAAATGCAGACAGAGGTGCTTAATCAGCAACTAACTGTAATTGAACAATTTACCGAATTTAAAGATCAACAGAACAATGAAATTAAAACTATATAAAACGGTATTAATAGCCATTATCAGCTTTGTTGCCAATGGCATTGCCGTTGCGCAAACTGCACCGGCTACACCTACTGCCCCTACCGCAGCTGTAGCGCCTGTAATAACGCCCTTTGAAGAAACGGTAGTTTATACAAGATCTTCTCAAGATAGCACGTACACTAGCAAAATGCGCAAACTACAGAATCAAATGCGTGCTTTAAGCAAAGAGATAAGCGAGCTGGCTCGTGAGCAAAGCCGTAAAGCGACTGCTGTAGCAACCGAAAAAGTAGCTGCTTTTAAAAAGGTGCAGGTATTACGCTTTCAGTCAGATTTTGACCACAACCAAACACGCGTTTTTTCAAATCAACGTTTTAATTTTAATAACGACACAAACCTGCAAAAACAGGTTGCCGATGGCTATGTAAAAGAAAGAAGCAAAACTTTTACGAAAAGCTACCCGGTTGATGCTAAGGATAAATTGCAGATAGATAACCGCTACGGCAAAATTGTTGTGAATACATGGGCTAGAAATGAGGTTAAGGTTGATGTAGACATTAAAGCTTACTCGTTAGAAACTGATGATGCCCAAAAGCTGTTAGACCAAACATCCGTACTTGCACGCAAGGATGCCAATGGTGTAAATTTTAGCACCAACATTGACCAGGGCAGCAACTCGTGGTGGGGCAGCAGCTCAAATAACGGTAAAATTACTAAACTGAGGAAAGTGGTCATTAACTATACGGTTTACATGCCTGCTAAAAACCCGCTCACTATCACCAATAAGTATGGTTTGGTTTCATTACCCGATCTAAGTGGTAAGCTGATTATCAACAACAGCTATGGGGGTTTGGTAGCAAAAGATCTGACCAACACCGACAATAATATTGTGGTAAGATACGGTGATGCAAATATAACCAGCCTTAAAGGCAGTAATATCGACGTAGCTTATGGTAGCTTGGCCTTGGAGTCGGCAGATAAGCTTACAGCCAAGATTAGCTATAGCACAGCTAAAATAGGCAAGCTTAATACGTCTGGCGATATTAATTTAAGATACGGCAACGGGCTGGCAATAAACGAACTAGGCAGACAGTTAAAAACCTTGAATATAAACTCTTCTTACGCGCCGGTTAAAGTTAGTTCAACAGCTGACATTGATGCAGATTTTGATGTGACCGTACATTACGGCGAATTTATGCCTAACAGCACAACTAAAATCACCAACCAAACTCCCGATAAGGAAAGAGGAAGTAACAACACCAAAACCTATAAAGGACAAATTGGTAAAGGTAGTAACGCTAAGACAATCGTTATCACATCCAGATATGGCGGCGTAAAGTTTGATTAATTTAGAGAGCCAGACATTATAAATTAGAAAGGGCCGAGTTAGCAATGCTTAACTATCGGCCCTTTGTATTTATCACTTCTTTTGAGTCTTGTTTCTTAACGCTCTGCTAAAATACCCTGCACAACAAACCCTTTAAATACTCGCCTTCCGGGAAAGATGATCGTACAGGATGATCTTCCGGCTGGCATAACTGACCAACAAACTGCACTTGCTTACCCGCATCCAAAGCGGCCCATGCTAATACCTGTTTAAAGGTCTCCATATCCATAGCTCCCGAGCAAGAAAAAGTGGCCAGCAAGCCGCCTTTATTAAGCAGCAACATAGCAACGCGATTGAGATCTTTATAAGCTCTTGAGGCTCTTACCAAAGCCGAACGCGAAGGCGCGTATTTAGGCGGGTCAAGCACAATGACGTCAAACATATCCCCCGCTTCTTTAAACGCGCGCAGTTGCTTGTTTACATCTGATTGTATAGACGAGTGTTTGCCTGCATCCAGCTTATTAAGCTTGATATTTTCTTTCAATGTATCAATAGCCAGGGCAGAACTGTCTACACTCGTTACAGATGCGGGGCCATTTTGAAGGGCGTTCAGCGTAAAGCCGCCGGTATAGCTAAAGCAATCCAATACTTTTTTGCCTTTTGCGTGGTTAGCTACTATCAGGCGGTTGTCGCGCTGGTCGCAGTAAAAGCCTGATTTTTGGCCTTCGGCGATATTGATATTGTACAGTATGTTGTTTTCTCTTACCTCAACAAAATCCGGCGGGGCATCGCCAAACAAAACGACATTGTCTGTGCCCAGGCCCTCGTGCTGGCGCGATGAAGCATCGCTTTTATCAAAGATACTTTTGGGGTTTAGCAGTTTGCGCAGCTCATCAATAATTACCGGCATTACGTTTTCAATGCCGGATGTAAGTACCTGCACCGCCAGATGATCGCCGTATTTATCTACGATCAATCCGGGCAGGTAATCGGCCTCGCTAAAAATTAAGCGGCAGGTATTTGTAGCACCGGTGCTCAACAATTCGGCACGGCCGGCTACGGCCTCGCCAACTTTGACACGGAACCAATCCTCATCTACCTTGAAATCCTCATTCCACTCCAGCAACCTTATAGCAACGCGCGACTGATCATTATAAAACCCATAGGCCATAAAATCGCCTTTAGCGTTTACCAGACGCACTATGTCCCCATTGGTAGGTTTACCCTTAACAAGCGCTATTGCGCCCGAAAAAACCCACGGGTGACGGTGTAGTACCGCTTTCTCTTTGCCTTTGTTTAATACAACATCAATCATGAGCGCAAAGGTAACAATTTACAATTATGGTAATTGTCAGAAGGGTCTCAGCCCTTGCATAAACGCAAAAAGCCGGCAATGAGCCACGAATGGTCGGAAGAAATTCCGACCATTTTTATGTTTTGAAAAACAAACCCGGGTCTCCGCCGCATTGCACAACGATCAGGGCTATAGCGAGG
>NZ_JBHUON010000008.1:0-184429 GCF_042686155.1 Mucilaginibacter antarcticus | reverse complement strand
CCTGGTCAGTTTGCCCCGGAATGGGGTGGTCAATTTGACGCGGAATCACTGGTCACATTCCGCCGGAATTGGGTGGTCAATATCAGCGGTATATCCAACTTATGATACCGAATTGGGATTAATAGTTCCCAAGGCTAAATCCCTTCCTGAAAAAGTTAAAGGAAACATCAAAAACGAAGAATATTTAAATATAATCAATACCTCTAGGCGTATCGGCGCTTGGTTTGGACAATTTAACCAATCAGAAATTTTACTCTACTTTAATCTTCAATTCTAATGGAATTCAGAATTAAATCCATATTTCTTATACCTAAAGATAAACATAAGGAAACCCGGATAATAGAATTTGATTTACACAAAGTCAACGTTATAACCGGAGGAAGTGAGAAGGGAAAATCGGCTTTGATAGCGATAGTAGATTATTGTTTAGGTAGTGGAAAATGTAGAATACCGACAGGAAAGATTAGGATTTATACGGAATGGTTCGGAATACACCTGATATTAAGCAATGAACAAGAAATAATTATTGCACGGAAAGAACCAGGGGATCATATTTCATCTGGCGATATGTTTTTGCGTGAAGGGAACGATCTAACTGTGCCTTCAACCATAAATAGTAATTGCAATGTAAATGAAGTAAAAAAAAGACTAAATAATATCGCGGGATTGACAGATGTGAGTGTCGGTGAGTCTGATAGTAAATCGGGATTTGATTCGCATCCTAGCTTTCGTGACTTTACCTCATTCATATTTCAACCTCAATACATCATAGCAAATCAAGTAAGTCTTTTTTATCGAACAGATTCAATGGCTCACCGACAAAAACTTATTAATCTATTCAGTTATATCCTGCAGGCGGTCGATAATCAGTATTTGGAATATAAAGAGGAATCGAAACTAATAGACCGTGAATTACAAGACTTAACTAAAGAATTAGAAAAACAACAACGCGGGTTTAACAAATTGATTGGCCAGTTAAGGGGTTTTTATCTGCAAGCGAAAGAGTTTGGCTTGTTAAAAAAGTACTCATATCCGGAAGATGATTGGAAAACCGAAGACTTTATAATAAAATTAAAGAGAGTTCCCGAAGAAGTCAATGATATGAATTTATTTCAAATGCCCTTAGATGCAGTAACTAAAACATCCAATCGCATTTCTGAATTGACGACATTAGAGTTAAATACGGCTCATGAACTTCAAAACCTGAAACATAGGCAGGAACTATTAAAGAAACTTATAGATAGTAATACAGGTTATAGAGATGATCTTCTCCATCAACATGCTCGTCTTAAAACTAGTAGCTGGTTCAATCAACTAATTGCTAAACATGAAGAACAATGCCCCTTTTGCTTGTCAATAAATAATAATGGGAAGAAGTACATCGAAACCCTTATAAAGGCAAATAATCAGATTATTTCAAAGGGGGTTCAATTAAACGATAATGGCGCGGTTTTGCGTTCGGAGCACAGAAAGTTAATCTCTGGTGTTCAAATAGTCATTAAAAAGCTAAATGAAGTTAGACAAGAATTAGACGTTTTAAAGAAAGGTAGTAATGACGAGAGTCAGCAATTAAATACTGTAAATTCTATCTACCGATTTGCCGGTAAAATTGAAACTGAATTATCGAGTTATGATAGATCAACTGACGATCAAATTATGCTTTCTAAAATTAAAGCTTTAGAAGAACGGAAGCAGTTCATATCGGATCAAATTAATCAGGATGTAGTATTTAATAAAGTTAAAAGGGCAAAGAAAAAAATTACCGATGCAATTTCATTCTATGCCGAAATTTTTAAAGCTGAGAATTACCAGGAGATTATACAGTTTAATGAAAAGGATTTAACATTAACATTTATATCTGAAACAGGTCGAACCGACGCGCTATATGAAATAGGCAGTGGTTCTAATTTTATGGCTTATCATATTGCCACGATTTTAGCTTTTCATGAATTTTTTTTAAGTTGTAAAAATCACCCAACCCCCAACTTTATATTTTTAGATCAACCTACACAGGTATATTTTCCAGAGACAGATCAGGAAAGCATTAATAAAAGTGAGGATAGTATACGGGTAGGTAGGATATTTGAGGCTCTTAATAGTGCCATTAAAAGAACAAAGGGAGGGTTGCAAATTATTGTTTTAGAACATGTGGGGGACTATGCATGGACGGGATATGAACATGTTGTCAGGCTTAAAAGGTGGCGAGAAGATGAGTCTGACACCAATGATCGCGCGTTGATTCCCGAATCTTGGTTAGATTGATTTGATTCCTCTCCACATTGGCAGGAGTATCTAGCGTCCTAAATCAGGGGCGTACCCGGCCCGCTCCCCTCCTCAAAACAAACTCTCATGCACTAAATAAAAAGCGTGTACCTTAAACTGCGGTATGGGTTTGTCTTTTTTAGAATATTGTTGCGCGTCGGTAATGGCTTGTTGCTGGCGGGTAATGCAGATCCGCTCGGCCGTCGCCCGGTCGTGATAGGTTTCGATAGAAAAATAGTTGTACTTGCTGAATATGTGGTTGTCTTCAACAACAAAATAAATCTTTTTAAACTTGCGTGGCATACTACAAAATTATGCTAAAAATATTAGTAAATAAAGCAATGTTTAAAAATATGTTTCCAGGTGTCGGCCCCGGGAATAGCACGGGCCTTGCTTTAGCTTCTGCCAAACGCATTTGCATATCTGCATATACGCACATCCCTGCAACACCATTTATTTTGTTTTGCTTACCTTTCCAAAAACACAAACTATTTAGTTGTAGCACCGTTACATAATGAGCATAAACAGCTACTGATGGGTAAAACATTTACGATTACTGCCGGCCTTGAAAACCTGGGTACCCTGCGTACAGGCGGCCAGGGCTCCGTTTACAAAGGCCGCCGTATTGGAGAGATCTTTGTAGCAGTAAAGATCCTTCCTACCCCTATCCATACCGAAAGCGAGGACGATAAGAACTTTAAAGATTTTACTAATGAGGTTGAGAAGCTAAAAAAGGTTAACGAAGACCCTACGCCGCATGTGGTTAAAATTTTAAATTCGGGTATAACCGAGAGCGGTTCGCTCCCTTTTATCGAGATGGAATTTATTGAAGGGCCGGATCTTGGAGAATTATTAAAAAAGCCCCATGACCCAATATTTACTATCCCGGAAATTATAAAGGTGGCTAACCAGCTGGCCAGCGCCCTGGCACATTGCCATAAGGTATCGGTTAAACATGGCGATATTAAAAGCAACAATGTTAAATTTAATATCCACACCGGTAATTATGTATTACTGGATTTCGGCCTGGCTATCATGTCTGATGAACAGCGTCGCGACAGCCTTAAAAATGCCGGTGCCGTTGAATTTATGGCCCCCGAACAGAATGAGGGCAATTTGCTTCCCCAGTCGGACGTATACAGCTACGGAATCATCTTGTACGAGTTGGTGGCCGGCGTCGTCCCCTTCCCTTTAACAGATAACGGTAATTCGGCACGCAACAACGTAATGATCGCGCATGTAGAAATGCCGGTTCCGGACCTGCTGGAAACACGTAGGCAAAACCTACCGCCAGAATGGCCCGAAGAAAAGAAAGAAAGGGAAATGCAGTTGCCCGAATGGTTATTGCAACTGGTTAGCAAATGCCTGGAGAAAAAACCCTTGGACCGTTATGCTGACGGCATGGAACTACAACAGGCCATATTGCTGCAGAATAGCGCCCTCGCCATAAAAAACGATACCGAGAGGGCATTGGTAATGGAGAATGTGAATGAAAGCTTACAGACTACCCTTGCTGAGGAACAAAATAAAGTTAAAATGCTGCATCAGGAGATAGCCAGACTGGAGACAACACTTGCTAGCACCGGAAATAAAAAACCCCAAGTGGGGATGCCGAAAGCAGCAATGTTTGGAATAGGATTATTGCTGTTAGGTTGCGGCGCATTTGCAGGGCGCTTGCTTTTTTCATCACAACCAGCAACCACACCGATAGCTACTGTTAAAAACGAAGGGCCGGTTAAAGCAACTGTTAAAAGTGAAGAGCCGGTTAAAGCAACTGTTACAAAAAAAGAAAAAGCACCGGTTAAAAAAAGCACTCCTTTAATAACAAAGCCCGTTGTTAAAAAAACAGTTGAGCCTGGTGCCACTGCTACTAAAAGCAGCGACGCAGGTAAAAAGTTTACGCTGTTTTCAACATACGCTTATTTTCATGACCGCCCTGATGAAGCCAGTGTCAGAAAGGCTAATATTAACCGCTGGAATAATGCCCGCCTAACGGCTATAGATGATCAAAACGGTTACATATACGTGATTTATAAAAATGAACAGGGGGAGGTAAGCAAGGGTTGGCTGAATAAAAAGAATCTGATCAAAGTTGGTGAATAAAACGAAATCCCATTTGTATATACGCACATCCCGGCAAACAGTATTTATTTAGAACCTGTCCAAATAGCGTTTGCCCGAAACGCCGTTTCTCATTAAGTGTTATATTTTGTAAATTCGCGGCACCTGCATATTTTAAGCATAGTTATTGCTTAATGTCCGCAGGCTTCTATTACTTTACTACTTAAAATACTACTCAAAATGGCTTTTGATTTAGATATGATCAAAAAGGTTTACGCCCGCTACAGCACCCGCACGGCTGCTGCACGTACGGCAACGCGTAAACCCCTAACTTTAACCGAAAAGATATTATACGCTCACTTAAGCGAGGGCGATGCTAAAACGGCTTTCGGCCGCGGTGTTGACTATGTCGACTTTGCACCGGATCGTGTTGCTATGCAGGATGCTACCGCGCAAATGGCGCTGTTGCAGTTTATGCAGGCGGGCCGTCCGCAGGTTGCGGTGCCAAGTACCGTGCATTGCGATCACCTGATACAAGCCAAAGTTGGCGCTGTAGAAGATTTGCATACTGCTGTGGACGTTAACCGCGAGGTTTATGATTTCCTGGCGTCGGTAAGTGATAAATATGGTATTGGTTTCTGGAAAGCCGGAGCGGGTATTATTCACCAGGTAGTGCTGGAGAACTATGCTTTCCCGGGTGGTATGATGATTGGTACCGATAGCCACACGCCTAACGCGGGTGGTTTGGGTATGATAGCCATTGGCGTTGGTGGTGCCGATGCCTGCGACGTTATGGCGGGCCTGCCATGGGAGCTGAAGTTCCCGAAACTGATTGGTGTTAAGCTGACCGGCAAGCTAAGCGGCTGGAGCAGCGCTAAAGATGTTATTTTGAAAGTTGCCGGCATACTTACCGTTAAGGGTGGTACCGGTGCTATAGTTGAATATTTTGGCGAGGGCGCGCAGTCGCTTTCTGCTACGGGTAAGGGTACCATTTGTAATATGGGTGCCGAAATTGGTGCTACCACATCGGTATTTGGTTACGACGAAAAAATCGCTACCTACTTGCGCGGTACCCAACGTGCCGAGATTGCCGATGCTGCCGACGCCATAGCCGAGCACCTAACCGGCGACCCTGAGGTTTACGCCAACCCTGAGCTATATTTTGACCAGGTGATTGAAATTAACCTTACCGAACTGGAGCCGCATATTAACGGCCCGTTTACGCCTGATTTGGCATGGCCGATCTCGAAATTTGCTACGGCGGTTAGAGAGAATGGCTGGCCCGAAGTGTTAGAGGTTGGCTTAATTGGTTCATGTACCAATTCATCGTACGAAGATATTACCCGTTCGGCTTCTATTGCAGAGCAGGCTATCAGCAAAGGCTTGAAAGTTAAGGCCGAGTTTACCATTACCCCGGGGTCTGAACTGGTGCGCTACACGGTTGACCGTGATGGCTACCTGGATACCTTCGGCAAAATGGGTGGTGTGGTGCTGGCTAATGCCTGCGGACCATGTATTGGCCAATGGGCCCGTCATACTGACGACCCTACGCGCCGTAACTCTATCATCACCAGCTTTAACCGTAACTTTGCCAAAAGGCAGGACGGTAACCCTAACACGCACGCTTTCGTAGCGTCGCCGGAGGTGGTTACTGCTTTGGTTATTGCCGGCGATCTTACCTTTAACCCACTTACCGACTACCTGACTAACGAGGCCGGCGAACAGGTAAAACTGGACGAGCCTTTAGGTATTGAAATGCCGGTTAGAGGTTACGCCGTTGAAGATGCCGGTTACCAGGCCCCTGCCGAAGATGGCAGTCAGGTTACGGTGTTGGTTAGCCCTACATCGTCGCGCTTGCAGTTATTAGATCCGTTTAAGCCTTGGGAGGGTACCAACCTTACCGGCCTTAAACTATTGATCAAGGCTAAAGGTAAATGTACTACGGATCATATCAGTATGGCAGGCCCGTGGTTGAAGTTCCGCGGCCATTTGGATAACATTAGTAACAACATGCTGATTGGCGCCATTAACTACTTTAATAACACTGCCGACAGCGTTAAAAACGAAATAACAGGCGAATACGGCCCGGTACCTGCTACCCAGCGCGACTACAAAGCGCATGGCATTGGCAGTATCGTAGTGGGTGATGAAAACTATGGCGAAGGTTCATCTCGTGAGCATGCGGCTATGGAGCCCCGTCACCTGGGTGTGCGGGTGATATTGGTGAAATCGTTCGCGCGGATCCATGAGACTAACCTGAAGAAACAGGGTATGCTGGGCATCACCTTTGATAACACTGCCGATTACGACAAGATATTGGAGGATGACAAAATTGACGTTACCGGCTTAACCGAGTTTGCCCCGGGCAAACAGCTAACTGTAGTACTGCACCATCAGGACGGCACGGTTGACAGCTTCGCGGTAAACCATACGTATAATGCACAGCAAATTGAATGGTTTAAAGCAGGTGGCGCGCTGAATATTATCCGTCGCAACCAGGCTGTTTAGCTTTTAGGGCTTTTGATATTATATAGAGACGCTTCGACCATTGGTCGGGGCGTTTTTTTGTTTGTGGGGATTGATTAATTGGTGTCATCTGAGCTTGTCGAAGGTGGCGGGTAAAGGCTTGCGCGCTTATGGTTCGACGGCTCATGACATCGCTCTTTGGTGTCCGGGAGTCCATTTTGTACGGTGGGGTTGCGGACGGAAAGGAAAAAAAGATTGGAAGCCTCACTAATAAAATAATGGCTACTTTCCAATGCTCTACTCCGTCTAGTCTACCTTAAACATCTTCATTCCCTCGCGGCCATAAAAAACGGGGAAGTACATCATTTCGGCTTTGGCGGGGTTAAGGTGGTAGTTGCCGCTGTAGCGGGCCGTTAGTTGTACCTGGTATTGGTATTTGCCGGCCTTTAGCTTGCGGCAAAATATGCTCACCTTGTCTTTAAAGTATTCGCGGTGTATCTCGTTGCCATAGTAATAGCTTTGGGTCTTGTTTTCGTAACTGCAACCGGCGGGGATAGGAATCTCTATCATCACAAAGTCGGCATCGGCTTTTGCAGTAACTTCGGCGGTCAGGTAAATGGTTTCGCCGCCTTTGGCGCCGGTAATGGTGCTTTGGTTTTTAGTGAATTTGGTATCAACTATAAAGTTCTCGCTCACCTTTTGCGGGTCGGGGTTCCAAAACTTTTGGTAGGCGGTTATGTAGACGGGCATGTCGCCGGTTTTGGCAATCTTTAATTTGGCGCCCGCGGCCAGCGTGGTAGTGTAAGGGAACTTAGTCACCGTCTCTTGCTTATCGCCACTGATAACTAACTGTGCCGGGCGGGGTGGCTGACCATCAACCAGCATATCGGGCAAAATAACCTCCAAAATCTGCGCCGACTCGTACGTGTTGCGCCAGTGCCCATCGGCGCGTTGCTCCATAAAGTAGTTGCGCAGCTTGGTTAACAGTTGCGGTTGCTTGCCGTCTTTCTTGATAATGCGGTAGGCCAGCAGGCTCTGCTGTATGCTGTTGTCGAACAAATAATAGCTGCTTTTGCCCCAGTACACGTTGCCAAACATGGTACGTTTCATGTCCTTTAGCAAACTATCCATCACCACCGGCAAACCTACCGATTGGCGGGTATGCATAAGGCGGTATTTATTAATGGTGCTTAAGGGTATTTTAGGGTCAAGGGTTTTCTCGTAATCGGTAACAAACACTTTTAAATCGGCATTGGGGTTAAGCTTTTGCAGCAAGGTTATCATGGTGAGCTGGTCGGCATCTTTATTTGATGCAATGCGGGCCACCAGGTAGTTTATTAAAGCCTGGGTGTATACGTTTACCGTATAGCCACGCTCTTTAGCGGTAAGCAGTGCTTCCATAACATGGGCGCTTATCCATAGTTCCTCGTCGGTGTCTTTCCACCAGCCCCAGGTGCCCTGGCTGGTGCGGTTTGCCAAAAGCCTTTTAATAATGTCATTAATGTCGGCGTCCCATTTAAATGGTCGTTTTAAATAGGCGAGAATCTGCTTCTCGGCCAGTAAGCCTTTTAGTTTTGATGCCAGCTGCTCATTACACAGGTATTGGTAGGTGCGCAGGTGCTCAGTCTCGTCAAGCAGGGTTGGCAGTGCCGATGCTTCCGCACGTACGGTAGCTTCCTTTAAGTTAGCACTGGCCTGCAGGGTAATGGTGGTGTCTTTCTCTAACACATCGAATGATCCTTTAGTCTCCAGGCTGCCTTGCTCCATCAGCGGGATCTGGCGGCGTTCGCCGTCAAAGTAGCCGTTGTTGCGCTTAATGCTATACTCAAAGGTCAGGCTGTCAGTACCGGCAGCAACCATTTTAAAAGTATCAAGTCGCGAGTTTTGCAGGCTGATGTTACCATCGGCCAGTAGTTGCCCGTTGTAGTTAAATTTGCGGTTAAGCTGTATGGTATCGGTAGTGTAGTTAAGCACTTTGCCCAGGGCAGAAAAACTATCGCCCCTAACCGCAAACACCGGCGACACGAAGTTAGCGCTAATGGGTTTGTACGATTTTACTTCGCCCTCGGCAGTGCCGGTTTGGCGCTTGTCGGTTATGCCGATAACAAAGGTGCGCCAAGCGGTAATATCGTCCGGGTAGGTTACTTTAAACTTGGCCTTGCCTTCGGCATCGGTTGTAAGCTTGGGTTGCCAGTAGGCGTAATCAGAAAAATTATGGCGCAAGGTTGACGAGGTTTGCGCGGCTTCGCCATTTTTTGTGGTGATGATGACCACGCCATTGGCACCCAGGGCCCCGTAAAGCGCGGTGGCGGCCTCACCGGTTAGCATGGACCGGCTGGCTATCATATCGTCGGCAGGCAGAAAGCTTTTTCCGTTTAGCCTGACGCCGTCTACCACGTACATTACCTCATCAGTTTTAAACACAGATGACAGGCCACGAATGTTTACCGTACCACGCATACCCGGCGCGCCGGTACTGTTTTGGATATTAAGCCCCGCTACTTTACCCTGCAGCAGTTGTTCTACATTGCCAACGGGATTATCCTGCACTTCTTTACCGGTAATGATGTACGACGACCCGGTAGTTTGGTCGCGGTTGCGTTTAACATAGCCGCGTACAACAACGTCGCCTAAGGTATTACCGCTTGTGCTCAGGTTGACAGTTACATTTTTACCGGCCACTATAGCCAGGCTTTGTGGCACATAGCCCTGCATGCCGATATTTAATATTCCGCTTGCCGGTACTTTGATCTTAAAGTGCCCTTTAATGTCGGCCTCGGTATATAAGCCGGTGTTTTGTACAGATATTGCGGCGCCGGTTAATGGTTCGGCTGTTTTGGCATCGTATACATAGCCGGTCATATAGCCTATAAGTGCTTTTGGGTCGATATATTTACCATTGAAGATGGCTTTTATGCGTTGCACACCTTCTTCAGACAAATAGCCAACGTAAGGGATGGCCAGCATATCGGCAATGCTTTTACTTACGCTATCGGCAGGGAGCGGTTTAACCGTCCCGGCATCAAAATAATTGGTGCCCGCAGCCCTGACATCCAGGTTTTGCATCAGGAAATAGCTGTTGTCTTTAAGGATACACATTACCCGGTATTTGCCCGGGGCGTAGGTGCCTAAATGCGTGTAAATGCCGGTAAGCAACTGCATAAAGTCGGGTTCGGTATGTTTAAATACCAATATGTGTTTAATGTAGGGAACCTTACCATCGGCCAATTTACCGTGGCTTATAATGAGGTTGCCGCCGCCGGCAAAGTACCTTGAACCGCCAGAGCCGTTCCGGTTACGGGTGATCAGGTATTCTTTCCACATATCTTCAGTTTCCATCCAGGTGAGGGGATACTGCCGATAGTCTGTGGCGCCTTGCAGTTTATTCAGATTTTTGATGTAGGGCGGGTTGGCAGGATATGACTTTTGTTTGATCAGGCCCGGCTGAAACTCAAAGGTATAGCCGCCTTCGCTGTAGAAGTCTGTTGATGAGCCACCCTTAATTTGGAGGTTGGTATTTTTGTCAGCCAGCGGGCCCACCACGATATTTTTACGGTTGTAGTAGCTGTTGTAGTCAAACTTATGGTTTATTAAAAAGGTCCTGTCGTCCTGGCGCAGGGTAGCCATGCTTTGATTAAA
Source organism: Mucilaginibacter antarcticus (assembly GCF_042686155.1). Taxonomy (NCBI): domain Bacteria; kingdom Pseudomonadati; phylum Bacteroidota; class Sphingobacteriia; order Sphingobacteriales; family Sphingobacteriaceae; genus Mucilaginibacter; species Mucilaginibacter antarcticus. Next base: position 174,001 of record NZ_JBHUON010000008.1, on the reverse strand, counting down.
GTTTGGTACAATGGCTATGGTGTAGCTATTGATCAATATCTGCTCGCTTTTAGTGAGCGTATCGGGCATGTTTTGGTAAATCAGCTTGGGGTTTTGTAGGGGATCTGAATTAACCGATAGGATGAGTTTTTTGCCAAAGGGGATCTCTACATTGTTCAGGGTTATCACTTTGTTGCGCGTGCGTAATGTTAGCGTATGCTTGCCGTAATAGGTGTAAAAACTGTATCTGGGTAAATCATCAGACTGGCTGAAATATACCGGCCTTAAATCTATAGACAGCATATGGATAGGCAGGATCTCGCCATTCTCTACCACAAATGGCGCCACCTGGGTAATGCTACCGGGGTTGGGTTCGGTAATAGTGTACACGCTATCCGGATGGGTGAAGCGGTAATAGCTAATACTGTCAAGCCCCATACCTTTGGCCCAGTGTTGCCAATTGAGTTTTATCCGGCCGGTGTCGGCTAGTTGTTTCAGTTGCAATCGTGGGTTGGTTTTGCGGTACTTAAAGGTATTACCCAGATAGGGTACGTACGCCTTTTGGTAGTTTTCAAACTTTTTGGTAATGCCATAGGCGGTAATGTCTGCGTTTGCAACGGCCTTGCCCTGGTGGTCTTTTACATCAATCTCAATATCCGCCTGCTGGCCGGGATAAACTGTTAATGGTTGGTTAACGTTAATGTGCAGGAACTTATCCAGCAGTGGTACTTGTTCGTCGCGCTGCTGTGGCTGGCCGGCCCAAACATAGTTTAATCTCAGAGAAATATCACCTGAGTGCCTGATAGGTTTACGATAGTTTAGTTGGGTTGCAGATCCCTGCTCAACTATTTTATTACCACCATAAATAGTATACCAGAGCTTAATGTTGCGCGGGTTATTGACATTAATAAACAACGAATCCGTCGATCTGAAACTGCTTACCAGGATTTTATCGCCACCGGCTACATAAATTGATTTAGAGATACTGTCAACCTTAACTATAAATGCAGCGGTGATAGGCCCAACGGCCAGCTGCGCGGGCAGGTTTACCTGCAGCGCTTTAGTAGTGTCATTGCCGGTGTTAATGCGGGTAAGACACGCTGTGGCAGGCCTGGATTTGCCGTTGATGAGGTAATCGATTTTAAGGCTGTCGTTCTCAATCTCGGCTTTAATAGTATTGGTTAGATAGCTCCAGGTTAGGCTTTCACCTTTTTCGCGGCTTTCATTGTCGCTGTTAAGTAGTGTTATTTTTGCCTGATAGTTTAAGTTAGCCTTTGGGAAAATAGAATCAGGCACAACGAGCTTTGTTTCGCCCACAACATCCAGCGGTAATTCATGCCGCCATAAAGTATCGGGCACAAATACCTTTTTGTCGCCATAGCCGGTAACGTATCCGGTTTGCAACTGTAAAATTACGCGGCCGTCGGTAATATTGAGTCCGTTATCCCCTGTAGCTTTAAAATACAATGACGAAGGCAATCCCGGCGATCCATCGCGCCTGTCAACGCGCACATTTAACTGGTTGCTTTTTAAATTGTAGTCCTCATACTGAAAAAAGCCTTCCTGGTAAAGTGTTCTTTTTGAAATGATCTCCCATTGGTTCTTATTATCCGGAAATTTCTTTGGGTCGTAATTCAGGCTCTCCATCGTTTCCAGGCTGATGATATAACGACTGTCCAGATCAAGCTCAAGGCTGTCCTGATCTACCTTGAATTGAAACTCGAACCCGCCTTTGCGGTAAGCTTTAACAATGCCTATTATTTTGCCGTCCTCGCGATAGTTTTCCTTTATCCGTACAATCAACTGCTGGTCTTCTACCGGCAGGTTTGATTTTTTTTGCAGGATGAATGCTTTGAATTTTACGGTGTCGCCAGGCCGGTACTTAGGCTTATTAAACACCATAAAACCCGGATTTGGCGTTGGGCGCTGCGTATAATTGTCGCGCACCGGCGCTGCGCCGCCGCTGAAAATATTCTTTATTTTTCGCCACAAAATGGCCAGGGGCTTTTGCCGTGGCGTGCTGTTGTAATTCCTGTAAACAAAAGGTTTAGGCTGGCCAATGTTATAAAAGTTATTTACACCCTTATATACTACTTTGTAAATACTGTCTTTTTTTGATCTGACAATGTGGTAGGTTTCTGTGTGCTTGTCAAATACTAAGTGCTTATGGTTGCGATAAACTTCGGCATCGGTAATTTCTTTGCCATCGGCGTCCATCAGTACAAAAGCAACATCTTTACCGCCATTCATCAGCATTAAGTTAGCGGTATGCTGCTGTATCAATTTATAAACTAACTTGTTTTTAACTGCTAATACTTTAACATAATTACCCGGGGGTAGTATGGGACTTTCAGGATGATCGGTAGGGTATTTTGCGACCTCCTCAGTTAACGATTCCTCTTTAATTTGCGCTTGTCTGCCGGATATAAATAGTTGGGTATTTACATCATTTAACTTATAAGTGTAAGTGTAGTAGCTACTAATGCGGCTATTGGTAAGGGGCTTTTGCGCACAAGCCAATAACGCAAGAAACAGCAGGGGGCAAAGAAGTAAAAATCTCTTCATTTAGAAAGGTTTATAGCAGGTAATCAATACTACAACTTTCCGGATAGAATAGGAAGAACTATTTTGGTGGAAAACAGACTTATACGACATAAAAAAAGAGGCCACCTCTTCCCGTTGGAATCGGGAAGGGTGAGCCTCTTTACATAATTACTCGTTATTTAATCTTAGTTCTTTAAACTCAGCTCTTTTACTTGCATCATTTTGCGCAGGTTGTTCAGCGCGTAACGCATGCGGCCCAGGGCGGTGTTTATGCTAACATCGGTAATGTCGGCTATCTCTTTAAAGCTCATGTCGGCAAAGTGCCGCATAATCAATACTTCTTTTTGTTCGCTTGGTAGTAGTTGTATCAGGGTCTTCAGGTCCTTATGTGTTTGTTCGCGTACCAGGCGGTCTTCGGTACTTTCGTCGTATTCGCCCAGCACTTCAAATATGTCAAAGTCTTCGCTGGTATTCACGGTTGGCGCACGTTTTTCGCGCCGAAAATGGTCTATCACCAAATTGTGGGCAATGCGGCTCACCCAGGGTAAAAATTTACCTTCTTCGTTATATTTGCCGTTGCGCAGCGTGTTAATTACCTTAATAAACGTATCCTGAAAAATATCTTCGGCAAGGTGTTCATCCTTAACCAACAGATAAATAGAAGTGTAAATTTTTGATTTATAACGTCGCACCAACTCCACTAATCCCTTCTCGTCGCCACCGACATAAAGATGGATTAAATCCTGATCACTTTGCAATTGAAAATCCATAAAAGCGTTTACTTTAAACTTTGTTTAAATAAATAGTTAAGTATAGCTTCTAATCGATATGGATCCTCCTTAGGGGTTGTTAATTAAATGTTACACCAAATAAAACGAATTCCGGATTAAAAAGCAAATAATTTTTTTCTGTCAAATTATTACCAGCAGCCTAATGTTATTTGGATACTGCTAAAAATTTTAGGATTTTTGCGCTTCGGAAAAAACGGTTCAATTATTGGTGTTACCCGTTAGATGATTTTTGCCTGTAAAGGTTTAATGTCTAACGGCTTATTAATTTAACATACGATAATTAGCCGCCTACAGATTTACGATACACTACATGATTAAAGAAGCAGATAAAGATCCGCAAAAGCATATCATTATTAAAGGCAGCAGGGTACATAACCTTAAAAACATTGATGTGGCCATACCTAAAAACAAGCTGGTTGTAGTAACCGGCATGAGTGGGTCTGGCAAATCGTCGCTGGCGTTTGATACCTTGTATGCCGAAGGCCAGCGCAGGTATGTGGAAAGCTTGTCTAGCTACGCGCGCCAGTTTTTGGGGCGCATGAATAAGCCCGATGTAGATTATATTAAAGGCATAGCCCCGGCTATTGCCATTGAGCAAAAGGTAATTACCTCAAACCCGCGGTCGACCGTGGGAACATCTACCGAGATTTACGATTACCTGAAACTGCTGTTTAGCCGCATTGGTAAAACTATTTCGCCGGTATCTGGCGCGGTGGTAAAAAAGGATAGTGTTACTGATGTGATCAATTTCATTATGACGCTGCCTGATGGTACGCCTGCAACTATACTTTGCCCGCTGCACCCGCACAATAACCGCAGCATTAAAGAGGAGCTGGCGGTGCTGATGCAAAAAGGTTTTGTAAGGGTGGAGTTTGATAGTAAGATCTCGAGAATTGAGGCCTTACTGGAGGACGAAGCTGTTGAAGAGAGCACCCTGACCACAGAGCATGGGCTGAGAATTGTAGTAGACCGTGTTACTAAAGACAATAGCGACGAAACCGTCAGCCGTTTAGGCGACTCGATACAAACCGCGTTTTTTGAGGGTAAAGGCGATTGCTACGTGCAGTATCAAGCCCCACCCAAACCCTCCCCGGAAGGGAGGGCTTTTGAAGAAGCTGATCAAAAAGTCTCCCCAACCGGGGGAGATTTAGAGGGGGCAGAACGCTTTTTCTGCGATAGATTTGAGCTTGACGGAATAAGATTTGAAGAGCCATCGCCGAACTTTTTTAGCTTTAATAACCCTTATGGCGCCTGTAAGCGCTGCGAGGGTTATGGCAAAGTGATTGGTATTGATGAGGACTTGGTGATACCCGACAAAAGCAAAACCGTTTACGAGGGCGCTATTGCCCCATGGCGTGGCGAGAAGATGCGCGAGTGGAACGATGAGTTAGTAAAGCACTCGCTTAAATTTGATTACCCGATACACCGCCAGTACAATCAGCTTACTGCAAAGGAGCAAAAACTGTTGTGGACCGGTAATAAATATTTCCGTGGTCTTGACCAGTTTTTTAAGGAGATGGAGGCGCAAACCTATAAAATTCAGTACAGGGTTATGCTGTCGCGATACCGTGGCAAAACTACCTGCCCTGAGTGTAAAGGTAGCCGCCTGCGCCAGGATGCTACGTATGTTAAGATCAACGAGCACTCGATAACCGATGTGGTGCTGATGCCGTTAGATACCGCGCTGGGCTTCTTCCAGGGGTTAGTTTTAAATGAAACGGATATCATTGTCGGCAAACGTTTGCTGGCAGAGATCACCAGCCGGTTAAGTTTTTTAAACGATGTTGGTTTAAGTTATTTAACGTTGAACAGGTTGTCAAACACGTTATCGGGCGGCGAGTCGCAGCGGATAAATTTGGCAACTTCGTTGGGGAGCAGCTTGGTGGGTTCTATTTATGTGTTAGACGAGCCAAGCATCGGCCTGCACCCACGCGATACCGAGCGGTTAATAACTGTGCTAAAATCTCTTCGCGATGTGGGCAACACCGTACTGGTTGTTGAGCATGAAGAAGAGATTATGAAAGCTGCCGACCACGTAATTGATATTGGCCCCGAAGCCGGCACTCACGGCGGCGAGCTGGTATTTAGCGGCACTTATGCCGAAATTATAAAAGACGAACATAGCCTAACCGGCAAATACCTGAGCGGCAGAGAACAGATTGCTATCCCCGCCACCCGCCGCAAATGGCACGACTTTATTGAAATAAAGGGTGCCCGCGAGAATAACCTGCAGCATGTTACCGCTAAGTTTCCGCTTGGTGTATTTACGGCGGTTACCGGCGTGTCAGGATCGGGTAAAACGAGTTTGGTGAAGCGTATATTGGCGCCTGCGCTAATGAAAACGCTGGGTAATTATAACGGCGAACAAACCGGCAGCTATGATGCTATCGAGGGCGATTATGCCAAGATAGAACAGGTGGAGATGGTTGATCAAAACCCGATAGGCCGCTCGTCGCGCTCAAACCCGGTTACTTACGTTAAAGCCTGGGACGAGATTCGTAACCTGTTTGCTGCCCGCCCGGTTGCTAAGGCGGCGGGACTGAAGCCATCGGCGTTTTCTTTTAACGTCGAGGGTGGCCGTTGCGATGTTTGCCAGGGCGAGGGCGAGGTGAAGATAGAGATGCAATTTATGGCAGATATTTACCTTACCTGCGAAACCTGCGGCGGTAACCGTTTTAAACAGCATATCCTTGACGTAACTTACAACGAAAAAAATGTAGCCGAGGTGCTGCACCTGACCATTGAAGAGGCGCTGGAGTTTTTCGCCGCCGAACCAAAGATCATTGCTAAAATAAAACCGTTGATGGACGTCGGCCTGGGCTATGTGCAATTGGGGCAATCGTCAAACACCTTGTCAGGTGGCGAGGCACAGCGGATCAAGCTGGCGTCGTTTTTGGTTAAGGGGAATAATCCACATAAAACCTTGTTCATTTTTGATGAACCTACCACAGGTTTGCATTTCGCGGATATCAAAAAGCTGCTTAAATCATTCGACGCGCTGCTAGAACATGGCAACACCATTATTGTGATAGAACACAATATGGACGTTATAAAATGCGCGGATTGGGTAATAGACATCGGTCCCGAAGGTGGCGATCGAGGCGGTAAAGTTATTTTTGAAGGCCTGCCTGAAGATTTGATTAAAGTTAAAAGTAGTTATACGGGTAAGTTTTTAAAGGAGCGTTTTGCTTAGTTTTTTGCAAGCCACGATTTCATTTCTTTATAAAACTGTTCGCCGTTGCTTAATAAAAATTCGGCCTTTTTATCATTTTCCAATATGATTGTTAATTTTCGTTTTTTAAAGCTTTTTTGCTCTGAGATTTCGATGTCTTTTATTTGCTGACGAAAAATTTTAAAGGGTTTTATATATGGCATCCAATACTTTGAGGGTGATCTCGCATCAAAAATAAATTGGTCATCACCTAAAGCTAATACACCTTGATAATTATCACCCATCATGCTGTGAAAGCCTTTAGGAAAATAATTGCCCCATTGTTCTATATATATCCTTTTGTTTTCAGCTACAAAGCTTTCCTTCAGTTTTAGTGTGCAACTTAATAGAGAAATGTTCAGCGCAATAATTATCAGTGTGGTTGAAAGGAGATGCTTCTTCATAGCGGCAAATTATCAATTTCCTCTCACTTCTTCTCAAACACACTACCAAACCTATAATTAAATCGATAGGCGCCTTGCGCGAAGGTAAATACGAAGCTTACTTTTTGTTTAGCCGGCTTGCCGTTTATGGTAGCTGGTTCAAGGGCCGGGGCTTGTTTTAAGCAGTTAATTAAACCGCCTGAGATCTGTTGGTTAAACGAGTCCTGGCAGTTCATGTTTGTAATATACCCGGCTTCGTTTATCTCGCCCTCGATGGTGAATTTGTTGGTAAAGTGTGCCACATCAATATAATACATATATGCAGCCACTGCTTCTACTAGTGCATTAGAATAAGCAGGTATGCCATGTTTGTACTCTACTCCCCTGGTGCCTGTTTTGGTAACCGGATTGCAGCCTACTGCCGAAACTTTCAATGCTTCGGCCCTAACAAACTGCAGCAGGGTATTTGGCACCAGCTCAAGGCGCGATGCGTCTGTATACTCGCCAACAGGCGACTTACCTTTGGTAAACACACCAGCAGTAAATTTTTCAGATGCTAACTCTCTTGATTTATCGCTCGCATATTGAGCGGTCCAGGTGCCATCCGGCTTGCCGTTGAGTAATTTGCCTTTCCAAAACAGAGAGCCGGAGCTTGAGTAAACGCCCTTGCCGCCTTCTACTAACTGTTTGCCTTTTTCATCCCATGTGTCGGTAATAATTATACCGTTATCGCTCGCCTCAAAAGTTAGTTTGGGTCGGCCGTCGTCATAAAAAAGCTCCCATTTCCCATCATACTTGTCTTTTTTAAAATTGCCTTTGGCCTGTAGTTGGCCATTTAGGTAATGCGTGATAAACGGACCATCTTTTTGGCCTTCGGTATTATAGTTACCTTCGGTTACAATTACGTTAGGGTCAACACGGCTTACATCTTTTACTTTACCTACAAATTTGTGTATGCGCATATCAATATGTGCATAGCGTTTTACCAGGCTGCAGCTGTCTTCAATCAAATCGAAATCTTTGTTTAGGGATAGGTTGATGCTGTCTTTATTAATAAAATCAAAATGTACAGATCGGCGTGGGGCGTTTTGCGCCTGGGTGGTTGAGCTATAAAGTATAACGGCCAGGGGCAAAGCTAGGAGCAATTTCATGATAAGGTTCTTCGGTTTTAATGACCACAAATTAGTAAATAATTGATCCTCACCAATAATGTTACAAAAATATATTTTGCAACTACATTTTTAGTTTTTACATTCGGTTTATAAACCACCTTATGAGACCCCTTATCGCAATTACACTAATTTGTTGTTGCTGTGCCTTTTCTGCTTTTTCGCAAAGCAATTTTAGTGTTAAAGGCACAGTTACAGACACCACATCTAAAGCCTTGCTTGACGATGCCACCATTACGGTGCTCACCGCCAAAGACTCCTTACTACAAAAGTTTACCTACAGTAACAAAGGTGCTTTTGAGCTTACAAACCTTAAGCCGGGTAAGTATTTGTTACTGATAACAAATGATACCTATGCGGACTACTCGGCAGCCTTTACCCTTGACGATGCGCACCCGGTTGTTACCTTTAAAAACATCGGCATGATAGAGCGATCTAAATTGCTGAACGAAGTGATGATATTGGGCAAGGCAGCCGCCATTAAAATAAAAGGCGACACAACGATTTTTAACGCGTCGGCTTTTGAAACGCAGAAAAATGCCAAGGTTGACGATCTGTTAAAGCAATTGCCAGGCATGAATGTAGACCAAAATGGTAAAATCACTTTTCAAGGCGAACAGGTTAAACGCATACTGGTTGATGGCGATGAGTTTTTTAGCGATGACCCGGTATTGGTTAGCCGTACCGTACGTGCTGATATGGTTGCCCGTGTTAAAGTTTACGATGATAAAAGCGAGACCTCTAAATTAACTGGTATTGAAGATGGCGTAAAAATTAAAACCATTAATCTTGAAACCCGGGACGATAAAAAGAAAGGCGTGTTTGGCAAGCTGCAGGGCGAAATAGGTAACAGTGGTTTTTATACCGGCCAGGCCATGTTTAACAAATTTAGCCCTAAGGAAAAGATATCTGTTTACGGCAATATGTCAAACACCGGCAAGGTTGGTTTAAGCGGTAACGATAACACAAAGTTTGGCAGCGGTGTTAACGGTGTTTTTTTTAGTGATGGGATGGTATCCGGTATTCTCTCAGGTAGCGGCGGTGGCAGCTACAATGGCATTGGTATACCAGAAGCAAAAGATGCCGGGTTACATTATGATGCAAAATGGAACAAAGACAAGCAAACCATTAATGCCAATTACAAAATAGGCGCATTAGATATCAACAATGTAGGCAGCAGTATTACCCGTAATACCCTGCCGGGCAATGACTATAATACATCAATATCAAAAAATACGTCGCATAATTATGATTTTTCCAATAACGCCGACGCTATTTTTACAACCGTTATCGACTCTACATCAAGCCTGAACGCCACCGTTAGGACAGCAACTTCGCGCGGTGATGACCAAAGCGACGCAAACACTCAAACTTTGCGTTCGAACGGATTTTTGCGAAATACCAATCAAAGAAACATTGATAGGAGTGACGAACGTAGCAACGGATCTTTATCATTGAATTACATTAAGCGATTAAAGAAAAAGGGACGCAGTATTTCGTTATCAGGCAGCGCTACTCATAGCGAATCAAAGTCCGAAGAATATCTAAAATCAAACTTAAGTACCTACAATGCTCAGGGTAACTTCCTTAAAGATTCGATAATTGATCAGTACAAGCCAGCTAATGCCAATAATAACAGCGTGGGGGTAGGCTTTAATTATACCGAGCCTTTATCACCGGCATTAAATCTAATTGCCGGTTACCGTTTAATGTGGAGTAATAATGATAATAAGCAGCTTTCTTACAACAAGTCTGGCAATGGTTATGATCAGCTCGACGACCGTTTTAGCAATGATTTTAGCACCAGTACGTCTACAAACCTTTACAATTTAAGGTTGGGTTATAGTAAACCAAAGCTGAACATAAACGCAGGTTTAACAGTAACCGATGTTGACTTGAAGCAAACCGATAATTTTATAGCTGCAGCGCTCAAAGCAAATGCTGTTATTCAAAGAAACTTTATCAACTGGAATCCCAATGCTAATTTCAGATATCAGCTAACACGGGCTTCGTCTGTCAACGCTAACTATAACGGGTATACCTTTCAGCCAACAATTAACCAGTTGCAGCCCTTAAGGCAAAACAGCGACCCGTTAAACATTCAGTTGGGTAATCAGAATTTGAAGCCCGAGTTCTATAGTTCTTATGGTTTAGGCTATCGCGTTTATTATGATTCTTCCATATCGGGTTATAGTTTTAACGCTAGTTATTCAAACACCGTTAATGCTATTATTAGCAACAGAAGTACCGATACTGCCGGCGTTAATACTTATCAATATATTAACCTGCAAGGCAATCAAAACTCAGGCTGGCGCCTGTATTTTGGCTCGTACGGTAAAGTAACAAAATTTGAGTTCTCGCTTGAGCCATCAATTAGTGTCAATGGCAGTACCAACTATAATTACGTCAATAACCAGCTTAACAGGGTGCGTTCAATTACCTACAGCCCGGGGGCAAGGGTGAGTAAAAGCAAACAAAACTACTCTTATAGCTTTGGTTTTAACTTTAATTATACCGCTAATGCGTCGTCGCAGCAACAGGTAAATAATAATACCCGTGGCTTTACCTCAAACTTAAGCCTGTATACCAAGCTGCCATTTAACTTTTATATAGGTACAGATGGTAGTTATGAATTTACTGCAAAGAACCAGGTTTTTACAGACGATTTTCACCGCGTGTTATTGAAGGCTAATTTCGGTAAAAACTTCCTGGCTGATGAAAGCCTAAAAGTATCGATAACCGGCTATGACCTGTTTAACCAAAATACGGGCTATCGTCGTTCTGGTACTGCCGACAACTTCACAGAAAGCCGTAACAACACCATTATGAGGTATTTTATGCTGTCAGTATCATGGGATTTTAGCAAGTTTAGTAAACCAGCACAAACCAAAAAGTAAAAGGGGTTATGAAAACGATATTTAAATTAATACTGGGCTTATGCCTTATACCGGGTAGCCTAACATTTGCGCAAAGTACCCGCGCCATAACAAGCGGAATTATTGAGTACGAAAAAACGGCTAATATGTACACCCTGATGCGTAAAAAAATACCAAAGGACAATATTTATGTTTATAATCAAAACAAGCCGCATTATGATAATTACCTTAAAAACGAGCCACAATACCTAAAACTGTATAGCTCGCTTATCTTTGGTAACAACACATCCTTATTTACGCCTAAGCCGCTGGCTAAACCCATATTTGATTATTATAACCAACCCCTGGTTGATCAGGCTAACATTGTGTTTAACAATTTTACAAAAAGCCAAAGCACCATACAAAAAGAATACTTTGAAAGAACCTTTTCGGTAAGAGACACCCTGCGGCGGATAAAATGGAAGATAACCGATGAAACCCGCGAAATAGCAGGCTACGTCTGCCGTCGGGCCAATGGCTTGCTGCTTGATTCTGTTTATGCCGTCGCGTTTTATACCGATAAGATCCACGTATCAGGCGGGCCGGAGTCTTTTAACGGTTTGCCGGGGATGATTTTGGGTATAGCGCTGCCGCATGACAATATAACTTGGTATGCAACCAAGGTTACAGAAGCACCTGCCGACGTTAAGAAGCTTGTGCCACCCAAAAAGGGAACTCCAATAGATAACAAAGGCCTGCTGATTGAATTGATGAAGAGATACAAAGACAAGGGGGAGATAGGGCGCTCTTTTATGAAGGGATATGTTTTATAGGCATTTTAGTGAAACAAGATATTGGTTGATCCGATGTTGTTTTCGAAGTTGATAAACCAATATTCATGTCGCCAATAATCACATTATTTGCATAAACCACCTTATGAAAAACCTTATCACAATTTCAATTCTCTGGTGTTGCTTCACCTTTACCGCTTATGCTCAAAGCAACAATGGCGTAAAGGGTATTGTAGCCGACACCTCAAGCAAAGCCAACCTTGATGGGGCTACCGTTACCGTTGTTAACGCTAAAGACTCCATTTTGCAAAAATTCACTTATACAAGCAAAGGAGCATTCGCCATTAACAATTTAAAGCCGGGCAGCTACATGCTTCTGGTAAATTATGCTGACTACGCCGACTATAGCGAAAGTTTTAAGTTAGATGCTGCGAAGCCTGTTCATGATTTTGGAAAGTTGGTCCTGGTATCAAAGGCTATGCTACTGAACGAGGTAATCATCAAATCAAAAGCGGTAGCTATGAAAATTAAAGGCGATACGACTATGTTTAATGCAGCGGCATACATCACCCAGAAAAATGCTAAGGTTGATGATTTATTAAAGCAATTGCCCGGTATGCGCATTAACCAGAGCGGCGTCATTATCTTTCAGGGCGAGGAGGTGAAAAGAATCCTGGTTGATGGCGAGGAGTTTTACAGCGACGACCCAACGCTGGTATCAAAAATGGTACGGGCTGACATGGTTGGCAACGTGTTGGTTTATAACGACAAAAGCACCGAGGCCAAGCAAACCGGTGTAGAGGATGGTGTTAAAGTAAAAACAATTAACCTGCAGCTGCGTGAAGATAAACGCCGCGGCATATTTGGCAAGGCCGAGGCTGGCTATGGTGCCGGCGATTATTACATCGGCAAATTGTCTTTTAATAAATTTAATCCCAAAGAAAAAATATCGGGGTTCGGTAATGCCTATAATACCGGTGGCGATGCCGGGGCGCCTAAAAACCGCGATGGTGGTTTGCATTATGATGGCAAGTGGAACACCGACAAGCAATCTGTAAACGCCGATTACAAAACCGGAGCTGTTGACAATAACATTATCGGAAACACGCTTACCCAAAATAACCAGCCGGGCAATTATAACCGTAGCCTGCAGGACAGGACGACCCACGACTATAACTCATATCAAGTCGCCGACCTGATTTTAAATAGCAAAATTGACTCTACAACAACTGTGTCATTATCAGCAAATGGCCGCGACGCTTATAGCGAATCTCAGACACTGGGGCATACAGATACTCACCGGGCAAACGGGGTTATGCTTAATGATAATAGCAATAAAACTGATGGTAAAAATAATAATAGGTTTGCTAATACCTTTGTGAGATTAACTAAGCGATTGGCAAAACCAGGGCGAAGTATAGGATTATCAGCGTCCGGTTTCTTTAACGAGTCAAAAAGCCAGGATTATGTTAGTTCTGTTTTAAGATTATATAACGACCAGGGCATACGGATTGACAGTACCGTTGTAAATCAATACAAACCCTACATTAGCAACAGTAATAATTTCTCAACTAGTGTTAGTTTTTCAGATCAATTATTTAAGGGGTTTACCGCAACGGCCACTTATGGGCTTTCGGGTGGTAATACAAATCAAAGCACCTTGTCATACAACAAATCAGCGGCTAACATTTACGATGTGTTTGACCCAACATTCAGCAGCGATTTCAGTACCAGAAAATCAGGCAGCAGCTATAATCTATTTGCTGTTTACCGCAAAAACAAGGTCACGGCTAATGTTAGCGGAAGTTATTCAGCGACAAGTTTTAAACAAACTGACCATTTAGTAGACACCATGCTTACCCGGCATTTTGATAACTGGAGAGCTTATGCTGATCTTTATTTCCAGCTTACCAAAGCTGCTTCGATAACCCTTAATTATAACGGCAATACCAGCCAGCCATCAATAACACAAATACAACCTTTACGTCAAAATACAGATCAATTAAATATTACCATTGGTAACCCTGTCTTAAAACCAGAGTTTAACAACTCCTTTAATTTAAACTATAGGGTTTACCGGTCCAGTGCAGATCAGGGCATGAATTTCAGGGTGAACTATTCAACGCGACTGAATGCTATCCTAAGAAACCGTATTACTGATACCATATCAGGTATAAATACTTATCAATGGACCAATCTTAAAGAAAAAAGCCCCACCAACTGGAACGTTTATGTGGAGTTTTATGGTCGCCTCACTAAACAGGCTTTTTTGTTAAGCCCAAGTTTAACAGTTGATGGCAGTACGTATTATAGCTATATCAACAGTCAGTTAAACACAACTAAATCTACCACTTATAACCCGGGCATCAGCATAAGCAACAGTAAGCCTGGTTATAATTATTATTTTGATCTGGGGATAAATTACACAGTTAACTCAAGCTCATTACAAGCGGTTAACAACAACACGCGGGGTTACTTTGCGCATTTAAATCTTTTTAGTAAACTGCCATTTAACTTTTATATAGGTGATGAAGCTAGTTATGAGTTTACTGCCAAAAACCAGGTGTTTGCTGATGATTTTCATCGCGTGTTGTTAAAGGTGTACCTGGGCAAAAATTTCTTTAAAGAAGAAACGCTTAAAGTAATCCTATCCGGCAATGATTTGTTTAATCAAAATACAGGTTATAGCCGCACCGGTACACAGGATAACTTTGTTGAAGAACGACATAATACTATACGCCGCTACTTTATGCTGATGGTAACCTGGGATTTTAGCAAGTTTGGTAAATCATTACAAAGATAAACATCATGAAATACGTGCTAAAATTGATATTTGGATTATTGCTTTTGCAGACAGAGGCGGTAGTTGCCCAAAGCAAGCATTTTATTATAAGCGGGGTAATTGAGTTTGAAAAAAGCAACAACATGTTTGCGCTGATGAAAAAGAAACTCACCAAAGAATTTGCTGGTGAGAACAAACCTTATTATGAGCAGTATTTGCGTACCGAGCCACAATTTTTGAAATTAAAAAGCACGATTATATTTGGTAATGGAGTATCGCTTTATACGCCGATACCACCGGCAAAAGCTATCCCCTGGTTTTATGATCAGCCGATTGTAAGCCAGCCTAATACCGTCTTTTGTGATTTTGACAAAAATGCTGTTACCATACAAAAAGAATATGCCGAGAAAACTTTATTAGTAAAAGATACTATCCGGAAAATAAAGTGGAAACTGACCGATGAAACGCAGGTTGTTGCCGGGTACCCTTGCAGGAGGGCTAACGGACTGATGCTTGATTCGATTTATGTGGTGGCCTTTTACACCGATGATATCCATGTGTCGGGCGGCCCGGAATCATTTAATGGATTACCCGGAATGATACTTAAGCTGGCCCTGCCGCACGATAACGTTAGCTGGGTGGCAACGAAAGTTACCGAAATGCCTGCTGACCCCAAAAAGCTGGTGCCGCCCAAAAAAGGCACTCCGGTTGATTATAAAAGCCTGTACGCAGAATTGCTAAAAGGCCTTGCCCAGGCCGGCGAGTTGGGCCGATATTATTTAAAAGGATATACTTTATAAAGCAAAGGGGCACTAAAACAGTGACCTTTTTCGTTGTTAAAGAATATTGCCTGACTGTCCTCATTCTCAAGAATATCAACCTGCAAGAAAATTTCATTTAATTTTCATTTTGATAAAATAAATACAAATTAGTGTCGTTTATACACATATAACAACAAATAAAAAACTTGTAGCTTATGGGTGAAACCTCTACTTTGAATGAGCTCACTAACCAAAATGAAGTGATGAAAGAAAGCGTAAAAGAAAACCTTGAAGCGGACGAATTGATTTTTTATCATTCGCTACGCCCTCAATTGGATCTTCTGCAAAAGAATCCTCAACTTCAAACTATCAGCAATATTCTTGATTACTCAAAAGGTTTGCGGTAGTAACGGTTAGTTGTAAAAAACCTCAGGTCCGGTGATGAATTAAATTTCATCACCGGACTTTTTTTTACTTTTGCGTGCCGTTTACACAAATTTTAAACATGCTCAGACAGGAACGCTATAAACACTTTGTTGATTATTTTTCAAAGCATCAGCCCGAGGCCGAAACAGAACTGCATTACACCAATCCATATGAGTTGCTGGCGGCGGTTATACTGTCTGCACAATGTACCGATAAGCGTATTAACCAGGTAACACCTGCCTTGTTTACCCGTTTCCCTGATGCAGATAGCCTGGCAGCATCAAACAGCGACGAGGTGTTCACTTACATCCGTAGCGTGAGTTATCCTAACAACAAAGCAAAACATTTGGTAGGCATGGCTAAAATGCTTACCGGTGATTTTGGCGGGGTAGTCCCTGCGGACATTGATCAATTACAGAAACTGCCCGGCGTTGGCCGCAAAACGGCTAATGTAATAGCATCGGTAGTGTATGATGTTGCAGCCATAGCTGTTGACACGCACGTGTTTAGGGTGGCAGATAGGATAGGGCTTACCACAAATGCGACAACTCCTTTGGCCGTTGAAAAACAATTGGTAAAGTTTCTGCCTAATGAAACCCTGGCCGTGGCGCATCATTGGTTAATACTACATGGCCGATATATCTGC
Organism: Mucilaginibacter antarcticus; assembly: GCF_042686155.1. Lineage (NCBI taxonomy): Bacteria > Pseudomonadati > Bacteroidota > Sphingobacteriia > Sphingobacteriales > Sphingobacteriaceae > Mucilaginibacter > Mucilaginibacter antarcticus. Next base: position 157,663 of record NZ_JBHUON010000008.1, on the reverse strand, counting down.
GTAGCCCGCAGCCCCAAATGCGAAATTTGCCCGCTTACGTGGTTTTGCCGATATTATGAGCGTAACAATACCAAAAAGGCTTTACTAAAAGCTGAAGCGTTACGATTGAAAAAAGCCAAAGACGCTAAGCTCAGAAAATCATTAAATGTGATTAGCAAAGAGCTGAAAAAGCGCAGTGTTGATAAGAATATTTGACACTGAGTTTAGTTATAAGTACGTTTATATACAGTACAAAAATAAATACTAAAAATATTAGTATATTTAAAAAATAATTATTATTTTTGCTAAAGATATTATTAAAAGATGAGCAACGCAGATAAATTAAAAGCACTACAACTTACACTTGATAAGTTAGAAAAATCATACGGTAAAGGTACCATCATGAAACTGGGCGACTCTGTAATTGAACCTATAGAGGTGATATCAACAGGTTCATTAGGCCTTGACATCGCTTTGGGTGTTGGTGGTTTGCCTAAAGGCCGGGTTATAGAAATATATGGTCCGGAGTCATCAGGTAAAACAACCCTGGCCATCCACGCCATAGCCGAAGCACAAAAGAAAGGCGGCATTGCTGCATTTATCGATGCTGAGCATGCTTTCGACCGTTTTTATGCTAAAAAATTAGGTGTTGATGTTGAAAATCTTTTGATCTCGCAACCCGATAACGGTGAGCAGGCTTTAGAGATTGCTGATAACCTTATCCGCTCGGGCGCTATTGATATTCTTGTTATTGACTCCGTAGCGGCCTTAGTGCCAAAGGCAGAGATTGAAGGCGAGATGGGTGATTCTAAAATGGGTTTGCATGCACGTTTAATGTCGCAAGCTTTGCGTAAGTTAACCGGTACCATTAGCAAAACCGGATGCTGCTGTATATTTATCAACCAGTTGCGCGAAAAGATCGGCGTTATGTTTGGTAACCCCGAGACTACAACCGGTGGCAACGCTTTGAAATTTTATGCTTCGGTACGTTTAGACGTGCGTCGTATATCCCAAATTAAAGATAGTGACGAGGTGTCTGGTAACCGGGTTAAGGTTAAGATCGTTAAAAATAAGGTGGCTCCGCCTTTCCGTATTGCCGAGTTCGACATTATGTTTGGGGAAGGTATATCTAAAGCAGGCGAGATTATTGACTTGGGCGTTGAGCACAACATCATTAAAAAAGCCGGTTCGTGGTTTAGCTATGGGGAAACCCGTTTAGGCCAGGGCCGCGATGCGGTTAAACAACTGATACTGGATAATCCTGAATTAATGGAAGAGCTGGAAGTCAAGATCCGAGCTGAAGTTAGCGGCGACCAACTGGTTGAAGAAACAGAATAGTTTTAGTTCTTTGGACCGTTATAGAAAGGTCCTGGTAAACCTTTAATACAAAGCCCCTTCGGAAATCGACGGGGCTTTTTTGTTAATACATTTTACAACCTTGATAGCAATTTTGCGTATAAGTTAACTATAAAACAACTTATGATTAAATTTTTGGAAACGCTTTTAAATGTCATTCCTAGGTCATACATTTATGATCTGTAACAGGAATGATACATTTTTATAATACCCCTATTTAATGCCCTTTTTTAAACTCAAACTAAAAAGAACGTCAATACTTTTGGCGTTCCTTATGCTAAGTATTGCCGTAAAGGCCCAAATGGTAACGCTGGCAAATGCGTTTGCCCATAACGACTACCGTCATAAGCGCCCCCTTGCCGAAGCACAGGCAAATGGTTACACAAACATAGAGGCCGATGTGTTTTTATTTAACGGCAAGTTGGTTGTAGCCCACATCAACCCTTTTTTTAAAGGAAAACGCACCTTAGAGAGCTTATATTTAGCCCCGTTAGCAGCGCTTGCCTGTAAGTATAACGGTAACGTTTACGAAGGTTACAATAAGCCTGTAACCTTGATGATAGATATCAAAACTGATGGTAAACGTACCTATGAAGCTTTAAAACCCCTTTTAGAAAAATATAGAGACATTCTTTCCAGCTATGATAGCGGTGTTGTTACCAAGCGTGCCGTTACTATTGTATTATCAGGACACAAACCGTATCGTGAAGTTAAAAGCGAAAAGACCCGCCTGGCGTTTATAGACGAGGACCTTCGAAAGGTTAACCGGGACACTGCTGCCAACGTGTCTACAATGGCTAGCTGCAAATACTCAAAATTGATAAAATGGAAAGGTAGTGGCAGGATGCCTAACGCCGAAAAAGCGCGTTTGGTAAGATATGTTGACCGTGCCCATAAAAATGGCGACCAGGTTAGGCTGTGGGCTTCGCCGGATAACCAGGCCGTTTGGAAAGAAATACTGAACTGTGGTGTAGATTTGATCAACACGGATAAGCTGGTAGCGTTAAAGAATTTCCTGGTATCTCAGAATAACTGATAATAATATAACACCAGTTATCCATTGCGTCCACGCTTTAAAACTTCAACATCGTCATAAATTTTACGGGGTGGTTAGGGTGATAATCCATAGTTTTGCGCTAATCTACCTCGGTGCATTATGACAAATAACCTGCAGCCCGCTACCCGGGCCACTAAAATGTTTTTCCTGGTATGCGGGCTAGCCCTGTCAAGTTGGGCGCCAATGGTGCCATTTGCTAAAGACCGTTTACAACTTAATGATAGCAGCCTTGGTCTGTTACTTCTTTTTTTAGGCGCTGGTGCCATTTGTGCGATGCCCTTTGCGGGCTGGCTTATTAACCGTGTTGGTTCAAGGCTGGTTATGGTCGTATCAGCCCTGATAATTGCTTTTAGCTTACCAACCTTGCTGCTGCTTGCTACCTGGGCTACTATGGCGCCTGCCTTATTTGTATTTGGTGCAGGCATAGGCTGTATAGATGTGGCCATGAATAATCACGGCGCCGTTATCCAAAACCATTTGGGTAAACCTATTATGTCATCACTTCACGGCTTGTTTAGTGTAGGGGGTTTGCTTGGCCCTTTGCTAATTGCAATGTTGATCAGGTTAGGATTAGAACCGGTTTTTGGAGCACTTACGGTATCGGTTGTCTTACTGGCTTTAACCTTTAGCCAGCATTCATCCCTTTTAAAGAGTGACGAAGAGAAATCACTTACCGAGCCGCCGCTCAAAGATGTTAAAAATAAAGATCAAAAACCGGCCTGGCTTAATAGTACAGTTATCTTTTTAGGTGCCATGTGTTTCGTAGCGTTTTTGTCGGAAGGTGCAATGCTTGATTGGGGAGCATTATTGCTGCATGATTATAAAGGAGTAGACAAAGCGTTATCAGGTTTGGGTTACGCTTTTTTCTCGGTTGCCATGGCTGTTATGCGCTTGTTTGGCGACAAAATAGTATCCAGGTTTAGTAGTAAAATGGTTGTTGTAACCGGTAGTATAATTGCTTTTGCAGGCTATAGCTGTATACTGTTTGCGCCCTGGATGTCCGTAACGTTGCTTGGATTTGTTTTAATTGGTATTGGCGCTTCCAACATAGTCCCGGTGTTTTTTAGTGCAGCGGGTAGCATGAAAGAAGTTTCCAGCTCAAGCGCGGTATCAATTATGAGTACAATAGGTTACGCGGGGCAGCTGGCCGGGCCAGCACTTTTGGGTCTGTTAGCGCAGCAATTTACCTTGCCAATAGCGCTTTTTGTTACCGGATCAATGTTGTTAGCAGCAGGCTTTTCATACCTGATGTCCGAAGATAAAAAGCGCGGTTAAACATCTCTGCCAGCGGGACAAGAAAGAACCTCCCTATTGCGTAACTCATTTGCGTAAATTTGGATACCTGCCCGGCTTTGGTGCGGGTAATATTAAAGGTGTGGGTAGTATTATTTAAAGGAGTTGTAACATTTTTTGCTGGCATATATCTAATTATCGGTTACAAAAATGAAACCATTTTTGATTGCAGGCTAAGTTCATTGATGTTTATAAAAAATGTTGTTTAAACATCAAACGGTCAATGATAAATTATGATCCATTATGTTAATAATGGATCATAAAAGCGATTTTTAAACGGTATGCTATTAAAAAGACTTTAAACTGAGGTTTAAAACCATGGCTAATAGTTAAAATATGTTAAATATGACTTTTTTTTTGACGTTTTAGATGGATATAGTCGTATTTTTGGGTCATGTTTGTTCTGTGAAGGTTTTTTTTGTAACAATGCTCCGTGTTAACTTTAAATTGATTTGATTTTAACATTGTTAGCACATTTATAAGGTTTTAAATGTTATTTTATCATTATGATAGGTGATGTAATCCATTTGACATTAATATTACAAAAAATAATTTGCACAATTAAAAAGATAGTGTTATCTTTACACCATGCAAACGGAGAGAGATTATCTCCAAGAGCTTTTTAAAATAGTCTTCTCATAATTTAGGTTTATAATTGGTTTAGTAAAGGTCCCTGCCCATCAGGGACCTTACTTGTTTTAAGCCTTTTTTATATACCAAAATCATTTCCACAAAAATACCTTCGTCACATGGATATAGACATCCCTGCTGTTTATAATCAGTTGTTCGGTATTATTTTACAATGCTTACATTGCCGCTATATTTTAAACCATACATTTTTGGGTCAATAATATAGTAATAGGTGCCCATTGGCACAGGCTTGCCTTGAAAGGTGCCATCCCAGGATTTTGTATATCCTATTGTGTGAAAAACCTGTTGGCCGTGGCGGTTAAATATGTCAACCACTGCATTAGGGTAAGCAATTAAGCCGGTGAGTTCCCAGGTATCGTTAATACCGTCGTTGTTGGGTGTAAACGCATTTGTTAATTCTATTTTTGGCGATATAATTACCTGCACGCTTGAAGGTTCGGTAGTACATCCAAGCCCATCCTGAACCACCAGTGTGTAAATGCGGGTTACATCCCCGGTAACTGTTGGGTTTTTTAGGGTAGGGTCATTTAATCCCGTAACCGGCGACCACGTATATGTTGCTTTAGGATCATTAACCGTTGGGGTAAGCTGAGTGGTATTGCCTGGTAATAAGTATTTTGTAGGCCCGGCGCTTATTTTGACAGGCGGTTCCAGTGTTAGTACCACTTGATCTACAGGTATGTAACAATCGTCGGTCATATTGTCGGCTGTAAGCGTTAGCGTAACCTTGCCGGCTGCTATATCTGCCGGGCTGGGCGAGTACGTGGGACTAGCGGCGCCATTTGTCTGTATAGGCGATGAGAATGTACCGGTGCCTGCGCTTGTCCACCTGCCATTGCCGGCCAATATCATTTTTCCTTCTAATACAATGGCCGGATCTTGGTTGCAAACCGCACGGTCGGGCCCAGCATCAGTGCCCGGCAGTCTGGTAAACTTAATTGTCAATACATCAGATGCCCGGGAACAATCGTCTTGTCCGGTCGAGGTTAGAATAAGTGTTATTTCGCCTTTAGCTTTGTCAGCTGCTGAGGGAATGTACAAGCCCGTTAGGTTTGCCGGATCAGGAAAAGATCCGGTACCTGTACCCAAACCCCATTGGCCGGTTGTTGATCCGCCGCCTATCTCGCCTTTTAATTGTACAGATGTGGCGTTTAGGCAGGCTAGTAAGGTGCCGCCTGCATTAGCGCTGTGTTTATCGTTAATTTCGACAAAGTTAGTTTGTCCGCCAATACTTGTACAGCCGTTTTTGCTTATATATAAGGTATATACCCCCCTGGCGGCTTTGGTAACGTTTGATATGTAGGCTTGTGCCAGGTCTGACGTATAGCCATTTGGGCCGGTCCAATTATAGGTGCTGCCTCGCTCTACTGGTCCTGGTATCAGATATAAAGTACTGCCTACACAAATTGGCGCGTTGGTAAATGCCTGCGGTTGGGCAGGTTGGGGTTTAATAGTTATCTTATAGGTAAACGGTGTTTGGCAACCTGTGGTAGCGGCTATATCATAAAAAACATCAACGTACCCGCCTGATATATTGGTTAATGCTTCGGCAATACGATTAGCTGTGGTTGGCGTAGGCGCCGGGATAATGCGTGGGTCGTCTCGTCGTGTCCAGATATAGTTTGCCCCGGATACGTCTGATCGGATGTCATACACTATATCGCTGCCGCTGCATATTTCGCCGCCGTTAGATGGGCTATTGATAGTAACTTTAGGGTTAACTATAACATTCACCGGGTAGGTTGTTGGTGTAGGGCAGTCAGGACTACTAAACGTAAAAATGTAGGTTACCGTAATAGGCGCGGTGGATGTGTTCTCTAAATTTTCATACAATGTAGGGCTGCGCTGATTAGTCACTGCTGGGTTGCTAATGCCGGCAATGGCGGGCCTGGTCCAACTTACTTCAGTAATAGGGGTGTTAAACAAAATGGTATAAAAGCCGCCTGTACTGATTTGTTTGCTGCAAATTGGGGCGGGCGGGAGGCTAACAACCTTCGGTGTAGAAAACACTCTTACCACATAGTCGAAAACCTCACCGCTGCAACCGTTAAAAATTGGGGTTATGCGATAGGTAACGTCAACAGTTGCGCCAGTTGTATTTATCAGCGTTTCTGATATCGTTGAATTTGTCTGATTGGTTACGTCAGCGTTGCTTATTTCGGGTCTTGGTACACGGCTCCAATTAAATGTAGTGCCTGTTTGGTCGGCAGTGATCAGGTAATTTACCGCCCCGTTACAGGTTTCGTCTCGGGCTACGCTGGTAATATGCGGCATGGGCTTTACAATTACATCAACTTTGGTTCTGTCACTACCGCAGCTACCAGCTGCAACCTGTACGTAATAGGTGGTATTGGCTATAAGCGTTGGGGTGTCAAAAACAGAGCCGGTAAAAACAGGCGCGCCCCCACTTATGGTCCTGTACCATGTTATAACACCTGCGGGCAATGGCGAAGTGGCCGTTAACCTTGCCGAGCTGCCATAGCATGTGTTAACAACGGCGTTTGACACAGGCGGCAATGGCTTTGCAGTAACGGTTATATCAATTTGTGTGCGATTGCTGGGTACGTTATTTACTATAGCCTCTAAATAATAAGTATTAACGCCGGCTGTACTTAAAGCAGGTGTAGTAAAACTTGCACCTGTAAATACGGCCGAGCCGTTACTGGCAACCGTATACCATTTGTAGGTATCGGCTACGGGGCCGGTAGCGGTTAGTGTAGCGACCTCATTTTGGCATACAGTGGCGGGGCCGGAGAAGGTTGGGTTGCCCGGTTTGGCATTATAAGTAATTACAACCGTATTAGACACCGCGCCGCATGCAGTGCCCGGATTTGCTGAGGTTAAGGTGAGTGTAATTGGCCCGCTTTCGCCGGTGCCGGGTCGATAAACAGCGTTTAAGGTGCTGTTATTTGGTAAAAAAGTGCCTGTGCCGGCGGTAGCCCATGTACCTGTTGTTACCGCCCCGCCAATGCTACCCGCCAGTTGTGCGTCATCACCTTGTGCGATAGTTTGATTAGGCCCGGCAGTTACAATAACCCTTTGATCAATCCGAATATTAAAGATAGCCGAAACTTCCGGGCAACCACTGGCCGCATCTATAGTGTTTTTTACAATGTAATTACCAGGTGCGCTTGCAGCAAGGTCAATAATCCCTGAACGTATATTTCTGAAGGCTAAACCCGCTGGTGATACAGTGAATTTGCCCGCGCTACCCGTGCTTGGGTAAACGGGCGATGGATTGGCATTTGATTGGCAATAAATTGCAGCGGGATAGGTAAATGTAGCATCGGTAGTTACAACAATGGCAACTCTTTCTGTAGTGAGCGTGCAGCCATTGGTATAAACTATATCATAAATGCCGGGCGTTGTTGCCGCAATATCAATTACGCCTGTGTTGGCATTTATCACCAAACCTGCCGGGCCACTAAAGGTGCCATTCGGGACAGTTATGGTAGGGGCAGGGTTAGTGCTTGTTTTACAATAGGTAGCAGACTCATATTGAAACTGATTGCCGGTAGATGTTACAGTGATGTTTATGGGCGCGCGCTGACTTGAACAAGTGCCATTGTATGATTCGACCCAATACGATGTGTTGCTATTTAAAGTTGGCGTTGTAAAAGATAGCCCTGTACCCAAAACCGGGCCGCCTGATGCCGCCCCGAACCACCTTAAAGTGGCCGCCCCGCTTGCATTTAGCGTGGTAGTGTTGCCGGCACAAACTGGTGCCACGGGTGTAACGGTCGGCGCGCCGGGAGTAGGGTTAACCAAAATATCAACCTGGGTACGCGTACTTGAACAGCCATTGGCAGATGTTTGTACAAAGTAGCTTCTGTTAGCAGGCAATGCAGGCGTATTAAAAGTAGCTCCGCTTGCTACCAGATTACCACCAATAGCCGCGTCAAACCACTCAAAACTAGTGCCCGGGCCAGTTGCTGTTAAAGTTGTGCCCGAGTTGGAGCATACTGCTAAATTACCTGATACTGTTGGTTGTAAAGGTTTATTAATAACGGTAACTATTACTTCTGTACGGCTGCTGGTACAGCCATTTGCTGCTGTTTCAACATAAAAGCTTTTTGTTGACGTCAGTGCGGGTGTTGTAAAAATAGGGCTATTGGCAAGTAAGGGTGTGCCGCCGGTTTCAACATCGTACCAGCTATAGTTGCCGCCAAGCCCGGTTGCTGTAAGCGTAGCCGTTTGCCCCTCGCAAACAGGGGGCACTGCGGTAACTGTTGGCGCTGTGGTAGCCGGGTTAACTGTAACAGCAACCAGCCTTCGCGGGGTACTGGTGCAGCCATTTACTTCTACCTCGACATAAAATGGGGTCGATGAAGTAACCACCGGCCTAAAGGTAGGTGTGTTATCTAATATAGTGGTGCTGGTACTGGTGGCATACCAGCGATAAATGCCCCCGGCAAGTGGCGATGTAACGGCCAATGTAGCTTGGCTGCCCGCGCATGCCGGAGGTACTGTCGCCACATTAGGTATGGCCGGCACTGGGTTTACGGTTATAATAACCTCTCGCCGGGCACCAACGCAGTTGCCTACTGTGGCTTGTACGTAATATCTGGTGGTTGAGGATAAAATGGGCGTGGTATATACCGGGCTTGAAATAAGAGGCGTACCCCCGTTTGGCTGCGTATACCATTCAAATATTGCATTGGCCGGCGCTGTTGCCGATAATGTTACCGAGGTACCACTGCAAGTGCTGGCAGGACCAACTATAGTTGGTGCGTCAGGCGGGGTTAATACTTCGGCCACTACCGGTACGCGGGTGCTAACGCAACCTGCAGTTGTGCCTACAACGTGATAGGTTTTGGTGGCAAAAAGCGCAGGGGTGTTAAAACTGGGCCCGGTGCCAACGCGGGAGCTGCCATCAAACCATTCATAATTGCCAGCGCCGCTGGCACTCAGTGTAACAGATGAGCCGGGGCACGTGCTGCCACCTGCAACATTCGGCGGTGTAATGGGGAAGACGGTAACCAGGGCGCGCGCGCTGGTGCAGCCCCCAATAGTGGTTTCTACATAAAATACGGTTTTAGCTGTAATAGGTGGAGTGACGTAAGTGTCGCCTGTAAACTTAAAAACGCCGTTTTCGTCATACCATTGGTAGGTTCCGCCAGGCCCGGTGGGCTTTAAAGTGGCAGATGAGCCCGGGCAAGCTATAGCATCATCAAGTGCCGGTGGCGTGGGTGTTGTACCTGTTGTTATAGCTATGTTTTTTACAACTGAACAGTTTTGCGCATCAGTGATCGTTACGGTATAGGTGCCGGCTTTATTTACGCTGATAACCGCACCGCTTTCGCCACTGCTCCAGGCGTAGTTAAAGGGAGCGGTCCCGCCGGATGGCGTAGCTGTTAAATAAATAGGAGAACCCGAGCAAACCACCGGGTTAGGTGTAGTTAAAGTTGCATTTAGCGTACATTGGCTGTACGCGCGATTAAATGATATTAGTAAAAGAAAAACAATAAGCTTATTTTTCATATAATGAACCTACCAAATCAAGACTATCAATCGCGCGAAACGTCACGTTTTATCTTGAATTGAATTGGCTTTTTATCAGTTAACTAAATTTGGGATATTTTGTTTTACTATATCTTTATACGTAAACTAGGCTGCAAGTACTGTTTTAAGGTTGTTTTTTGGCTGGTATATTATTTACCTATCCTTTACAAATATTATCCGTGGGCCGATCCTAATTTTAGTCGCATTTGCTTCCTAAAATACAACGCGCAAAGGTTGCACTTTATTGATATGCATGTGGCGGACAGTAGGGGACAGTTTTATTCTTTATTTGCAATAGCTTAGCTAAGCTTATAAGCAGCTTGCAAAGGCCCCCTTTGCATAACTCTTACAGGCAAACCAATTGTGAACCATCAATGCCAGCTATAATTTGAAGATGTGGGTCTTTGATCCGTTCAGGTTTACGGCAATTAACTGATTGTACCGAAATGAATTTGAGAAAACCTTCCAGCCTTGCACTAGCCGCGGCTTTGCTAGCCATTTTTAATGTATTGCCGCTATTGGCACAAGTCGCACCTACAGTGCCCGATAAAGAAGAACTTAACCGCAAGTTTGGCAATTATGACGCAACGGCCTTTAAATCGCCACAAAAAGTATATTACCCTGAAACTTGGTTCCACTTTATTGGTGGTAACGTGTCTAAAAAGGGGATCACTGCCGATCTGGAAGCTATCGCCCGGTCAGGCATCTCGGGCATACAATTATTTCATGGCCAGTTTGGCGGTCCGTGGCCGGGTGTTGAGCCGCAAATAACCTGCTTAAGCCCGTTATGGGAAGATGCTGTTAAGCATGCCGCCCTTGAATGCAAGCGCTTGGGGCTAAAATTTACCATGCAAAACTGCCCGGGTTGGGCAATGGCCGGCGGCCCATGGATAACACCTACAAACGCCATGCGTCACCTGGCCTGGAGCCGCACCGACGTAAAAGGCGGTAAACTGATCAGCCAGCATTTAGAACAACCCCAGCCAAGTAAAGAAGATTGGCGCGATTATAAAGACATCACCGTCTTAACTTTCCCGACACCTGCCGATGATACCGGTTTGCCGCTTTTCCCGGTTTCTGTCAAAGGCAGCGAAGGCGTAAAGTGGGCCGACTTATTGGTTAATTTACCAGCAAAAGCCGTGCGATTAAAGCCTGCCGCCGGTAGCGATCCATATTGGGTAGAAATTAACTTTGCGGATACAGTTACCGTACGGACTATAGAGTTGCCCAGCGTAAACAGCTTTATTCACGCGTGGATCTATGAGCCAGGTGTTAAAGTAAAAGTTCAAGCGATACTGCCTAATGGCAAAATTAAAGAGATTTTAAATGATGATATCCCCGCCTCCAATTGGCAGGATAACAGGCCGCTGTCATTAGCTTTGCCTGAAGTAAAGGGTGCAAAAACATTTAAGGTGTGGATTGAGAACAAGCATGATATGCAGCTTAATTACATCCGCTTTTTTACAGCCGCGCGCAAAAATAACTGGGAAGCCGAAGCCGGTTGGACCCTGCGCAAAATTGACCGCAGCGGTACAACCTACGCACAATCTGCCAAAAGCTACATTGATCCTGCCCGGATAGTTGACATTACCAAAATGGTTGACGCCCAGGGTAACATTAAGTGGACCGCCCCTATTGGCAACTGGACAATTCTGCGCATAGGGCATGTCAATACCGGTAAAAAGAATGGCCCCGCCCCACCCGAAGGTACAGGCTGGGAATGTGATAAACTATCAGAAGCAGGTGCCGACGCGCATTTTGCGGGCTACATAGGCCGTTTATCGGGCAGTGGCGGTCCGCTTGACGGTGGCTTGTTAACCGGGATGCTGATGGACAGTTGGGAGTGCGAAACACAAACCTGGACCAACAATATGGAGTCCGAATTTGCCCGCATTACCACTTATCCGCTGCGTAAATGGCTGCCCGCGGTTTTTGGGTATGTGCTAAAAGATCAGGAGACTACATTCCGTTTTCTGCATGATTGGCGGGGTGCCATAAATGATTTGCACACCCACAAGTTTTTTGGGCGCATGGCGCAATTGGCCAAAGGCAACCACCTGTCTGTATCCTACGAAACCGCTGCCGGTGATGTTACGCCGACAGATATTTTAGAATACTATAAGTTTGCCGATGTACCGATGTGCGAGTTTTGGCAGCCATTTTCTAATGGCTATGTCGGCACTTTAAACTTTAAGCCCGTAAAGCCGGCCGCGTCCGCAGCACGCATTTATGGTAAGCCGCGTTTGGCAGCCGAGGCGTTTACATCTTTTGAGTTAACCTGGGACGAGCAGTGGCAAATGCTTAAGGATGTGGCCAACGTAAACAGTGTTGAAGGGGTAACGCATTTGGTTTATCATACCTACACGCACAACCCAATTAATGATTCAATTAAACCGGGCACATCCTTTGGCGCGGGCATTGGTACGCCATTTTTGCGCGGGCAAACCTGGTGGCAGCACATGCCCGCTTTTAACAGCTATTTTGCCCGCTTAAGCTATATGCTGGAACGTGGTAAACCAGTAAGTGACGTGTTATGGTACCTGGGCGATGAGATAGATCACAAGCCTGATCAAAATGCGCTTTTCCCTGCGGGATATAAATATGATTACTGTAACCCTGATGTGTTGCTAAACCGTTTATCGGTCAATAATGGCGCGCTGGTTACGCCCGAAGGTATTCAATATAAAGTGTTATGGCTGCCGGAGACAACGCATATGCTGCCACAAACGCTTGAGAAACTGGCCGCGTTGATCCGTTCCGGGGCGACCATTGTCGGCAATGCACCAAAAAGCATAGTAACACTTAGCGGAGGCGCCAATGCCCAGGCTCGCTTTAACAGCGCGGTAAAATCCATTTGGAGCGCCAATGCAAAAGGCCTGCGCCAAATAGGTAAAGGCGTCATCATATCCGGTACTACATTGGCCAACGCGTTGAACCTGTTAAAAATGACCCCCGATGTTACTACAGACAACGCGCTTTGGACCCACCGCCGTACAGAAGGCGCCGACTGGTACTTCGTCACTGCACCTAAAGGACAGGCTTTTAACGGAACGATAGACTTTAAAAACACCGGCAGCATTGAGCTGTGGGATCCGGTAATGGGTACCAGCAAGCCGATATTTGGCACGGTAAAAAATGGCCGTACGCAAGTAGCTTTAGATCTGGCGCAGGCGGGGGCATGCTTTGTAGTGTTTAACCATAATAAAGCACAAACGGTAGCCGCTAAACTATCGCAAAGCAAAACGGTTGCTACTATCCCATTAACCGAGCCGTGGAGCCTGGCTTTCCCGGGCGGTTGGGATGCGCCAAGATCGGTACAAATAACAGAACTAATACCATGGAAAGATCTGGACACGTCTACGGAAGGTAAAGCATTTTCAGGCACGGCTATTTATAGCACAAGTTTTAATATAGACAAACTTGACCCAAGTACAAACAACATGCTTGACTTAGGCAGGGCCGACATGATAGCCCGTGTAACCTTAAACGGCAAACTACTTGGCACGCTATGGTGCGCCCCGTACCGTTTAAACTTGGGTAGTAACCTAATAAACGGCAAAAACGAACTGAAGATAGAAGTAACCGGCACCTGGTATAACCGCCTGGTTTATGATGCCGGCCAGCCCGAAGCTAAACGCAAAACCTGGACAATAAACGGCCCATCAAAAAGCGCGGCTTTGCGCAGCAGCGGGTTAATTGGGCCGGTAAGTATTAAGCTTAGTAAGGATCTATAGATAGACTGGATATGCTAACACATTAAAGTTCGGAGCCATAAATGGCAGGGTCCCTTTCAGGAGATGCTGCGGAGACAAAAAAGTTTTTAGGACGAGATACAGGATGAAGTTCTCGCAGTGTCTCTCGAAGAGGATACTGCGATGTGTGGAACGGAAATTTGTACGTGGAGGGTCGCTGACAGGCCAGACAAAAGATCTTTCGCTAGGGCGGAAATGACATGTTTGTAGCGTTAGATATTCCATTTTTACCAACAATCTTGTTTCATTTAGCGCATTTTGGCTGTTTTACAAGTAGTTTTATATCAACTATTTAACCAAAAATCTTGTTTCTTTTTGTTTCACTTTGTTTTTGTAATACACTAATAATCAACAGATTAGTCCTATATCTTGTTTCACTTGTTTCATCTGTTGCACACACGCGTGAAACAAAACGAATGATGGGGGAGATTGGGTCCATCTTCGGCACATTTGCAAACATAAAGACCGGGTTATCTACCTATAGAAGTGGACAACCCGGTCTCATTTTAGCCCATTTTCCCGGTTCTATTTAGTCTCCGCAACCATCCTGCGGAAATTTACTGCGCTGGCTGCGATGTCCTGGCTATTGCTTAGCCAGTTGTACTCGTATTCGGCAGATAGTGCGCCTTTGAAGCCCTGGCGTTTAAGTTCGGCAATTACACCTTTTATGTTTGATACGCCCTCGCCCCAATGTACGTCATGACCGTTCTTGCCAATCTCATTAAGGTCTTTCATGTGTGAGTGCAGTACATGGCCTTCTAATTTCTTAAGGCACTCAACCGGGTCAAGGTTTGAGCGGGTCCAGTGACCGATATCGGCACAGGCGCCGATGCGGTTGCTCTGGCCTTTAATAGCATTAAGGATGATATCCGGATTCCAGTAGTGTGATGGGTTCGGGTGGTTGTGTATAGCAACATTGATCTGGTACTGATCTGCCAATTTTGATAGTAGCGGGATATCTTTTTCGTTAGGCTCAGAGGTAATGGTGCCTATGCCCATAGCTTTGCAAAACTCAAATAGTTTAACCCAGCCCGCTTCGTTGTTGGCACCGGTTACGCCAAAGGCTACCAACTTTACATTTTTAGCTGCAAGCATAGCCAATACGGCTTTGCGGGTAGCGTCGTCCATATCCGGGCCCATGTTGCCTTGCAAACCGCCGCCAATTTTCTGGCCCGGGAAAGCTTCAACGTAGCGTAAGTTACAGCTGTCTATTTTACGTATAGCGTCGGCAAAAGTAAAACGGTTAAAAGAGTAAGCTTGCGAGCCTAGTTTCCAGCCTAGTTTTTCTTCAGGGTTATTTGTTTTGGCCGATCCGCTTTTTTGAGCCGTACAGGCTGCTAAAATTAAAAGCGAACACAAGGCGGCAACTGACGCCAGCCTAAGGGTTTTGTTAATTTTCATTGATTGATTTTTATAATTGGTTATTGTTTTTATACATGTTATCAAAGCCTTTTTATACCGCTAAACCGAACCGTGCGTAACCCAAACCTTGGCATAGCCACATTTACACTTGTTGCAGTTGTTGTTTTGGTAATAGCCAGTTTTTGAATTACATCGCCGTTAAGCGCTACAAGTTCGGCTTTAGTAGCAAGACCATCAAGTGTTATTTTTTTTGGCTGATTATCGCCTTCGGCATTAAATAACCGTATCAACAAATCATCGCCGGATACTGTAACTGACGAAACTTCAAGCCCGCTACCTAATACGTTAACCAACGAGCGCGACCACTCACCCACCTGCGGAGTACCCTCCGTTACTACGGCCTTCAAAGGCTCGTTAAACTGCGTGCTCTCGGTCCATATCCCTGCTTTATCCCATTTACCGGCGTGCGGCACTAAGGCATAATTCATTTCGGTAGGATATTTAAGCGAATAGTTGCGTCCCCAAAGGCCAACACCCGAGTAGGCGACATCCAAACCCAAGGGGTAATCGGTACCGTGCGCATAATTTGTGGTATGGTCTGTAAGCATGGCCATGCCGTAAGTGTTGTTGGCGTCGGTAATGTCAACCCAATTTAGCACCACGTTATTTTTGATACTATCCCAACTGTTAAAAAAAGTGTTTTGCAGCTTGCTTTCGGTCACATCAAACGGTGCGTTTTTGTAAACTTTTTGGCCTTTAAGGTTAAGTGGAAACAATGTTAGTAGTTTATCCCTGTCATCATAAAACGCTTTACGTAATGATATAGCATCGTATTTGTTTTGCTGGTAATCATTGCCAATGCCCTGGTTGCCGGTCCAGTCTATCTTTAAACTTACGTCGATGCGTTTTTGCCCTTGGGTGAAAGTAAGTATTTGTGTAAATGGATTATTAGAAATTGAGCCTTTAACCTGTAGCTTAATCTGCACCGGTCCCTCTTCTAAAATCGTCACCTCGGCAGCGTTATCTGCACTTGATTTAAAGCCACCGTCTTTGAAAAAATTTCCGCGTAATTCATTAAACCGGCGGTCATCTGTTTTGTCTACAAACTCTTTATTGCCTAATTTTCTGGCGATAAGGCTTTCTATGGTTCCGCCTTTGGCTGGATCGATGATTACGGTGTATAGGTCGGTCTCAACTTTGTACTTATGCGCTATCTTACTTACCCGCGCAAATCCGTAAGGCATTACTGACTTATAAGCTATTGGTCTTACCGGCGCATTCGGCTTTACTGAATATGTTATATATCCTAAGGCAGGTGCCTCAGCTTTGAATACTATTTTCCGGTTTTTTAAAATCTGGTTAGAAATCGCATGATTATTTTGATCACTTATTTTTACATAACTACCCCAGCCTTTAGGTATGTCTACGGTCACCATCTCGCTACGTTTTATGCTCAGGGTGTTAAATACCTTTATATGTAGAACATCAGACTTCCCTATACCTATCATTGCAGCCGTCGAGGCTACTACAACACTATCCGTATTTTTATTGGTGATGCCTGTCCACGTCACCACCTTGTCAGCCCAGGTATTGCCCTGCCCAATGTTGTAAGGGACTATCCAGCAATCATGATGTTGTGACAGTAGCAGTCTCGTCCAGCCCTGATCAAGCGCGGCTTTTGGCCATGGGGCATTTTTATACACCCTTGCCATAGCAGCCAGCTTTTCGGCCATCACCAAATTGTTCTCGGACACACGCACTTGCCGGGCTATGCGCTGCAAAATCTGCGACCCCCATACCAAGCTGGTTTGAACATCTTCCTGACTAAATTTCCAGCTCTCGGTTGGGGTTTTTATAGAGGAGTTATCTACGTAATCTGTCCAGGTACGATATTCGGTAGGCTGGTAACCGCCTTTGCCATCCCCCATGAGCGGGCCGCCTTTCCATCCGGCATCCTGCAAGGTCATGGCTACGGGGTTTTTAATACCGGCATTAAAAGCCGCGTTTATAAAAGGTTGGTTGTTGCTATGTCCGATGGTTTCCCAGGTCGAATTTGGCTTTAATGCCTCAATGCCATACCGGGGTACAGTTACCAAAGCGGTACCGTCGGGGCCTATCCAATTAACCAGTTCGCCACCATAGGCGCGCACATAACCACCCCACAAAGTATTGGGGTTTTTTAGCGCTGCGTACTTATAGCCAAACGACTTTAAGATCTGCGGCAACGCGCTGGTATAACAAGGCTCTTCGGACGAATAGGTGGTAAATACCGCGGTAGGAAAATGTTGTTTAACCGCCTCAATACCGTAAGAAAACTGGCGTATTACACTTTCGCCGCTAACGTTATACATGTAAGCTTGCCCATAAGCCGGGCTTACATACTCTATCCGTCGGCTCGCGATGTGCTGGTCGGCAAAGAGCGCTTTGAACTCATTATAGCCTTTCTCATCTTTTGCTTTGGCCATGTCCCAGGTTTCGGGCTCAATTTCAATGTTGATCTTCCAGTCGGGATGCGCCTTCATTTGATCGACAATAAAACTGGTGTAGTTGGTTGGGTAATGGCCCCAGAAACCGCCATGGTAGCCGTCTATCATATAAGCTTTTTGCTGCGCGATAGCCGTATTTGTAATTAACAGGCTGAAGGCCAGTAAAATGTTCGACACTGTTTTTTTTCGCATGGCCAAATTGATAGTCGGTAAAAAAATAAATGCGGGTTAATTGATTGGTTATAAAAGCCCGAAAGTAAAGCTACTAAATCAATTTAGCAAACGCGGTTTCAAAATTGTTACAAATTAGCTAATCTTAGCTGCTGATGAACTGCGGATATGTAGTTGACCGGGAATTACTATTTGCTGCGTCTGCAAAATATCCGTCGCACCGTTAAGCTTATTTAACAGTAAATTGATAACCTGATTAGCAATTTGTTGAATGGGCTGCGCGATAGCCGTAACAGGGGGTGAGTGTAGCTGAAATACATCGTAATCATCAAAAGATATCACTGCCAAATCATCAGGCACTTTTAACCCTAATTGCTGAATAGCTTTCAGGCCGCAGGCGCCAACATGGTTAGTGCCAAATACCACCGCGTCAAGCTGTTTGTGTTGATTCAAAAAATCTAATATGGGCTTGGTGATATCCTGGTCATTGCGCGAAAAAAGTACCTCGGCTACAAAGTGTTCAAGGTTGTTTTGTTTAATAGCATCCAGGTAGCCCTGCAACCTGTCGCGCATTTGCACCTGCGGGTTGGCAAAAGTTATAAAGGCTATTTTTTTATAGCCGTTTTTGGCAAGCATGTTGGTAGCCTGGTGAGTGCCGGCTTTGTTATCGGTTATTACGTAGTCTGTATCCGCGTGTTGCAGGTAGCGGTCAAAAAGCACAACGGGCAGGTTGTTTTTTTGCAGGCTGAGGATGTCATCTTCAATCCCCTCGGGCGGCGCAATGATGTAACCGTCCACATGGCGGTCTTGAAATATGCCAATCATGTCTTTGGTTTTGGCAGTATCGTTATCGGTGCTGCAATAGGTAATGCGGTAGCCGTTCTGATACGCGCGGTCTTCAATTAAGCGGGCAATGCTGGCGAAGAAAGGGTTTGAAATATCCTCGACCATTAAAGCAATGGTGTTTGATTTGCCTGTGCGGAGACTTTTGGCCAAGAGGTTGGGTTTATAACCCACCTCTTCTACATATTGGACAACCTTATCCACCAATTTTTTGCTGATACGCTTCTCTTCGGCCTGGCCATTTAAAATAAAGGAAACCGAGGTTTTAGAAATATTGAGCGCTTCGGCTATATCAGCAATGGACAGTCTTTTCTTCACAGGTTATGGCATATTGCAAAATCTGCGAAGCCCAAATATAAGGCATACGTTAATTTGCTTTAAGGTGCTAAAAGTACTGATTTAGTTTGCAGTTTTTCGGCTAAAAATTTTCGGCAATCGGTGCGCCACACAATATGTTTGCAGATCTAACTTCTCGACAAAAATAATCGCCTAAAAAATAATTATTAATTGCGAGTTAATAAATTAGGGCAAGTGGATGTGGCCTTTTAAAAGCCAAAAAAGATTTTTTTATTAGTTATCCACATTTCTGGAAAGCGTAAAACAAATGGTTTTAAAAAATTCAATCGACTGATTATTAGATTTCTATAGTGCGTGTCTGGACTGGTGTACCACTTTAACTACTTATTGCTAAGCTTTTAGGTCAATAAAATAATTTACTATGACGAAATTTTGACCGTTTAACTTTTAACTCTTGTAACACTTTCCCGAATGCGTGCGTAAAACGGCTTACTTGTTAATTAAAGCAAGGATGCTTTTTCGCAGATGTCGCCCCAAAGATTGATTGTACTTATTGGTGTTTTGCTTGCAGGGATAGCCGGTATATCTTTTACCGGGATAACTGCCCATGCTCCAATATTTGCTGTCATAACTGATACCGTAAAGGTTTGCGGCACAAGCACTACGCTAACTACCAGTAACATTCCCGCAGGCTATGGTACCCCCACTTGGAATAATGGTACAAGTGGCAACTCATTACCGGTTTCAACAGGTGGCAATTACTGGTGGCAGGTTACGGGCACCAATGTAGTAACTAATGGCGATTTTTCTGCGGCAACAACTAACTCAAACACACGTGGTTTTACTAGCGCATACAGTTATAAAAGCAGCGCCAGCGTTTGCGCAGGATGTTGTTGCGGGGTTTTAAGCACTGAAGGTACTTACACTATTAATACCAACCCTAATAACATCCATACCAACTTTTCATCATTCGGCGATCATACCACCGGGAGCGGTAACATGCTTATCGTTAACGGATCGGCGACAGCTAATGTAGTTGTTTGGACGCAGAATATTAACGTGCAGCCTAATACAGATTATGTGTTTTCGGCATGGGCTACAGCCGCGCACCCGGCAAACCCTGCACAATTGCAGTTTTCTATTGATGGGGTACCGCTGGGTAGTACAATTAACCCGACGGCAACTACCGGCAGCTGGCAATATTTTACCGCCACCTGGAACTCGGGCAGCCGCAGTGGTGCGTTACCCATAGCGCTGGTTAACCAAAATATAGCGACAAGCGGTAATGATTTCGCAGTGGATGATATTGTTTTTGCCCCCGTTTATCGTAAAAACTTGTTCGTTGTATTTAACGCTATCCCGGTGCTGACTTTGAGCGGCCCCAATACGGCTTGCCTAAATTATGATTTGTCAAAAGTTATTGTTGGATACGATGCGGCCACATATACTTATGTTTTTAAAGACAGCAATGGTAATATAATTCCCAATGTAAATGGCCCAGTGATTACACAAAGCGGCACTTACAGCATTACCGCCGAAAACAAGGTAACTGGCTGTACTTCGTTACCTGTACAAACGACGGTCACCGTAACCCCAAACCCCCAAAAACCCAATATCTCATCACTATAAATAACTATTTAAGACCAATAATTAAATAATAACACCATGAAAAAACGTTTCCTAGCCCTAAACCTATTCCTGACTGCTTTGATGGTAACAATTGTAACGGTTGCCTCGGCCCAGGTAACGCCCGGACCAAGTGATGCTACAACAGCGCCACCTGCAACTGCAGCAGCTGTTGCAAAAGTGCTTTGCGCAGGATCTACGATTTCTATGTCGGCACCGCAAGATGGCACTGTTGACTTTGCCAAGTACCACTGGTACAAAATTGACGCTAACGGTAACAAGCAGGAAGTAACTGCCATTAC
Organism: Mucilaginibacter antarcticus; assembly: GCF_042686155.1. Taxonomy (NCBI): domain Bacteria; kingdom Pseudomonadati; phylum Bacteroidota; class Sphingobacteriia; order Sphingobacteriales; family Sphingobacteriaceae; genus Mucilaginibacter; species Mucilaginibacter antarcticus. The sequence continues at coordinate 136,986 of NZ_JBHUON010000008.1, read as the reverse complement.
CGGCAGAACTTACACCGAAACATCAACAGCTGCAGGTTACTACAACTACGTGGTAGTAACAGAGAATGCAAACGGTTGTAGCTCGCCGGTGTCTGATGTGTTTCAGGTTTATGTATTGCCAACATTAAGTGTAGCTATCACTTCGCCAACATCATCTATGTGCGGTGTTGCTACTAACGAGACCCTTTTAACTGCAAATGTTACGCCTGGCACGGGTTACACAGTTAATTACCAGTGGAGTAAAAATGGAGTTGCTATTAACGGCGCTACTTCAAGCACTTACAACGTAACCGGCGAGACTACTCCGGCAACATTAACTTACGGTGTATCTGTTACTTATACGCTTAACACAAGCTGCCCGGCAACAAATACAAAAGACATTGTAATTACGCCGTTACCATCAAAACCAACCATTGCAGCTAACTAATTGATACTGCGGCAACACTAATGAAGCAACTGTGCAGACTAATAGTTTTATGCGCGTTGTTGATAATAAATAGTAAGGCTTACTCGCAAACTCAAACAGGCGGGTACCTTACATTTACTATCAACGAGGGGGCTACTATTGTGCTGCATGGCGCCGCTCAAAATGTTGCTGCTTACCAATGGTATAAAGACGGTGTCAGAATAAGCGGCGCCATGTCTAAAGATTATACTGCAAGCACAGCTGGTATATATTCTGTAGTGGCTTTTAACATGGAAGGTTGCCCGTCAGAAACGTCAGACGGCGTGCGGATTGTAGTGAATACTAAAGGTGGGCCCGTAGCAAAGCCAGATACGGTGGTTGATTTAGCGGTAAGTATACTGTCATCAAACCCAAAGGCATCGCCGGGCGACAGTTTTACTTACATATTAACTGCCAATAATAACAGCCCTATACCGGGCACAAACGTGCAGGTAAGTTATGTAATACCGCCCAACCTGGTATACCTGCCGCAGCCGGGTAACGACAATTTGGTGAAGTATGACATTGTTACCCGTACACTAACCTGGAATATTAACCAGATTAATAATAACATGCCAACCAAATTGGTGGTAACGGTAAAAGTGCTAACGCCGGGCATGGTAGAAAGTGTTGTGAATATTAAGGGTAAAGAGACAGACCCAATTATGGCTAACAACATTGACCAAACCGTGCAACAGGTTTACCCGCTGGTAATATCAAATGTGTTTACGCCAAATGGAGACGGCGTTAATGACACCTTTGTGATACCTGGACTTGAAACATACACTGATACCGAGCTTACCATAATTAACCGTTGGGGAAATACAATATATCAAAAAACAAATTATAAGAATGATTGGGATGGCCAGGGCATGATAGAAGGCACATACTTCTACGTGTTGCGCGCCAAAAATAAGGCCGGTGTATGGGATTCCTACAAAGGCTATTTGACCCTACTAAGAACGAGGATATGATGAAGAGACTGATCTTAACTTTTGTTTTAATTGCATCTTTTTTAGGTGTACAAGCGCAGCAGGATGCGCAATTTAGCCAGTACTTGTTTAACGGCTTATACGTTAACCCGGCTTATGCAGGCTACAAAAGCGATTTTTTTGTAAATGCTTTTCACCGCTCGCAGTGGACGGGCCTTAACGGAGCCCCGCAAACAACCTCCATAGCTGCTGATGGATCGGTTGCTGATGACAAAGTGGGGCTGGGCCTTTTGTTACAGCGCGACCAGATAGGGGCGCAACGCACCGTTGCAGCCTACGGCAACTACGCTTACCGCATACAGGTGGGCGACGATGAAAACTCAAGGCTGGCGTTTGGTATAGGCGCCGGGATAGTGCAATCGGGCATTGACGGCACCCGGCTTAACGCGGTGCAAGCCGGCGATAACTTTATCCCAACAGGTAACCAGAGCTTTTTATTGCCCGATGCGCGTTTGGGTATTTTATATACCAGTGACAAGTATTTTATAGGTGCATCTGCAGATAACTTGCTGCCTCAACATATGCGCAACAAACAAAACGCTAACTCGCTGGGTGTGCCAGTGCCTATGCCGCATTACTATTTTACAACAGGGGCAATATTTGATTTGAATAACGATACCAAGATCAGGCCATCTATATTAATAAAAGATACCCCTACGGCGCCGACTAGCATGGATATCAACGCTTATTTTTTACTGAACGAAAAACTGTGGCTGGGCACTACTTATCGTACAGCCATACCGCTTTACAATAAGCCCAATTTGCAAAAGGGCCTGCCAACATCAAGCGCAATGGTTGCCATAGTTGAATTTTTTGCCACCGAAAACCTGCGCATAGGCTATGCCTTTGATTATTCAATGAACAAATTAAATACCGTTGGTTACGGTTCGCACGAATTGTCGATAGGCTTTTTAATAAAAAATAATGGCAGCTCACGCTCAAGGTTTAACGACCCCACCCGTAAGTGTTATTTTTAAAGCAGGTTAATTACTTATGCTAAATCAATATTGTTATGAAATACTTTGCAAAATATATCTCAATCATGTTGATAGCCACGGGGTGCATACAAACAGGCTGCAAAAAAAGTATACAAGACCCAGCCAGCGGCAACTTAAGTGCCGCGGAAATGAGCAAGCAAATGGCCGTGAGCTTGTATAGGTCATTGTCCGGCCAATATGGTGGGGCAAATATTAATGATGGTATAAAGTCACCCTTAAATTATATTCCGGTTGAAAAAAAACGCAAAGCTAACGCCCTAAACCCGTACTGCGGGATGTTTATAGATACCACCTATAACTTTAGCGAAACGGTGTCTGATACGGTGAAGACCTATTTTGGGCATTATAGGTTTACCTACGGCTGTACCAATAATGTATTAGATAGCTACGTGCTTGACGACAGTATTGCAAACGCTGTAAATCGCGATCTTTACGAGGCCAATTATAAGCTTACTCAAAAGTATTTTGTAAAGGCCTTAGATCAAACGTATAAGCTGTCCTCGGTAGAGGGTAGTATCAGTTTTTCTTCGCATGCTTCATTATTTAATCAGGCGCGCACCAATGCGCAATACCACAACTCTGACATTTACTATAAGTTAAAAGGCGTTAGGGTCGATATCAGCAGCGGCGTAGCCGATGTGGTGCAGGGTGAGGCGGGCTTTACCGCCGGGATACACAATCTTGATGGTACAATTAAGGTTGACAATAACTTTTATGGCAGTATTACTTTTTTAAGCAACAGAAGGGCCCGTGTACTGATCAATTTAAACAGCGAGACAAAAATCTATATTGTAAACATGATTTCAGGACAGGTTACTGCCGGATAACATTGGCTTAATATTCCAATTTCAGCTGTAATTTAACGTAAACGCCTTTTCTACAAGGCTTATTGGTAAAATACCCGACCGATCTTTTGTTTGGTGTATGCTTTACACCATCATTTTCAATTCTATTCATTAAGGTAGGTTAACATGGGCTTCATATAGCTTAAATAATTTTGCCCCGTTCTAAGCGGTCAGAATAAATGATAACACAATTAACCCCCTTCACTAAAATTTAATTGAAAATGAAAAAAACTTTACTGTTTAACTTTAAGGTAATGGTGTGCTTTTGCTTTGCATTTTTATACGCAAGTGTAAACACAGTGCAAGCAGTTACCGTTGCCAGGCTGAGCACGGCGCTCTACCAGCAAGAAACTGGTACAATAACCGGTAAGGTGGTGGACGAAAAAGGCGAGACATTGCCCGGCGCGACTATTACCGTTAAAGGCATTAACCAGGTTGTAATTGCCGGAGCTGATGGTACTTTCAAACTAAACGTAGCGGCAGGTACTTATGATATAACTGTAGCGTACATATCATACACCACAGTTACTTTAAGCAAGATCACCGTAAAAGCCGGCGAGAATACGCCCGTAAACGTAATCCTGAAAGGCGAAACGGGCAGCTTAAACGAGGTGCTGATTGTTGGTTACGGTACGCAAAAAAGGGCTAATGCTACAGGTGCTGTTGATCAGATATCGGCAAAGAGTTTAGAGAATAGGCCTATAACAAACCTTACTCAAGGGTTACAAGGTCAAATTGCCAACTTAAACCTGCGGATGGGCGATGGCAAACCAACGCAATCACCTGCTTACAACATCAGGGGTGCCACTTCTATTGGTCAGGGGGGCAATGCTTTGATATTGATTGATGGCTTTGAAGGCGACCCAAGTCTGCTAAATCCAAACGACATTGAGAATGTTTCGGTTTTAAAAGATGCTGCATCAGCCGCTATTTATGGTGCCAGAGGCGTGTTCGGTGTGGTATTGATCACTACTAAAAAAGGAGTTAAAGGCCGCACCAGCGTATCGTACTCATCAAACTACGCGCTTAAAGCGCCGGTAACCAGACCAGACTTTGTAACCGACGGTTACACCTGGGCCAAAATGTTTGCCGAAGCGTTTGTTAACGGCGACGGCGCTTTTCCGCAAAACGCTAATAAAACACAGAAATTCTCGCAAGCTTATCTTGACGAATTTAAAAAGAGAAAAGAATCTGGCCAGCCATATAACCAGGTTGAGGTAAACCCAACAACGGGAGAATACACCTACTACGGAAGCACGGACTACTACAAAGCCTTGTACAAAGACCGCACCTCATCGTTTGAAAACAATGTGTCGGTAAGCGGCGGCAGCGATTTGGCTACGTTTTTGGTATCTGCAAGGTCATTAAATCAGGCAGGTTTATTTAGATATAACAGCGATGATTACAGCATGAAAAATATTCGTGCACGCGGTACTGTGCAGGTATTTCCATGGTTAAGTATCGAGAATAATGCTGATTACTCTATGATGAACTACCATAACCCAATAAACGTGGGCGAAGGTGGTGGTATATGGAGAAATATTGCTGACGAAGGTAAACCAACCATGCCGTTAACTAACCCTGACGGAACATACACTTTTGCATCTGCTTATACGATTGGCGATTTTATGTACGGGAAAAATGGTTTTGATACCCGTAAAGAAGTATTCAGAAACATAACCGGTTTAAGAAGCAGTTTCTTCAATAATAAATTCCGCGTTAATGCTGACTTCACGTTCCGTAACACAGCAAACGACAAAAATCAAAGACGTGTGCAGGTGCCTTACAGCAACACTAAGGGTGTAATATCGTATGTAGGTACAACAACCAATGATCTGTCTTTTGATAACCGCGACACCCGTTACCTGGCAACCAACATATTTGCCGAGTTTGAAAATACGTTTAATAAAGACCATTACTTTAAGGCAATGGCTGGTTACAACTACGAGCAATCAACCTATAACAGGATATTTATACAACGTAACGGTATTATTTTTGACGATGCTACAGATTTAGGCCTTGCGCTTGGTCAGGCAACTACCACCGGCGGTGGTTATGAGCAGTGGGCTATACTTGGTGGTTTTTCAAGATTAAACTACGCTTACAAAGATCGTTACCTGGTTGAGGTAAATGGCCGTTATGATGGTTCATCAAAATTCCCATCAAACCAACGTTACGCATTTTACCCGTCAGTATCTGCCGGTTGGAGAATCAATAACGAACCGTTTTGGAAAGTGTCAGACAAAATAATATCTGATTTGAAATTACGCGGGTCTTACGGGTCATTAGGCAACGGTAACATTAACTCGTATGCTTTCCAGGAGATATTTGGTCTTAGCCAGTCTGGTGTTATATTAAACGGCAGCAGGCCACAAACAACGCGTAACCCTGCTGTATTGCCTGACGGCTTAACTTGGGAAACGTCGACAACTACCGACTTAGGTTTAGATATATCTTTACTTCGAGGTAAGTTAAATTTTACTGGCGATATTTATAGCCGTAAAACTACCAACATGTTTACCCTTGGCTTAACACCGCCGGCCGTGTTTGGTGCAGATAGGCCCAAAGGTAACTATGCCGACTTAACCACTCGCGGTTGGGAAGCATCAATTACCTGGAGCGACAAAATTGGTAACAATACCAAGCCATTTAGCTACAACGTACGATTGACTTTGGCTGACAATATCACTAAAATTAACAAATACCAAAACCCTGATAAACTAATAACCGACTACTACGAAGGTCAGACTTTAGGCGAAATATGGGGTTACGAAACAGAGGGCTTTTTTGTAGACGCTGCTGATATTGCAGCTCATGCTAAGCAAAGCCCTGAAATGCGCGCTTCGCCAACAGGTGTATGGGCTCCCGGCGATATCAAATTAAGAGATGTAAACGGTGACGGTTTTATCAACAGGGGAGAGAACAAAGTAGGTAAGTCCGGCGATAGAAGAATTATTGGCAACTCTGCTCCGCGTTACACTTATGGGGTTACTTTGGGTGCTAACTGGCATAACTTTTCTTTCTCTACCTTTTTCCAGGGTGTGGGCAAACAGCAATGGTATCCAAGCACCGAGACTGAGATGTTTTGGGGGCAGTATAACAGACCATATAACAACATACCTAAATTTCATTTAGATAACATGTGGACGCCTCAAAATACCAACGCTTACTTCCCGCGTACTATGTCGCGTGCCGCATCAAGTAATACAGATCGTACTTTGGGTATAGCGCAAACACGTTACCTACAAAATGTAGCTTACATTCGTATGAAAAATATCCAGGTAGGTTACACCTTGCCCACAAAATGGGTAAATAAAGTTGGTATGCGTAGCGCTAAAGTATTCTTCTCCGGCGAAAACTTGTTCACTTATTCTCCAATGTACAAGGTTGTTAAAAACACTATCGACGTAGAAAATGCGGTACCGACAGACCAGGACATAAACTCGGGCTCTACAAATGGCGACGGTTATAACTATCCGATGCTTAAAAGCTATGCTTTTGGCTTAAACATAGGTTTCTAAACCAAATATTAAATAAAGATCAAAATGAAAAAACACTATATATTAATTTTACTGGCTTGCCTTAGTTTGGCAGCCTGTAAAAAGCTGGATCAGGAACCAAAGGCCACACCAACCAAAGAGGCTGTTTTTGGTACCGAAAACGGATTGAAGTTGTATACCAACTCATTTTACAACATGGGCTTTTTGCCTAAAAATTCAACTTCGCAGGATGCAATGTCAGATTACCTGGCTGTAAAACAAGTGCCCGATTTTATTCGCGAAGGTGCCTTTGGCGCCAACAACAGCTCGGGCTGGAGCTGGTCAGATTTGCGTAACATTAACTACTTCATAGAAAATTGCACAAACCCTGATGTGCCGGTAAATATCCGCAAAAACTATTTGGGTTTGGCGCGTTATTTCCGTGCTTACTTTTACATGGATAAAGTAAAGCGCTTTGGCGATGTGCCATGGATAAATAAGCCAATAAACTACGAAGACAACGTTACGCTTAACGCCAAACGTGATAGCAGGAGCCTGGTTATGGACTCGGTACTGGCCGATTTAGATTACGCTTGCGCCAATTTACCGGTTGGTAATGATGCAAGCCGTACTACAGTAACCAAATGGGTTGCTTACGCTTTTAAATCAAGGGTTTGTTTGTTTGAAGGTACATTCAGAAAATATCATACCGAGTTGAACTTGACTACCACTGCCGAAAAATGGTTAACCGAAGCGGTATCGTCGTCAGATCTGCTTATAAAAAACGGGGGTTACAGTATTAATACCACGGGTGGTGTAGGTGCATCTTATCGCCAGGTATTTACCAGCAATGCCCCGGTGGCTGCAGAGGTAATACAAGCTGCCCTTGCCGATGTAAACTTAGCGGTTTTAAACGAAGCTAATTGGTGGTGGACCAGCGGCACCTACGGTGCCAAGGCAAGCTTTACCCGTACCTTTATCAACACGTATTTAAAGGTTGATGGTACGCCGTTTACCAATACCCCGGGTTATCAAACCATGTTATTTAAGGACGAGGTTAAAAACCGCGATGTTAGGTTAAAACAAACTATACGCATGGGCGATTACAAACGCTCCACAAATGGAATTGCAGCGCCGGCTCCACCAGTATTTTCATATACCTTTACAGGCTACCAGCCAATAAAATGGACATTAGATGATACCTATTACGATGCAGGTGCGCTAAACACTAATGCTGTTGCTTTATTCCGCTACGCCGAGATGTTATTAAACTTTGCCGAAGCAAAAGCCGAATTGGGAACTTTGACAGATGCAGAATGGGCTGCCACTATTGGTGTTTTAAGGGCCAGGGGCGGTATTACAGGCGGTTTATCTACGAAACCAACAATCGCCGACCCCTACCTGGTTGCCAATTACTTCCCTGATATTAGTGATGCAACTATTTTGGAAATCCGCAGGGAGCGTGGTATCGAGCTAAGCTTAGAAGGTTTGCGTTTTGCCGATCTGTTACGTTGGAAACGTGGCGACTTAATGCAGCAGGAGTGGAACGGTTTTTACGTACCGGCCTTAAACACCCCTTTGGATTTAAATGAGGATGGCATACTGGATGTAGCATTTTACCAGGGCACACGCCCCACAGCAGTTGCCGGCGTTACTTATGTTGATGTATCAGCAAAGATTGGTACTACGACCAACTCGCAACAGTTAAAAAACGGTACGTCGGGCGAGTTGATCTGGATGAACGAGATTCCAAGAAAATTCACCGACAAAAATTACTATTATCCAATTCCGTTGAATGACTTACAACGTAACCCTGCCCTTAAACCTCAAAACCCGGGTTGGGAATAAATATTAGATTAAGCGATTAAAACAAAAGCCCCTTTGCTACAGCAAAGGGGCTTTTGTTTTAATCGCTTTTGTGTTTAATAGAGGGTGATCTCCGTCTTTTGTGATGGTAAATATTGAGCCAATATTGTTGAGTTCAAAAATAGAAGCATAGGAATACACGAGTCGGTTAAACGGCTATCCTGGTCGGCAACATGGATATCTGAAGATAAAATGATGTTTTGCACCGTCCGCGACTTAACCTGGGAACAAGGCGCGGGCGTAGCACTCAATGAACAGGCAGAAATTACAAAGTCCTTTTTTATTCAAACCTGCTTCCTGTTGTCATTTACGCTACCGGGTCTTTGGCTATTTTAAATGCCAATAAAATGGCTTCAAACCTATACGGCTATAACGAGAACGAGTTTTGCGACTTAACTATATTGGAGTTTTGTGCACCCGATGAAATGGTTCGTTTGGCCGAAGTGTTAAATGAGCAGCCTATTAACGAAAATGTGGGAACACTAGGTGCCTGGACCTACTTGAAAAAAAGTGGCGAAGCTATTAAGGTTGAAATGATAGGCTACCCCATTAACTACGTGGGGCAGCATTGCATAATGGTAGTATTCAAGTATGCTACTACAGAATCGAAAACGTTACGCTCGCTTGAGCGGAGCATCGAGCGTTTTGAATATGTAACGGAAGCAACTACAGATATTATATGGGATTGGAATTTAGAGATCAACGAGGTGTATTATTCGCGCAACATTAAAAAGTCGTTCGGGCATAAGCCGGGGGTAAATATTGGCGATATGCGGTTTTTTGCTCAACATGTGCACCCCGAAGACCGGGAACGGGTAGTGCTGTACCCGGAGCCGGTTAAATATGGCCAAATGAAATTTTGGTCGGAAAAGTACCGTTTCCAAAAAGCTAATGGCGAGTATGCCTTTGTGCTGGATAAAGGCCTTGTGATTCGCGATGAAAATGGGATAGGCATACGCATGATAGGGGCAATGCAAGATATTACCGAACTGCGAAATAACGAGATTCAGATCGAAAAACAAAACGGCCAACTCATTGAACATGCGGCCCAGTTGATAAACTCAATACGCTTAAAGACAAGGTGGGTACCCAGTTTGCATTTACTATTCCGGCAATAGAAATGGCTTATCCATTTTTGGAAAGCATTTTTGAACAGCAGGATTAAAGGGATGATTAGATAAGCGATTGTAGTGGTTCCCTTTTCGGGATAATCATTTACGTTATTCTAAATTGAAAGAATTGTAAATGTATGATTCGTATTATAAGTCACTCCGTAAAGGAATAAGTATAAGGATGCGTTGAATAACCTAATAGCTTTTAATTGTTAACTTTACGGGTAACCTTTTTTACTTTTAGATGCCCATAGGAATTCTGCAGGATCCAATTTTTAAAGCGCTCTTTAATTCGCCGGTGCCACGCATCATTGTACATGCTGATGCCCCTGTCTTTACAATAGTGATCAGTAACGATGCACACAAGGTGGCAACCAATTTGGTGGGGAAAGAAATTTCAGGAAAATCCGTATGGGAGACGTTTGATCCAACCGAAGCGGGAGGTAATGGGGGCAAATTATTATTGGACGCACTTACCAAAGCGCAGACCACTAATCAAACAATTTTAATGCAGCCATTCAGGTATGATATGGGCGCAATAGACGGTAACGGTATGGTAGAGAAATGGTGGCAACTCGAAATTACCCCCATCGGCGGGGACGCCCACAAACCATCTTTTCTGCTCACGACCACTAACGATATTACGTCGCATGTGATAAAGGAGCGCGAAATTGAAGAAGCTAGACTTGTGTTGCAGGAAGTCAATTCGTCACTCGAAGCAAAAGTTGCGGAACGGACCAGCGAACTTGCACGAGCATATGAGCAGGTTAGCCTATCAAAACATGCCGCACAGCTCGGTACATTTGATCTGGACCTAATAAAGGGCACTATGGAATGGGACAGTCGGTGTCGGGAATTGTTTGGGATTAGTCATGAACAGGAAGTAACATATGATCACGACTTCCTTACCGGCCTTCACCCTGATGACAAAGAAAGGGTGGTAGAACTAATTAGTAACTTGTTTGATGCTTCTAAAAGTAACGGTGATTATGATGTTGAGTATCGTACAGTCGGGGTTATTGATGCTAAGTTGCGATGGGTTCGTGCAAAAGGCAAAGTGTATTTCAATCTAGCTGGCCAGCCGCAAAGATTTATAGGATCCGTACTAGACATCACTGATAGAAAGACTGAAGAGCAGCTGCGCAATGGCTTTATCAGCATGGCGAGTCATGAGCTAAAAACACCGCTTACGTCCTTGCAGGGTTATATCCAATTGCTAAAGAAAAAACAAGGCACACAAGTCGATGAATTTACGAGATCTGCATTGCTAAACTCCGAAAAACAGATCTTGAAAATGAGTGGCATCATCAACGGGTTTTTGAATATGGCGAGGTTAGAGAGTGGCAAGTTTGAATTAAACTTACAGCGGACAGAACTACGGCAGCTTATCGAGTCAACTATCGCAGACTTTCGCGTACTGAACGCGGGTGTGGAAATTGTTTTAGAAGACGCAAATGCTATATACATAGACTTAGACAAGGAAAAGATCGAACATGTGCTGGTTAATCTGATGAGCAATGCAGTCAAGTATTCCAAAAAGGGAATGCCTGTAACCATTACCTACGTTTACGACAATGCCTCAGTAACCGTCCGTGTAAAGGACCAGGGTTTTGGTATTCCTAAAAACGAAATTGACAAAGTTTTTGACCGCTTTTACCGTTCGGAGGATGTGAGGGAACACCATATTTCTGGTTTTGGCATCGGCTTATATCTATGTTATGAAATTATTAATTTACATAACGGAACTGTTGATGTGGTAAGCATACCTGGTAAAGGTTCTACGTTTAGCTTTACTTTGCCTTTTTAAATGCCGGGAAATATCCGATCTTTCTTACGGGTTAATAGACTAAATTATCAGCCAAGCGGCAAACTGAAATAAAACGTAGAGCCCTTGCTTAACTCGCTCTCTGCCCAAATTCGTCCGTCATGCCGTTTAACTATTTCAGCGCTCAGATAAAGCCCAATTCCAAATCCAGATATATGTCGCGTGTCATCGCTCTCCACGCGGTGGTAGCGATCAAAAATTCGTTCACAATCATCCGCCTTCATACCTAACCCTTCATCGTTGACGCTCACGAGCAGTTCCTCCTGCGTTTGTTCACAGGTGATAGTTATTTGGCTTGCCTTAGGCGAATACTTAATTGCATTGCTAAGTAAGTTAGTCACCACTGAATTGATCTTGTCCCGGTCCGCAAATACTTCTACTTTGTCGCACCGCGGAAGTTCAATCATATGCGTAGCTCCCGTTAGGTTGATTTCTGCAATTACCTCTTTGATCAGATCCTCCATGATAAATAAACGTTTCTCGATTACGATCTTCCCTGATTCTAGTCTGGAAACGTTTAGAAAGCCATTGATCAGGTTGCCCATCCTTTTCAACTGTTGGTTAGCGCGAGCTAGTGCATCGGGGACAAAACGATCGTCTGTGTTGTTCAACTTTTTATGCAACACCTGCATAATAGCCGTAAGTGAAGTCAATGGTGTCTTCAGTTCGTGGCTAACCATCCCGATAAAGTCGTTCTTACGTATCTCGTCCCGCTTTCGTTCAGAGATGTCTCTCGCTATCTGAGAAACTCCTATTATCTTGCCATTAGTGTCCCTAATAGGCGAGATGCTTAATGATACATCAATAAGTCGTCCGTCCTTCATCTGCCGTACGGTTCGAAATGGTCAACACGTTCGCCATTTTTTATCCTTGAAATTATCATTGGCTCCTCGTCCTGCCGATCTGATGGGAGTAGTTTGTATATCGTTTCGCCAATCATTTCGTAAGCTGTGTAACCGAACATCCGTTCAGCCGAGTCATTCCAACTGCTTATCACACTATCTAGCGTCTTCCCAATGATCGCATCACTTGAAGAAGTGATAATTGCTGCAAGTCTTGCACTCTTTTCCTCAACCTGCTTCAACTCCGTAATGTCTAGAACTGTTCCCAAAAAACAGGTTGCGACCCCTTGCTCAAACTCTACTGTACCTTTTGCCTTGACCCATCTTAGTTCATTATTGTCAAAACGAAGGATTCGATGCGTCAATTCATGCTTGCCCGAGGAATCAGGTTGAAGAGTCTCGCTGATGCGCCTTATCACCCATTCCTGGTCGTCGGGATGAATATGTCGGGTGTACGTGTCGAAGTCAACCTCTTGTTCTTCGGTTAATCCGAATATCTGCCGGCATTCTTTAGACCAGAACAGGTTTCCGGTTGTAGGGTTATACTCCCATGAGCCAAGTCCGGTAGATTCCACAGATATGCGCAGTCTGGCTGCTATTGCCGAAACTTCTCGATTCGTCTCTATCAAGCGCTGCTGGATCTCTGTAAGTTCTTTATTTGTTGCCGCCGCCCGTTCGTTGATAGCAGCTTGTTCTTCATTTGCTCGTTTAAGCTCCTGTGTCCGTTTTGCGACGCGCTCCTCAAGTTTTGAATTTAAAAGAGTAAGTTTTTGCTGTGTGTCGCGTAGTTCTACATTCGTTGCCAGAAGTTCAGTATTAAGCGACTTGATCTGTTCTGTCGTCTCAACCTGTTCCATATTGCTTTTATAGAGTGCTTGTTCGGCCAGGATCTTATCAGTGACGTCTGTTGCCAACTGAATGATATAGGAGATATCGCCCTCCTGATCAAGTACAGGTGTATGGCACGGGTCCCAATATCGCTGAATGAACTTCCCCGGTCTTAACACATCAGGTACGTCATAGCGTTGCACACGCATGTGATCTTCCTTTTTTGTTCGTAAAACATTTTGAAGTGAAGCATTTATATTCTGTACCCCGTCAGCGTCAGGCAATTCTGGATTATCCGGGAACGCCTCAAAAACGTGTTTGCCTACTATCGCTTCGCGGGCGGTTTGCGTCGCTTTAAGATACAAGTCGCTTGCCGTAAGAATGTGCAACTCAGGAGACAGAATAAGATACATGTTTGGCGCCGTTTCCAAAGCTTGCAGTGTTTCATCGGATGGTCGTTTCGTCCCAGACATGTTTGGCTATATGAAGTTTTACTACGAAATAAGTAATTTATTGGCAAGAAAAAAACCTCTGGTTTTGAGAACATTCAAATGGACCAAAAGTTCTGCGCTTATTAAAAGTTACATCCATCCCGAATTGATTTAAAGCAAGTTAGATTATGACTTCCATAATCCTTAGGGTAGAAGCAACTTTTTACGATATAATTTTCAAATCTCCATCTTTTTACTACTTTTGCCATCCGTAACAAGGGGGATTAGCTCAGCTGGCTAGAGCGCTTGCATGGCATGCAAGAGGTCATCGGTTCGACTCCGATATTCTCCACAATCTGATTACCAGGCTTTTAGGTGTATATCTAAAAGCCTGTTTTTTTTCAGGTACAACATAGGTACAACACTTCTCTTAGTCATATATAAGTAGCAATCTCTGCATAATTGCTAAGCGCAAAATAATTCCTTCGAGATAGACGGTCTTTTTTTTGTGATTGTTGTCTGTAGTCTATTAGTCAGTTTAATACTCAACTCGTCCAAAACTTCCATCTCGTCAACCACATTGCTGTTTTTGAATACTGTTGGTAGTGCTCGGCTACGCATGGAAAGTAGCTATTGCTAAAGTTCATTGCCAACACTTGTAACCTTGCTTCTACTTCAATAGGGTCAATCGTCATTCTGGTTAAGTCTTTTAAAATTATATTCTGATTGTGTTACATTGATAGGGATAACACCGAAAGACCAAGCCATGAACCCATATAGATTACAAAGATTACAAAATCTGCAAAGGTTACCTTTTTGTTTTCAAACAAATCTGGCCCGCCACCTTTAGCAGGTGCTACAAACTCCCGGTTCTGGAATTTTAAACTAAGGTATCTAAGAAACTGAAAGAGCATCAATAGTATGATGGTATTTAATAGTCCCACGGTCGGGCTCCCACGGTACATTTCAATAGTAGGATTTCCCTTGAAACAAAAGAAAAGTATCAAATGCACTATACCGAAGGATAACCAAAGCAGGTAAGCCTTAAAATTGCGTAATGAAGTGTACAACCCAAAATACATACCAAACTGCGATAGCACTATGTACATTACCATAGTGGTCTGTTTGGTTTCCGGTTGGGCGAAAACAAGAGTCAAAATTACACATATCGTTACAATAGCATACAATATCATGCAAACGCTCTCCCATGGTTTTAAGCTATCATAATAAATAAATGGCTTATGGGTTCCCTTTTTTCTCATGTGATGATTACAGAACCAAGGTAAATAAAAATCCAATATTACTTGCGTTATAAGTAGCTATCGATTACGCAGGTGATTGCTGCCAGTGTTGCTACAAAAATGGCAATTCACTTGAACTATAATCTTCCGACAACTCTCGGCAATACGCAAACCTGGGTAAACCTTCATGTAGGTGTAAATGCATCTACCTGATACATCAATGTCCGGGTGCTCTGATTCGAGTGCATTCATTTGGCTTATAGCGCTGTCGACATTGGTTGGCTTAGTAACGTTCTTTCTCATATTAGGTCAGTATCAAAACAACAGCAAGCAAGTAAAATAAAGCTACTACTTCTCCAACAAAATATAAAAAGCATCAGTCGGGAGTTTTAAACTTACCGACTCACCAGCTACGGACAAGCCTAGCTTCCTGACCGCGTAACCAGCTGCATCCAATTGCGTTGCCTTTTTGATCACCTTGGTTTTGATGCTGATACTCCCCGAGGCCGGCATCCCTAACCAGGGCATTTTTCCAGTATTAATTACCTTCATACCGATCAATTCCTTCTTATTTCTGTCGGTAACTGTGGCGGGTTCCTCGGCCCAGTCCGTCGGGCGGAAAATAGTACCTACCTGCAATAATATTTTTTTCGATCTACCGATTTCAAGGCCGTCCATACTCACCAGTTCGATGGTAGCATATTCATTGTCCGACTGGATGGTTACCTTGCCCAGGACAAATTCTTTACCCGTGGTTAAAAAGCCCGATACAGCCTTTGCCTTAGGGGTATTCAATGTAAAGATACCTGTGTGGTAATCCAGCCGCTCTTCCCCCGTAATCGATATCACTTTGCCCGACTTGGTATCAATCAGCTTATTCAGGTCGGCTGCTAATTTTACAGTGTCGGCTGCACTGTTATAAGTGCTAACCACCCCTCCGGCAAGGAAGGTGAGCGGCGAAAACCGGGCCTGATCCTTATTATTGCTCACAACAAAATCGCGGTTAGGGTCAAAGGCCTGTTCCTCAAAAATAGGTGGCACATCGCGATTCAGCATGCTTTTCATAGTGCGCTGCTCTTGCAGTATGTTAGCCTCTTTTACATAACCAAGGCGCTGAATTAAAGCGTTGGCCGGGAACATGCCCAGCTGGCCGGGAGTTGATATACTCCAACGGTTTAAAGGATGTTGCCCATGCACCTTAAGGAAGGTAAAATACGGGTTGGCCATATAGCCTATTGCCGTTTGCGTAAACCAAAAATAAGCGTCCAAACCGGTAAGGCCTCCATACGCCGCCACCAGTAGCGGGCCTTCAGTTTGATAACGGTTGGGCAAATTCCAGCCGCTTTCGGTAACTGCGGTGGCGTGGCCCGAAACGTGCTTGATATTCACAGGCAAATCGCCCGGATTTTTAATCGCCGATGGCGAACCGTAAAAGTCGCCCGGATCCACCCGCCAATTGGCACTAGGCCCGATATGCTGCGGATCGAAATAACGGTTCACAGCAATAACCTCCGGCCCGCTATTGGCCCAGCGTTCCAAATCAAGCATTCGGCTTTGCGCCGCCGTGCGCCAGTTATTACCATTGATCAATTGCTTACAACCCACATCGGTGCGGAGGTAATGTACCAAATCGTCGTAAAAATCCTTCAGGGTTTCGGTATAAAACTCCGTCTGATCGTGCAGCCGGGGATTAGTGCGTGCGGTTACGGGTATGGTAAAATCGTAAATAGGGATCAGGTCCGTCGTATCCTTAATACCTGCCGAATTGCCATATTTCTTTATCAACCATTGCGAAAACTGAGCGCCCACCATTTGCTTCAATTCGGGTTTCACATTACTCATCGTCCAAAACAAAGGCGAATCTTCGTTTTCTATCTGGATGAAGGCAACTGCGGGTTCATCCTTCAGTGGGATGCCCGTATACGGGTTTGTTTTAGTATACAGGTATTTCATCCAGGCCTTATAACCCTGTTGAAGCCGTTTGTTAAAAAATAACACCCCCCACATATCGTCTCGTCCCGAATAGCCGTCAATCCCCCATTCCGCAGGTATCCAGCCGCCCATATGGCCGTTGGCCGGCCACAGCGGCGAAATAATGGTATAGATGCCATATTTTTTCATCGTAGCCACACAGCGCCATATATTACGAATCTCCACCGTATCCACGTCGGTTAACCCGGTCCCCTTCCCCTTGGCGTTAATATCACCATGGTAACGGACAATATTTACGCCCATTTTAGCAAGGAAGCGGGCCAGGCTATCTAATTGCCTATCATTAAACTGTTGCGCCAGGCTGCCTGCGTTGGTGCCCCAAAAACGCATAGGTTTGCCCTTAACGTCCGTAAATGAATTACCATCTTTACTCAGTTTAATAAAACCATGTTCGCCCGCAACGCGCTCGTTAAGGTAGCGTAGGTTAAGCAGGCTGGTGTCGGCTGAGGCCCTTTCATTATAGGTGAAGGTCCACCAGCTTTTATCCGGCACTTGCGCCGAAACGTTTAGGCCGAGAGCAAGGGAGACGAGGGCGCAAATCAGTTTTTTCATTAGAATGTTTATGTAGTAATAACACCTAATTTAGCACAAATGCGCTATTCAAACAATGAATACGCAAAACACACAGGTAAGCGCAAACTTTTTTAAAACTGTCAGCGTCATACACCTGGCTTTGTTAGTCAGACAATAATTATTTTGTGCGGTAACTTTTTTGCTATTAAGCATCAAAATGATGTTGGGCATTGTGGAATATCAAAAGTGATAACGATGTTCTCCACCAAACAGAAAAGGCTTCACCGTTTGTGAAGCTCTTTCTGTTATTCGCGCTCAAGCTCTTTAATCCCAAATTCCATTTTCTGCGGTAAATATTACCGGTTTGCCACCTGTTACCATAATGGTGTGTTCGTGCTGCGCAACAAAGCCACCTCTGTTACCACTTAGCGTCCAGCCGTCAGCTTGGGTATCGGCAATCGTCGACTTGGTTGAAATGAATGTTTCTATAGCCACTACAGTGTTCTTTTTAAAGCGAGTGGTGTTGTACCTGTCGCAGTAATTAGCAATCTCGTGCGGTTCTTCGTGCAGGCTACGGCCTACACCATGGCCGGTAAGATTTTTTATAACAGTGTAGCCGGCTTTCCTGGCTTCGGTTTCTATCAGCCGGCCTATCTCTGATATTTTCACACCACCTTTAATATTGCTAATGGCTTTCTTCAAGATCTCTTTAGATGCCGCTACCAGTTTGCCGTGGCCGTAGATATCGTCGCCTAAAACAAATGATCCGCCATTGTCGGCCCAATAGCCGGTCAATTCAGCCGACACATCGATGTTTATTAAATCTCCATCTTTCAAAATTTTATCAGCTGATGGTATACCGTGCGCTACTTCTTCGTTAACACTTATACAGGTATATCCCGGAAAGCCGTATGTTAGCTTAGGAGCTGATTTTGCGCCCATTTGTTCAAGCAACTGGCCGCCATACTCATCAAGTTCTTGGGTTGACATGCCGGGTTTGGCAAACTCGCGCATCTTTCTCAGGGTAATGGCTACAGCATCGCTGGCCCGCTGCATTCCTCTTCTTTCGTCCTCGGTAGTTATAGACATGTTGTTGTTCTTTATTCTATTGCGAAATTAGCAATTAAAAACTTGACAGTTGATCTAACGTCAGCGTATGAATCATGAGGGACATTACAGCCCGGCGTATTAGCGTAATATTGTTACATAAGTGCCGTTGTTGACGGGGGCGATATGGATTATATTTGATTATTAACTGATTACATGTTGTATTACCCCTTAAATACCTAACAATGAAAAAATTATTAATCATGATGTGCCTAATGGGCGCAATTGACGCGCTGGCCCAGGAGCAAACTCAACAGCAACAAGGGCAAAGACCGCGTCAGCGCCGCCAAAGCTGGAGCGAAGCGCCCAACTTGTCATTAGACTCGACCACCCGCAATGGATATACTTTGATTTTTGTAAATAACGATACTACTTTTCAGGCCGAAGGCGCTGATATAAAAAAACGTATGATTGAGACCTTTTACAAGGTTTACCCCGCGCAGGCTAAAGATTTTAACCCTAATACAGCAAAACGAGTAGTATTTTGGATTGACCGTAACTACACTGGTGTTGCAGCCACAGGCGGCACGGTTGTGCGCTACAAACCCAGCTGGATGCTGAAAAAACCAACTGATATTGATGTGGTGACCCACGAAGTAATGCACATAGTACAAAGCTACCAGGGCGGCGCTCAAGGCGTGGGGTGGCTAACCGAAGGAATTGCTGATTACGTGCGCGCTGTGTATGGTGTCGACAATGAAGGTGCCAAATGGGCCCTGCCTAAGGGCACCGGCATTAGGCCCGACCCTAACAAACCGGGCGAAGACCCTAACGCGCAAGGTTATACAAAGTCATACCGCATTACCGCTAAGTTTTTGCTTTGGATAGAAAAGAATGTTAAAAAAGGAGTAGTGGCAACTATGGATAGCAAACTACGCAGCCATACCTATACTGCCGATGCCTGGAAAGAATACACAGGCAAGACACTTGACGAACTTTGGACAGATTACGTAGCCGTTGCTACAAAAGAAAGCTAACCTATACCTTTTTATAATAACAGAAAGCCCCGGGATTTATTCCGGGGCTTTCTGTTATGGATTATTTTTTATCTCGAAGTTGATCCCTTTTATCGTGTCGCCATAGCCGATCTTTTTGACGATATCCCTGTCTAAAACGCGGTTTAGGTTCTTACCTGCAACTTCCTCTTTTAATGTTAACGTCAGGCAATCAAAAGAAATTTAAAATAATTGTTGCGTAACCGATCGGTTACCTTATATTCGTAACCGATCGGTTACTTATTGCTGGTCTTAGTATATGAGAAGAGACGTATTTCAAGCCATTGCCGACCCCACCCGCAGAGCGATTATTGGCATGCTGGCGCATAAGGCGCTTAACGTTAATGACGTAGCCGGACAGTTTGCCATAAGCCGCCCAGCCATATCAAAACACATGAAGATATTGACGGAGTGCGGCCTGGTTACCATAAAACGCCGCGGACGCGAAAACTACTGCCAAGCCGACTTTGGCAAACTAAAAGAAGTGGCCGACTGGACCGCCCGTTATCAAAAATTCTGGACCGAAAAGCTGGATGCTTTAGGCGCGTTTTTAGATTTGGAAAGCGAGCAAAACGATCAGAAAGAGATGTAAAAAACTAAGAAAAATATATAAACACAACGATTATGGAAAGAGCACCTTATGTTATGCAACAAACCTACAACGCCCCGGTGGATAGGGTGTGGCAGGCCCTAACGGATATAGAGAAACTCAAACAATGGTATTTTGACCTGAGCGGCTTTAAGCCCGAAGTAGGTTTTAAATTTAGCTTTACTTGCCAGGACGGTGGCAGGCTTTACCTGCACCATTGCGAGGTGAAAGAAGTTGTTGAAGGCAAAAAGTTGGTGCACACTTGGTATTACGCAGGCTATCCGGGCGAGTCGACGGTAACTTGGGAGTTGTTTGCCGAGGGCGATACAACAAGGCTCAAATTAACTCATGCAGGTTTAGAAACCTTCCCGCAAGACGATCCGTTTTTCGCTACTTCAAACTACAATGCCGGCTGGACACAAATCGCCGGTACCGATTTAAAACATTTTGTGGAGGATAAAATAATCATATCTCATTAATCACCTTTAAAAAAAAGAAAAATGAATGCACAACCATTTGTAATTGAACAAACTTATAACTGGCCCATAGAAAAGGTATGGAGCGCGCTAACCGACAACGAAAAATTGAAACAGTGGTATTTTAAACTGGATGATTTTAAACCCGAGGTTGGCTTTGCCTTTCGCTTTAGCGGCACTGACAAGGGCGTAACCTTTTGGCACCGTTGCGTGGTTACAGAAGCTACCCCGCCCAACAAACTGGCCCACACCTGGACTTACGAGGAGTTTCCCGGCGAGTCTGTAGTTACCTGGGAGCTGTTTGACGAGGGGGGTAAAACCCGCCTTAAGCTTACTCATACAGGGCTGGAGACTTTCCCTCAAGATAACCCATCATTCGCCACAGCAAGCTTCAGCAAAGGCTGGACTTACATTACCGGCAAAGGTTTGATGGAGTTTTTAGACAAATAGGTATTTGGAAGTTAAACTTACGAAGCTTTTATACTTCGTAAGTTTCTCCGCTACAACGTTGCGGTGAGTCTCTTTTAATTATAATTAAAGGTCTTTCAGCAAATGTTTGCGTTGCCTGCTTACCGGTACACTCATTTTGTTATTCATCATAAGGTAACCACCATCCGCCTTTTTAAAAGAGTCTATATGGTTTTTGTTGATCAGCCAGGACTGATGGATCCTCACAAAGCCATACAAAGACAGTATCTGTTCATAATCAGCAATGGATTTGGAGACAACAACAGGCCGGATTTCATTATGCAGATAGAAACTGGTGTAGCTATTGTCTGCCTTACAGCAAATGATATGATCAATAAGCACATACCTCACCTCATGCTGATCTGCAAGTGCTATCCGCTTCTGTGTATTAAATTGCTGATGTTGGTATGACTGTAGCAGCATAGCAATCTGTTCGGCCTGTATGCTTTTGTGTTGTCCAACCTTGTATACTGCGGCAATCAATTCTTCGGGTATCACAGGTTTTAATAAGTAATCAGTAGCAGAAAATTTGATGGCCTGCACACCATATTCGTCATAAGCGGTTACAAAAATGATATGAGCGCTATTTGCCGGTAGCTGCTTTAAAAGGTCAAAGCCGGTTTCCTGCTGCATTTTTATATCCAGGAATAATATGTCAGTAGCATGGACAGTTAAATGTACTAAGGCTGATTCAACCGATTTAGCACTGCCTGTTATTGTCAGTTGGGGGCAATATCGTTGCAGCAGCGCCAGTAAGGCATCAATAGCGCCCTGTTCATCGTCTACAATATAACAGGTAAGGTTACTCATGCAAACCAGTTTTTAAAGCTAAATGTAGTTATAGTACCTGTTCCGGGTTGATATTTTATCTGCATTTTTATGGGCATCGCTTCCAGTTTATCGTTATATACTGCCAACCGTTTCTTTGTAAGCGACAGGCCATGTCCTTCTTTAGCCTTCTCTGTATCCCAGCTGGTATTGCCGTTGTCGCTAACCTCAACATAAAGCGTAGCGTTTTCTTTAAAGATACTTACATTCAACATAGGGTTGGTATGGTTGGTGGCAAAAGCATGCCTAAGGCTGTTTTCTAAAACAGGTTGCAATAACAGGGGTGGGAAATCTATCAATAAAGGGTCGAGGTTTGCCGCAATTGTTATGGCGTAAGTAAACGCCTGCCTTTGTTGCTCAAGTTTTAAATAATCTTCTTCAATGGCAAGCTCCTCGCGTAGCGACAGGAATTCTTTTTTGCCGTTATCCATCACATCACGCATAAATTTAGCGACATGACCGATGTAGGCATTCGCACGCTCCGGATTACCGTTGTTAATAGTGCCTTGTATAGCATTAAGCGAATTATAAAGGAAGTGTGGGTTTAACTGGCCGCTCAATAATGTAAGACGTGTCTCGGTATCCTCACTTTTCCTTTTTAGCTCAGCAAGCTTTTTATTGCTTCTGATATGTAACGTATAGGTCACTACGCCAATTGTAATAAGCAAGAGCGTGCTAATTAGCGCTATCGTCCCCCACGGCATTTGAAACGGCCGGGCCTTCACCAAAAGAGTTATTTTGTGTATGGTTTCGGGTTGGCTTGTATACCGCAAGTATATGTCTTGATATTTACCCGCTTGCAGCTCACTACCCAAAACCATAAAAGTACCCTGGTCCGGATTGTCAGATCTGGCTAACTGCCATGTATCTGGCTTGTTTTCAAATGAATATTGTAGTGTTTCATTTGACCCTAAGTTATTATATTTTAATATGCCAATAGCCTGATCATCTTTCTCAAACATGGTAGTAGTGTCGCCGCTGCTAATATTTGATGGCTCCACGGTATTGAGAATACGTTGCAGGTTATTGCTAAAGTTGTTGCCTGTTAACTTCAGCTGATAATACCAAAAGTTGGTAGCCATATCCGGGGGGCGAATAAAGATGATAACCTTCACTACACGTTTGGTGTTGATATTTCTTATAGTGACCTTTAATGTATCGTTAACTGCCAGCTGATAGTGTCCGGCGTGGTAGGTTTGCGGCCACCGTACTGATACAGTTTGATCGCCTATCATCTTCCTGCCGAAAATGATATAGTTTTCAATTTTGCCCAGTGTTGATAGCTGGGTCGATTGCTCAATTACTTTACCGTTTTGGGCGGCTTCAAATTCCAGATTGCTATATTCATCGCCCCCAAAATTTCTGTAAAGTTGTACCATTTTGCCGGTCTGCCTTACAGCGTTTGGCAAAAATGCAATGTCTATTTCTTTGGTTGATATGAGATGGATAGCTGTATTTAAGCCATCGTTGGCATAGGCTGCCTTGATCTTTTGTAGTAGTGGACTAAACCGATTAGGTGTGTGTCCCGTTCCTATAACTACGTAACTAAAATCAGGTTCGGCATGCAAAAAATTGTCTACCCTACAGCTATCGCAGATTGCGCCATTAATAGTCTTTTTTATTTCGACTGAAGAAAACGGAAGGGGTCGGGTTTGGTCAGATTGCTTGGTTTGATTGCCATACCCGCTTTGACAGATAGTGAGTATGAATATGCAGATATTTAGTCTCATAAAATTAGTATCGGCTGTACTGTTGACCCTATTTGCCCAGATAGGGCACAAATTATTAAAAAATGTGTTCATACCCTGCTTAATAATTATGCTGCTTAATATTTATTGCCAATTCTGTTTTTATGGCCTGCGCTAAATGAGATTCGGTATCCTCGGCCATACCAACTTCAATCCATTTTATTTTACCGTCTTTACCTATTACCATAGTAGTGGGTGCTGCGTAAACTTTGAAGTCTAATTTTGCTTGCTGCGCTTTATAGTATTGCTGATAAGTAATCTGTTTACTTTTCAAATACTTGTTGATTTGTTTAGGACTGGTGTCGGTGAAATTGATGCCAATGATGGCTACGGCTTTGCCTTTAAACTGGTTGTGTAAACGCTCCATCTTGGACATCAACTCCCGGCATGGCATGCACGATAGGTACCAAAAATCGAGCACTACCACTTTATTTTTCAAGGCCGCCAGGGATATGGGCTTACCCGTCCGTACATCCGTTGCTGAAAATTTTGGCGCAAAGTCGCCGGGCTTTAAAGTTTCAGGTTCGGGTTGTTTGCTTATTTGAGCGATAAAGAATTGTGATGGATTATAACCATCTATACCCGGATTGTTAATGGTTAACTTAAAATCGTATATATCAATCGCCTCTTTACCGCTTTCTAACCGTTTTGAATACATCAATCGCCTTGTGGGCAGCAAATTTGTTTTGTTGATCCAGATACGGGTAAAGTAACGTTTGCTTATAACTTCGGTAGAGTTGTAGTTCATGTTGAAAATAATATCAATCACATAAAAATCTCCGGCAACGGAGAAAAATTTTAATGACGCATTATCATTTGTTAATGTCTGCGGCTTAGCTCCTAAGATTACTTGGGGTGTGTAGGCTAATATTTCGTGTTCTGTCCAACCGGTGCGGTAGGTAATTGCCGCCGAGCCTGATCCTTTATTGTAAACGGTATCGTTACGGACAAGCCATTCGGCGCCATCATAAAAGCGGAAATGTTGATAGCTGTCCTTTTTAATATTTCCCTGCACTTCAGTTTTGGTAAACTGGGTTTGTCGGCCCGCCCTAACCATCGTGTCGTTTTTGATAACGCTGTAGCTAAGATCTTTGATAGCCGCCAATTTTTCGAACGATTGATGCAGTATATGTACAGCGGCAGTATCAACAGACTGCCCAAAGCAGTAATTGATAATTAAGACTTGAAATAAGGTAATAAATGTTCGTTTCATTTTTGTCTTGATTTTTAACAAAAATGATTGGCCGAACGCCCGGTTTATTATCAATAACTGAATTTGGTAGGAATGGATTTGAATATGGAATAAATTTGCAGGTCTGACATTTTTTAAAAAGTTGTCAACCTATTGCTTACAGTAGCAAAATATCAATTCTATGCGCCCTAACCATATCCAACTGGGCAGACCATGCGAAGATGGTGTACTTACCGTCTTGCGACGCTACCAGGGCAATGGCGTCGCGCTGGTCAAACACAAACTGGGCAGCGGCCAGGTGACGGGTGCCGCCGTTTTGGGCAGGATGCATTAATTTCGGGGTGCCGTCAATAACAGGTTCGGTTGCAACAATTTGCTCAACCGGCATGCTCATATCCGCACGGGCAACCTTTGCGCCAAATGCCAGCAGCTCGTAGTTTCTGCTTACAATGGTTGCGCCGTCTATCGCTGTGTAGCCGCCAACTATATCTATGGCTTTAAGTAAAGCTTCCTGCCAGTCGGTTTTTGAGCGTTCGCATTTATCTTGTTTAATGAGTTTGGTTATGCCCTTAAACGCCGGGATAACTGGGTAACTCATGGGTTGTACAATGGAGTTTTTCCAATGCTCGGTGCCATCGGGTACTATAAGCACCAACCCACCGCGCTGATGCGCGCGCATGGCCGAAGCCAGCTCAACCATCAGGTTTACATTGCCGTCTACAAACAGTTTGGCTAAGTTTCCGTTGGGTGCCGTTGTGTATAAAGCAGGGCAATCCAGTAAACCGGCGTCCTGATCGTCAATTATCTTTATGTCATCGCCCTTTAAAACGGCTATGTTAATAAATTTACCAAAGCCATCGGCGCGGCTGTGTTTTATCACCAGCAAGCCCGGCTCAACCACTTCAAGCACAAAGCAAATGCCTGGTATGGCCAGGGTTGTACCCCAAACATAAATTTCATCATCCTCATACCAAACCCCCAGGTGTATGCCGGGGCTTTCAACTGCCGGGGCAAGTTTGGTTAAGTTATGTGGGGTTAAGCGTACGCGGTTGCCAAAAACCAAGGGCTGTGTTGCCTGGTGCGGCTGTAGCAGCGATATAGAAATTTGTGGCGAGCGACCCTCTTCTTTGCGTAAGCTGGCCCAAAATGCTACGTCAATAATAGCTTCAACAATGCGCGCGGGTGGCTCCAGACCCAAATTGGCCGCACCCCATTTCCGTGCAGCCGCCAGGTGTTTGGCAAAGTGTGCTTCAATGGTTCCCGCTACTATACGTGCGGCTATGTAGGTTGATTCTGACAGCATGAACTAAGATTTGTAGGATAATATCAGGACTTAAATTCTGATGGCCTTCCGGTAAAGTTATTAAGATTTATAGAACGCTCAGTGTTCTATAAATCTTAAACTGGAAATAACCTAATATTTTACAATGCAATTAAAATTTTTGAAATCTTAGTTCGGTTGATATTCAAATGGTAGTTGATCACCCACGCGTTTTTGGGCCAGGTTGCCCTCGATAAAAAAGTCCCGGTAATCTGAATGGCTACCGCGGCTATCTATGATAGCCTTGGATAAAAATAATTTAACGGTTGAGGACTCATTGCCATTATATTCAATGCTTTTTCTTACAGGTAAAGTGCTTTTTAAAGGTGATGTACCTGCCCTTGCCGGATTATAAACCACATACAGCGGACTAAACTTAAAAGACACCAGCGAATCATCTATGATATTAACCAAGGTATCGAACTTTATAGGGCGCAAGTCAATAGCTACCATTGGTACAGACTTTTTGCCAGCTGGTACAAAAAACTTGTTATACAACTTGTTCACTATAAAGCCCTCTTGGCTAACCCTGTTTCGATAAACCGAACGCAAAAAATGCATTACCGAGCCTTTATAAGTCTTAAGGCGGTTGCTTGCCCATTCTTTCTTCATTTTATCGGTCCCGGGCAATTGTTCAAAGCTGGTTTCGCCCTCGTACAGTACAATGTCGGTTGTTTTGTTGTAACCAAAATTTTTAAGCATGTAGCGTATCCTGTAACCAAGCGGTTTGTTTTCAATTACCAGAAAATCATCAGCGTCGGCTATCAGTATGTCATTCTTTGTGGTGAAGTTGATCACAGAGGGGTTAAGTATTACGCAGGCTTTTGCGTTATCTGATGTGCCTAAAAATACCTCCCTGAATAATTTAAAGTTTGCATCGAATTTGTTTTTGCCTCCTATAGTAACCTCGGCTAGTGCTATGGGCTTAATTTTTAGTGGTACCGATAAGTATGACGGCTGATTTGTTATAATGATATTTTGCGCAAAAGGCATATAGCCCATCATGGTTACAGACAACTGGTGAGTGCCGGATGTGATGTTATTGAAGATAAACTTTCCGTCCTCATCGGCCATGGTGAACCTTTCTGTACCGCTCAGAAAAACAGTTGCGCTTTTTAAGGGGGCGCCCTTAGCGTCAACGACATTGCCACCGATGCTCAGGTTTTTTTGTGCATAGCCTGTAAAAGTGTTGAGCAACACGCATAGTATTGTACCAAGTAAACTGATTAAGTGGGTTTGTCTTCTCATGCGGTTGAGGTGATAATGATGGTTGACTAGTTAATTGGGCATGGCGATGGGTGAGTATTCAAACGGCAACTTATCGCCAATCCTAATTTTGGCCCAATCACCTTTAATTAAAAACGTGCGATAATCTGCGTAGCTACCGCGGCTATCAATAATGGCTTTATTTAAATAAAATTTCAGGGTTGATCCGTCATCGAGCGTAGTAACATCAAGCTTGGGCACATCAAGCGATGTTTTAACTTTAGCTGCTGCCTTAGGGTTGTAAGTAACATACAAATGTGTAGCCGCAAGCGATATAAAAGAGTCGTCAATGATCGTAACCACCGTATCAAACTTAATTGGGCGTTTGTCAATAGCCAGCTCGGTATACTTACCCGCCCCCATGGTGAACCTGGTGCTTTCTTTATTAACCCTGTAAGCTAAAAAACCTTGTTTTAAAACACTGTTGTTATAAGCTGATCTTAAAAAATGCATCAACGAACCATTGTAGGCTTCGAGCCGGTTTTGCGCCCATTCGTTTTTAGGGTTGGCTTTAGCGTCCATTTGCTCAAAACTAGCCTCGCCGTCGTAGCCCAGGTTTTGGCTGTTTACCTGGTAATTAAAGTATTTTAAACGATAGCGTATGCGGTAGCCAAGGCGTTTGTTTTCTATGATTAGAAAGTCTTCTGCTTCGGCGTTCAAGGTGGTGTTGGTGGTGCCAAAGCTTAGCACCTCGGGGTTTAAAATTATGCATTGCCTGCCGTTTTGTGTTTGCCCTAAAAACTGCTCTTTAAAAACCGAATAGTTTTTGGCCCAGGCACCTTTGCTGCCAACCTTAACAGTGCTTAGTACAATTGATCGTGTTGCTAGTGTTAAGGTAATATCAACCTGTTTATTTTGCAGCATAACAGGCTTTGTGAGCGATGCGTAGCCCAGCATACTCACCGAAACCTGGTAATTACCCGGTAGTAGATTGCCCAGGCTAAAGTATCCGTTTTCGGCCGATATGGTCACTTTTTCGCTGCCGCTGATAAATACCGTGGCGCTTTTTACAGGTTTACCTGTCTCATCTTTAACTATACCTGTAATATTATACCTGTTTTGCGAAAAGGCATTAAAACTAATGACAGATATTAGTACGAATAATAAATATCTACGCATATTATTTAGTTGCTATGTTTGGCTGATACTCAAACGGCAATTGATCGGCAAGGCCGCGACGCCCCCAAAGTCCCTGTAGTAAAAAGGTGCGATAATCTACATAATTGCCACGGCGGTCAATAACCGCTTCTTTTAAATACAGGTTTAAAACAGAACCTGTTGGGCTCATGATCAAACGTTTTTTTACCGAATCTGCAGACATGGTAGCCAGCTCGGCCGCTTTTTTAGGGTCATAATTAATATAAAGCGAGTTGAATTTCGCTGCCACAAAAGATGTATCAAGCACGTTAACGATAGTATCAAATTTAACTGGTCGAGGGTCTGCGTGAAAGTTGCCGAAACTGTTTTTAAGCACATATAACTGGTTGGCAATAAAGCCCTCTTGTAAAACAGAATTGGTGTATACAGCCCTCAGAAAATGCATAAGCGATCCTTTATAAGTATTTAGCCGGTTAGCTGCCCAGTTTGTGCTGTCGGCGTCTGTGCCTTGTAGTGGCTCAAATATCGGGTCGCCGTCGTAACTGGCAGTATGCATTGCCGGGGTACAATTAAACGATTTAAGTAGGTAGCGGATACGGTAGCCAAGCAGCTTATTTTCAATAATTAGTAATTCATCCGCTTCGGCAGTTAGTTTTTTACCCTGGGTGCCAAAGCTTATTACTTCGGGGTTAAGTATTTTACAATGTTGAGCATTGGGCGTTATGCCCAAAAAGTGTCGTTTAAATAGCTCGTAGTTTTTGGCCCAATTGCCGTCGCCGCCGATATTTACGGTATTAAGCACAATAGGTTTAACTTTAAGTGTGAGATTAAGGTTAACCGACTCCGTTTGCACCATTACGTTTTGTGTAAGGGAGTTATAGCCCAGCATCTGTACCGAGAGGTGGTAGGTGCCCGCGTCTATGCTATTAAAAATGAACCTGCCTTCATCATTGGTCACGGTAACTTTTTGCGATCCGCTGATAAAAACTGTAGCCCCCGCTACAACTGCGCCCTTTTCGTCAACAACCTTGCCGGCTATAAAATACGGCGCACTTGCCCAGGCGGTTGCATTGCTGAAAAATAGTGCAAATAATAATATGCGACAAAAAGGATTCATTGGGACAGGTTATGGAGTTAAATGTAACCAATTGTATAACCTGCTGCAAATTTGGGGGGATTTTCTGACTTAAACGTCGGGATAGAACTAGGATTTTTAGGATTGAAAGATGATAAGATTGCAGATTGTATATATTTCCAAGTCTGATAAGGCGCCTACACCAGTCTGTATTTTCATTAAAGCTTTACAAGCAGTCGTTTAAACTAAGATTTATAGGATTTGAAGATTATAGGATTGCAAAATTTTATACTTTTAAAAATGCAACATCAAGACCTTACTCACACCATTATAGGCTGCGCCATGAAAGTTCATTCAACAATAGGCAGTGGTTTTCAGGAAGTGATATATCAAAGGGCGCTGGCGATTGAAATGAATAAGCAGCATTTAAACTACGCGCGCGAAATGGAAATGCTTATCTATTACGACGGAATTGAAATTGGCACCCGACGTGTTGATTTCTTTGTTGAAAATATGATAATGGTTGAGTTGAAAGCCGTAACGTCACTTAACGATCTACACATGGCGCAAGCCATGAACTATTTGGAAGCATACAATTTGCCCATAGGCTTATTGATAAATTTTGGCAGCAGGAGCATGGAGTTCAAAAAAATATTCAACACCAAACATCCCGACAATGCCGGCTACAAAAAGTGATCCTATAATTTTTTAATCCTATTAATCCTAGTTCACACTAAATATATAACTCTTACCCGCCACTGTTTTAAAACGATACTTAAAGTCATTGTCGCCCGATATTGCCTTAACACCTGCCTGTCCCGCTTTCACGGCATTCAATGTCCGCAGTTTACATTCGCCACCTGATATCGATTTGATGATCAATTTACTCAACTTACCATTCTTCCATTGCAAGTCTGTAATCTCAAAATTGCCGCGCGCACGGAGGCCTTGTACGCTGCCGGTTGGCCAAGCTTTGGGCAGGGCGGGAAGTATCTGGATCTCGTCGGTTTGACTTTGCAGCAGCATTTCGCTTACGCCGGCGGTGTAGCCAAAATTACCATCAATTTGAAACGGTGGATGAGCGCAAAGCAGGTTAGCATAAATGCCCCCGCCTTCGTTGTAATCAATACCATTGCCGCCTACCGGGCTGATAAAGTTTTTGATGATCGTATGCGCATGGTCGCCATCCTGCAGGCGGGCCCAAAAGTTTACCTTCCAGGCCATTGACCAGCCGGTAGAAGCATCGCCGCGGGCAGCAAGCGTTATTTTAGCGGCTTGTGCCAGTTCGGGCGTTTTTATAGTGCTTATCTGACGGCCCGGGTGCAAACCAAACAGGTGCGAAATGTGTCGATGGGTATCTTTTGGATCGTCCCGATCAGTTTCCCACTCTTGCAGCTGACCCCATTTGCCTATTTTTGGTTTTAGCAGGTGTGCCAGCATATTGGCCACATGGTCTCGGTAGGTTTTGTCTATGCCCAGGAGATCTGCGGCTTCTATATAGTTAGTAAACAGATCTTCAATAATCATCTGGTCGTGGGTTACACCATCCTCGGTAGGCCCATGCTCCGGCGACCAGCCCAGTGGCGATACCAGCGAACCATCAGCGCGGCGCTTTAAATGATCGTCCCAAAATTCGACGATCTCTTTGATGATGGGGTAGGCAAAGTCCTTCAGATATTGACGGTCTTTAGTAAAGGCGTAATGTTCCCAAAGGTCTTGAACATACCAGGCGCTACCGGGCGTATTCCATAAATAGCTTTCGCCGCCCATGGGGTTGCTTTCAGTACGCAATGTCCAGCCGCGTACCCCCGGATATTGTTTTTGAGTGTTGATCTTACGGATTTCTCTAATGGCGTTGATATGGTCAAGGTAAGGAAAATGACATTCGGCTAAATTGGTAGGCTCGGCCAGCCAGTAGTTCATCTGTATGTTAATGTTGGTATGGTAATCGCAGCCCCAGGGCGGGTTGTTGCTCTCATTCCAAAGTCCCTGCAAGTTGGCGGGCAAGCCTCCCTTGCGCGATGATCCGATCAGCAGGTATCTTCCATATTGAAACAGCAGGCTCTCCAACTCGGGATCGAACTGTTTTTTATAATTCAACAACCTTTGCAAGGTTGGCAGCGCTGCCGTGGTAGCTTCCGTTTTACCCAGATTGATATGTACCCTGCCGTAAAGGCCTTGATAATCTTTAATATGGTTTGCCAGTAAAACCGAATAGGGCTTAACAGAAGCAGCTTTTAGTATCCGCTCAATTTTTGGTGCCGGTGCTTCGCCGCGCCAGTTGGTAGCGCGGCTATTATTAAAATCTGTAGCGGCGGTAAACAGTATGGTTATAGCATTGGCTTTTTGTATGTTGATCTGTCCACCATCAACATTCATGGTGCCGCCTTCATTTTTAACCAGTGCCGTGGCCTGGTATTGCATACCGTTGCCTAGTTTTCCTGCAAAGGTAACGTGATTGCCCCCGGCAGAGGGTTGCGCGTTATGCGCATCTTTCAATCTTACCGCACCCGTAAGTGCGCCGGGTTTATCAGCCGTAAGGCGCATCACTATAACCTTGTCGGGGAAACCGCAAAAGTATTCGCGTTTGTATTTTATGCCCTTATGTGTATAGCTAACGGTGTTGATGGCGCGGTTGAGGTCAAGCTCGCGGCGATAATCAGCCGGTACATCAGTGTCGGCGTTAAAGTAAACAAACAGGTCGCCCAGGGCCTGGTAAGCGCCGCGGTCGGTTTCGTTGCCGGTCCATAGGGTGTTGTCGTTAACCTGAATACGTTCTTGCCCAATGCCACCGAACACCATGCCACCTATGCGGCCGTTGCCAATGGGGTAGGCGTCGGTCATCCATGTTTTGGCGGGCTTGCTGTCCCACATTTTTTGAGCATAGGTATGCTGTATGCTGATGAAAAGACACAGCGCGGTAGTTACAGCTAAATATTTCTGGTTGAGCAATCTCATATTTTACAATTGACAGCGACGGGGGCTTTTACAAAACTAACCGACCATAGCCTACGTCTATTCAACCTTTTAGGCATTATATTACCGTATTTTGCCCTGCGCCGCATCCGGGTTTTCTTTGAGGTAAGTACGATACAACTCAAAAAAATCTGGCGCGGCAAGCAGTTCAATAGTAGGGTCAAGCTTTTTCACTTCTTCCATTACCTTAACGTACCAAGTGGGGCTTTTCAGAATATTACGGAACCAGTGGAACGGTATGCCACGTTTATGCACCCTGTCGACGATATTTTTGGCAGCCTGTACAGGGTCCTCGTTTACATCCGCGTCTGATCTTAGCACGGGCATATTACCATGCAGCAGTGTCAATGGCACTTTTTGGGGGATGATGCCATTAGGGCTAAAAGAGGCGTAGGCGTCTAACCCTTTTTGATTCAATCCCGGCGCCTGCCCGTCAATGATAAAACCGGTAATCGTTAATCCCCATTGTTTGTAATAGGGTTTGTTGTGCGCCGCCCAGGCGTCCAACCCATCCGGCAAGCCCGATAGCGGTCTTGGCGCTTGCAGCATGCCCGGCATTAGGTAACCCGCACCGTTATCCGCGGCAGCAAAATAATCATTAGCGGTGGCCGACTCCCGCCGGTAGTCCATCGCCATGGGTACACGCTCGGCCAGTACCGGGCTTATACTCCACATTAGTGGTAGTTTACCCCGATTTTGGTCGTCCCATAGGGTTGGTGTGGTCTGAGATAACCACGATGACGCATCATAATCACCCACATAAAAAATGATGAAGTTGCGTCCTTTGTAATCTATTTTACCGTCGGTATTTAGATAGCCTTTTTTGGTGAGCTGCTCTTTAGTTACCCAGTCTTGCTTGTACTCTTTTTTAAGCGGAAAATGCTGCCAGAAGGACGCGTTTGCCAGCGCCCCATAGCCAATAGCATCTGCGTCTTTAAATGCGTTGTAGGCGCTTATAATGCGCGAGTACTCCCACTCGGTAGCTACATCTTCATGGCTGCCTTTGGCATGTTTAGTATACTTAAAGGCCCAGGGCGGGAAACCACCAAGGTAGGCGTATGCCTTACCTTTGTTTTGGTTGTAGGCAGTGAGTAGCAGCTCTTTTAAGGTATTGACGTCGGTGCCCGGCGTTTGGCTTGGGTCATCTGTCGCAGCTTCATCGGCCCAGGGGCTCAAGTCGAAAAAGAAGCCTTTACGGCTAATAAAGAAGTCGTGATTGGTAAGGGTATGATGATTGCGTCCCGCCGCGCCCGGATTTTTCAACCATTGCTGATCAATATAATACGCGCCGTATTTGGTATTTACCTTGCCGGTTTTCATGTACTTTTCTAAAAACCACAGGTAGGCATCGTTCTTAGCCAAACCACTGCTGGCGCGGGTAGTGCCGGGGATAGTGCCCCTGCCGGTAAACAGCGATGATCCATCTTTATTGATAAAGCTAATGCGCACCGGAATCTTCGGTCCGCGGGTAATGGTTTGCGAATAGAGGCTTTGAGGGTCGGTGTCATACCGCACTACGATCAGATCCTCAACCCCGGCAACGGATGATGCCAGATTGCTCGTCGCCGCCACAGCGGGATCATACACCACAGCGCCTTTTATCTGTTTTTTGTAGGCCGATATCACATCGACTACGGTTTTATAAACCACTGTATCGCGGCCTGCCAGCCATTTGCCGGGGGCGCGGTATTTACTCCACCAGTAGCGGTCAATGTCGGCATTGCCATTCTTCACAAGCAGAACATACAATTGCGGCATGTTGCGGTTTACAATGCCCTGTAAAGACGCAAGGGTGTGCGGATAATCCCACGCCCGGTTGATAGCCTGCTGGTCGCCGCGCTGCCATTGCAGGGTAAAGTCAAGATCAAAAAGGCCAATAGGTGGCAGTTTTTTGGTTTGACTGTAGGCTATATCAGCATAACATAAAACAGCAAGTAAGCTGATCAGCGTAGTGAGTTTTCTCATAAAGGCAACGGTATCGTTTGCATCAAATGTAGCGTTTGCATCAAATATTTTATACGGCGTTTATTAGGTTATCATCAATAAAATTTGTTTTTTTGGCTACGCTAAATAATTTAATGCCATACCGGGCGATAGACACAACCAATTTTAACTGTTGAACTTTAATTAACCAACTATAAGCCAAGGCACAAGCCCGACGCTACGTATTTACATTTAATCACCAAACCAATGGCCGAAAGAATAGCCTTTACCGAGAAGAAATTCGTTATCACCTTTATTTTCGTCACCTCGCTTTTCCTGATGTGGGGTGTGCTGCACGCTATGAGCGACGTGTTGAACAAGCACTTTCAAAACGTATTAAATTTATCCATCGCCGATTCGGGCCTTATACAGTTTTCTGTTTTTGGCGCTTATTTTTTGATGAGCTACCCTGCAGGGATGTTTATGCAAAAGTATGGCTATAAGCCCGGCGTTATTTTAGGCCTGGTATTATTCGCCTCGGGTTTGTTCTTATTTGTACCTGCAGCCAATGCTGAGTCATTTACATTTTTCAGGGTAGCATTATTTATAGTTGGCTGTGGCATGGCAACGCTGGAAACCGTTGCTCACCCTTTTGCAGCAGCATTGGGCGATCAGCGTAAAAGCGACTTGCGTGTAAACTTTGCGCAAACGTTTAACGCAGTGGGTACCATTATTGGCCCCACTATTGGCGCTTTCTTTTTACTAAGCGGCGATACCGTTAAATCAACCGACCTTACCTCTGTAAAAACACTATACGTTGCTATAGGCATTGTGGTGCTGTTAATTGCAGCCGCGTTTGTATTTCTAAAAATACCAACGCTTACAGACCCTCACGCATCTACAGACTCGAAGGATCCGGCAGCATTGAATATTGACACTGCTCCTAAAAAATCATTATTCTCTCACAGCCACTTTGTTTGGGCATGTGTGGCGCAGTTTTTTAACGTAGCGGCACAAGGCGGTACCTGGGCATACTTTATTAACTACGGTACCAGTGTAATGCATTTTAGTGATGAAAAAGCAGGTTATTTTATGAGCTTGTTTATGGGCATGATGTTGCTGGGTCGTATAGTGGGCACATCACTAATGACCGTTATGGCACCAAATAAGCTGTTGGCTATATTTTCTGCAGGCGCCATTGTATGCTGCATTATTGTGGCGCAAAAATTAGGCTGGACCTCATACGTAGCTTTATTGATGATCAACTTCTTCTTCAGTATCATGTTCCCAACCATTTTTAGCTTAGGTTTAAAAAACTTGGGTCACCATACTCAAAAAGCTTCATCATTCATTTCGATGGGTGTTGTCGGTGGCGCGGTGTTCCCGTTCATTATGGGCCAGGTTGCTAATCATGACGTGGCAACTGCATACTATATGCCTATTATTTGCTACGCGGTGATCTTTATGTTTGCTTACAAATTCTATAAAGTTAAAGGCGTTCAAACTGCTTAGCAGGCGTTTTTTAAAAATAATACAAAACCCCGTCCCACAATTGTGGCGACGGGGTTTTTTTGATAAAGGTAGTTAGGTGTTAGGTTCTTATTGTTTCGCGGTCAACAGCTTTAATGATCTACCGGTTAAAGAGATTTTAGCGTCACCAGCAAAGTTGTAATTTGCTTTTTCTATCTCGGCATCTTCGATAGTCAGGTGGTTATAGGGGTCGCTTTGTACATTGAAATCGCCTATAGAAACTTTATTAGTTTTGGTCAGGGTTAACTCGCCTGCATTTATATGCGCATCGAGTTTTTTTAAGTTATTAGAATCCAGCCGCAATTGGGTAGCATTGTTTATCCGCACAAGCAAGCTGTCCTGCGTAAACCCTCTGACAGTAGTTATCGCGCCACCATCTTTTCCCATCAGAGACTTATATCCCGATTTTAATAAACTTAAGCCGGGGCATATAATCAGAATTCTATTTCGGTAGGCGGGCACGTCATCACGTTTAAAGTCAATACTTAGCGTTTTGTTTTTTTTGCTGAACGTAACGTCGCCAATGGCTTTTTTATCAATCCATACGGCGTATTCATTGCCATACTCAACTGTCACATCCAATGCATTAGCTACATTATTGTCTACAGCATCAAAGCCGGCAAGGCTAACCTTGTTCATGCCAAAAAAGCGGCTTTTGAAATCACCTTTCAAATACTCGGCTTTTAGCGCGAAAGCATTTGCAATGCTGTAAGCTACAGCAATCAATACTAACGCAATCAACAATTTATTACTTGTTTTCATTTTGGGCGGTTTTAGATTTTTTAAACTGTTCGTAATGTTTTAACACTTCTTCTGGGTTAATATCCAGCAGGTAAAGGCTGTTGAAAAAGCCGGGTAGGTCCTGCTGTAAAAAACGCTCTTTACGGGCGGCTTTAACGCGGGTTAGCGCGTCGGCTGCCACAAACAGCCCAAGGCCGCGTTTATTAAACACAATCTCTTGTTGTTGTAAATGTTCGTAAGTACGCATAACGGTATTAGGGTTTACTTGTAAAGCCGCGGCAAGGTCACGCACCGAAGGGATCTTCTCTTCGGGCTGCCATTTGCCAAGGGTAATATGTTCGCTCACATAATCTGCTATCTGCAGGTATATGGCCTCTTTGTCTTTAAAGTTCATGGGTTATACCTGTTTTTCTTTAAGTCTGAAATATGCGCTGGCCCAAAGTATGAACACACAGATTATAAACACCACAGGCATCAAGTTGATTACCAGGGTGTCAGGTACGTAATAGGTGGTCCGGCCATTTTCACTTATTTGTACGCCGCTCATTAACATGTGCTGGCTAATATGGTTGTCGCTAAGGCTGAATAACAGGCCTTTATTAAGCAGCGTAAGCACAATCAAGCAGATAAAAAACACAAAAGATGCTTTAATAAAGTGCAGCTTGGTAAAGAATATAGCACCCCAAAATGCAAATGCATGAAACAGGGTAAATACGCCAAGTACCAGGGTTCCAGGTGTCGCTTGATTAGTTAGGTCAAGTAATTTTGTTTCCCCAAAGTAAGTGCTGGGCTTACTAAAACATACTGCTACCACATCAACCAGGTAAAATGCCCCGAAAGATACCAGCAGGAAGATAACATAGGTGTAGATCCAACTGACAAGAAATTTTTCAAGATTAGACACGGGCAGGGTTAAAGCCGGAATAGCTTTACGTTTATCGCTCAGGTCTGCAAACGTAAGGCTGGCAAATACGCTGCCGCCAAACAGTACGCAAAACATAAGAACCGTCATTTGCCAATCTGTAGATAAATGCCCTGTGCCGGTGGCTACTACAAAAAGGAGTGCCAAGGCAAGAATACCCACTAATACCGCCGTGGATAGCAGGTAGGTTTTACCGTTATCAATAGTGTGCTTTTTAAAGTAGCTTAAAAAGCGTGTCAGGTTAAAAGTATTATTCATGTCTTATCAATTTATAGTGTCGGTTAGGTATTTGTTAAGTTTTGATATCAGCTTGTCCTTGTCGCTGGGGCGTGGGGCATCGGTGTCTGTTATCGTTCCAGTTTTGTCAATGATCACATATCGAGGCATAGCAATTGAGGTGTTTTCATTGCCTTTTACTGCTTTGCGATACATGCGGGCATAGTCTAACTGATTTAAAAATACATGCGAGCCTTCTATATCCAGTTTTTGCAACTGCTGTTTCCACACTAGCTTATGCCCGCCTGATACGTAGAAGTATGCGATATCTGTACGGTTTTTAAAAGCTGATTTGAGCGGCTTGGTAAAGTTTCTAAACTCATCAAGGCATGGCCCGCAGGTGGTGCCCCAAAAATCTACATACACTACTTTGCCCTTAAAATGTGCCTGGTGTATGGCTGTTAGGGAGGTGTCGCTTGCGGATAGATCCAGCAAACGCACATTGGCATTGCCCGAAAATGCCGTCCAGGAATACACCTTCAGGCTTATTGAAAGTAATAGCAGCAGTGTAACAATCCCTGATGTTTTTAGCAAGGACCCACTTCGCTGTCTTCCGTGTCGCACAAAAAAGAAAATGCTCAGGCACAATAATATCACTCCGCCGAAACTCTTCAAATACATGCTTGCCATCAGCGTTTTATTGGCATCGAGGATGTTATCCAGGATGTCGCCTTTCTCGGCCTTAGACAGGTTGTATTGGTTATGCACCGTTACTATCATCTCGTCATGAACTTCGCGGGTCCAGTCAATATAATGCTTCGGTATATCCATTACCAGCAAGGGGATGGCAGCCAGCAATAAGGCAGCCAGCCAAAATGATACGGACCTTATCATTTGCTTGCGTTTAAAATTTCTGTAAGGCCTGTTGTATTACTCACTATGCCGTTAAACAGCAATTCCATGTCTACTTTGGTGTAGTCGACATTAGTATTTTGAGTTATGGCATGCAGGCCGTTAAGGTTTTCTTCGGCATAGATGTAGTTAGTAGCGTTTGATGGCAGTACGCTAAAGTTTAGCTTATCGGCAATATTATCAATACTATGCGCCACCGCTATTTGCTGGTTATGCAGTATGAGTACGCTATCTATCAGATTATCCAGATCGCGCACCTGGTGGGTTGATATGATCATGCAGCGATCATCCGTCAGCGCCGACGCAGTAACTTTCCTGAATTGGGATTTTGATGGGATATCTAAACCATTGGTAGGCTCGTCCATAATTAGCAGTGATGTGTTGGCTGCTAATCCGAATGCTATAAGCGCCTTCTTTTGTTGCCCGTATGATAATTTGGTTAACGCCCTGTCTGTTGGTACGTCAAAGTCGCTTAATAGCTGATTAAACTGCCTGCGGTCAAATTTAGGATAAAAATGCGCGGTGCTTTTGGCAAACTGTGCAGCAGTGATTGATGGCAGGTAAACCTCTTCGGGAACAAAAAATAACTCTTGTAAAAAGGAGGGCAGGCGCTCGGAAGCGCTCACGCCGTTTACCGTGCAGGTGCCCGACCACGGGAAAGCCAGCCCCGCAATGTTTTTTAGCAATGTAGACTTGCCGGCGCCGTTTATACCCAACAGGCCGTAAATATGTCCGGGTTTTAATGATAGGCTTAAGTTGTTAAACAATTTCTGCTTGCCGTATCCAAAAGTTAATTGAGCTATTTCTATCATTGGTTTAGTGTATTAGTTAAATAGTACACTACAAATGTAGGCAAGTAAATTACATTTCCAAATTATTTGTTAAAAAAATCTAATTACGCAAAAAAGGCAGCACGTTTATGCTGCCTTCCCGTTTTTTCTTAGGTAGTTTAGATGTAGGGACGTTATAGTTGCAAAGATTTTAAGTAGGAGTTAGCATACTCGCCCCAGTTTTTCATGGCCGATTTCAATTTGTCCTGAAACTGCTTTTTGGTAAGCGGCTTGCCTTTTTTGGGTGCAGCGATGGCATTGGCAGGCAAGGCGGTATCGGTAACCTTGGTGGCTAACCACGACACATTTTCGTGCGGTAGGGCCACCTGGAGTATCATGCCTGGCAGGCCGCTGAACGACTCTGGTCCGCCGGATACGGGGATCTGGTCGGTATAAAAGGCGACTACGTAAATTGAATCGAGTATTAACCCGTTTGCGCGGCGGCATGTGTAGCCCAATATCTCGCGGGTTTCGCCGGTAACTTTCCATTTGATCTTAGCGGTACTGTCTGACACCAGGAACTGCTCCTCGAAAACCTTTTTCTGGCTCAGGCGGGTGCTTGTAGCAATGTCAGTATACGTAGTATTTAACTGATCGGCCATGGGTGTATCAAAATAATAATCGCGGCGCTCTTCCTCTTCAATCGGCGTAAACAGCGTTTTGTTATCGCTAAATTTTAAGGTGCTTTTTACCACCTTTATCTGCCCATGCGTTTTTTTATAGCTCTCCAGCGCTGCCTTGGCCCAGCTATTTTCGTCGTTGGCTTTTACCTCGCGCTGTAGTAAGGCATACATGTTTATATTTTTGTCGTACTCGATAGTACCACTCTTTACAAACCTCGTTTGGGCCATGCTGGTGTCTGTAAACAGCATCAGCGTAAAGGCTATATATATAATCTTTTTCATCCTCATTTAATTTATTTAGCTGCCGCAGTTGCGCCGCCCATGTGGTTAAAATCCCAGGTAACGGTAAACATAAAGTAGCGTTGTATGGTGGTATAAGTATTTTGGGTGATCATGTTACCATAAGCGTTCCGGTTAAAGCCTACGTTTTGATTTAGCAAATCGTTACCGGAAACCATGAGCTTAAGCGCGTTGGCCTTAAAGAACGATTTGCTGATGTTGGCATTAACTATTGTACGGCGCAGATCGCTGCCAAAGGTAGCAGTAGGCGCAGTATAGGTATAATCTACGTCGCCTGATAATTTAAATTTAAACGGCAAATAAACAGATGCCCCACCCGAGGTGCTAAAGCCGCGCCCGTTGCTATTGCCAAACATTTGCAGCGTCGACTTACTGATGCTATAGCTTGGTCCGGCGTTAACCCAAAAATCAAATTTGTCTTTAACATATTTATTCAAACTAAGCTGGACACTGTAATTGGCGTTTGAGCCCTTGTTTAAGACATTGTTATTGTATGAGTAGCTGTTGCTGGCGTTACCATTAACGTTTAATCCGGCCGACAGGTCCCAAAAACCTATTTTGCGGCCATATGATCCCCAGAAATTGTAGCCGTTAGGTGTTTTGTCACTTAAATTAACATACCGTGTAATACTTTTGCCGGCCGCGTCAGTTTCAGAGCTATTGATGATTTGGTTGCTGGTAAAGTTATAGCTTACACTGAAATTGATATACTGGTCTGAAAGTACCTTATAATCATAAAAACTGATACTGAACCGGTTGCTGAACGATGGTGTTAGGCTTTGGTTACCCAAAAAGATATTCAGCGGATCGGTATTTACCCTAACAGGCTGTATCTGGTCAATAGAGGGCTGCTGTGTATTGCCCCAGTATGATGCATATAACGACCGCTGCTGGCTAAAGTTGTACGAGTAGTTTGCATTAGGGTTCCAGTTAAGAAAATGCCTTTTAAAGGTGTTGCCTGTAAACTCGTTGATCTGTTTAAATGACACGTCGGACACCCGGTTACCTATATTAAATGATTGTTTGATTCCCTTAAAATTAAGAGACAGCCCAACCAGGTTGGAAAGTTGGTTAAGCGTAAAAAAATTACTAAAGGCGGTATCAAGTACGGTGTAACTTGCCCCCGTATTATTAAATGATCGCTTGTCGGCGCTGCCGTTATTGGTGTTAATGCTGTAGTTAAGCATTAAGGATAGCTTTTTGGAAAGCGGCTCTGTGTAAGCAATGTTTGAGCTGAATACATTGTTTTTTATCGCATCAGATTTTAGCTGGTCAATACGCACAAGGCTGTCTATGGCCCCTGTTTTTGTGTTGTAGTAGGTTGCTGCAGATTTCAGAAAACCCTCGCTTTTTTCATCATTAATACTTGTGTTAAAAGTTGCAGAAATTGTACGGCCCTTTTTTTGAAATTTATGCGTGTAAGCCAGGCTTGCGTTAAACAAACGGCTTTGCTCATCATTGTTAATTGTGCGCGTACTGGCATTAAGCAAAGTATCATTACCTGCCGGTCCGCGACGGCCAATTCTAGAGAAATCAGTACTTGTTTTAGCGTTTTTAAAGGTGCCATCGGCAAATATTTTTAATGTCGATGCCGTATCCAGCTTTATCGTGTAATTAAGATCGAGCTTGTGCCTAAAAATGGAATTTTTGAAAGATTGATTTTCATTCGTGTTAATTTGGCCGCCGGGCAGGTTATTTTGTGTTAAGTTATTGCTTGTTCCGTTAACGTCTAACCGGCCTATTTTGTAATTGGTGTTCAGCGATTGTTTATCACCGTTCCACTTAGTATCGTAATGCAAACCGCCATTATAGGCTTTTGGAATACCTCGCCCGTCATAGCTGCCGTTAAAAGAGTCAAGGCCGCTGTTGTCGCCACTAAAAAACATGTTGATGCCGCCGTTGTCATCTACCTGAACGTTGCTTTCGCCATATTTTTGCCGGTCTTGCCAACCCAAGCCAATTTTGCCGGTGTTACTGGCTATGCCATAGGCCGAAAACTTTTGTTTTGCAGTAAAGCTATTGAACATGCCTTGGCCCTGGTAAAAGTCGCGGGTGCCTGTGCCGGCTTCAACCTTACCAAAGTAGCCGGTTTTTTTATCCTCTTTGAGCTTGATGTTAAGCGTCTTGGTTTTTTGCCCGTCGTCTATGCCTGTAAAGGTGGCCTGATCGCTTTTTTTGTCATACAGCTGTACCTTGTCAACCATGTCAGCACGCAGGTTTTTGGTAACCAGGGTAGGGTCATCGCCAAAAAACTCCTCGCCATCAACCAATACTTTTTCAATGGTTTTGCCCTGCGCGGTAATCTTACCATCCTTGTCCACCTCGATGCCGGGGAACTGTTTAATTAGGTCCTCCACGCGGTCATTAGGTTGTATAACATAGGCTTTAGCATTAAATTCGGTGGTGTCTCCTTTAATTTTTATGGGGATAGCACGCGCTTTAACAATAACGTCCTGTAGCAGGCGGGCTTTTAAGGTCATGCCAACTTTGCCAAAATCGTGCACTGGGCTTTTATCATCAAGTGTAATATCTTCAGAATAGTCGGCATAGCCGGGGTAACTCATCACTGCAATAAATTTACCGTGGCTTAGATTTTTTATAGCGAAAGATCCGTCGGCACCGGCGCGGGTAAACTTTTGTAATACCGAGTCTTTAGCACTGATCACCATGATAGAAGTATTAAAAAGGCTCTTCTTTTCGGCAGTATCTACCGCGAGCCCTTTAATACTATAGCTGTCTTGCGCGTAGCCGTTAACAGCAAAAAGCATCAGCAGCGCGAGCGTAATAATTGTGGGTTTCATTATGAGGTTTTAGATAGGGCTAAAGGTAAAACTAAAAAGTTAGTGGATTTTGAAATTTAACATCTGTTAACGTTTTTTAACACTTAAAGGGCAGCAGTTAGATGACCGGTTAAGCAGAAAGTTACACGAGCGGATCAGTACTATTGAACATTGAATATTGTTGCCTGCGCGATGATTTTATATATTTATACCATGTTTGAAGACATCGCACTAAATAATAATACAGCCATACACAACTTTGAAATATTTGTTGATGGCCACCGGGCCTTTATTGATTACAAGATAAAGGAAGATAAATACTACCTGGTACACACCGAAGTGCCACCGGTGCTGGAGGGCCGCGGGGTGGCTGCCGCGCTGGTTGAAAAAACTTTTAAATATCTGGAGGCAAACGGCTTTAAAATGCTGCCTTACTGCACTTACATTCAAGCTTATTTGAAACGCCACGCGGAGTGGGAGCGATTGAGGGCATAAAATAACAAAGTCGGATCATTGTAGACCCGGCTTTGTTATTTTTGGATATTTAGCTGATAGCTACTTCTTCATCAAATCTACAACCCCGTCAACATATCTTGGGGTAGCGCCGCGTTTGCTGGCTACGTAGGCCCCAACGGCGCAGGCACGCTCTAAAGTTTGTTGCATAGGTGTTTTGTTAAGCAGACCAATAATAAAGGTGGCAAGGAAAGAGTCGCCG
This sequence comes from Mucilaginibacter antarcticus, assembly GCF_042686155.1. Lineage (NCBI taxonomy): Bacteria > Pseudomonadati > Bacteroidota > Sphingobacteriia > Sphingobacteriales > Sphingobacteriaceae > Mucilaginibacter > Mucilaginibacter antarcticus. The sequence goes on along the minus strand of NZ_JBHUON010000008.1, from coordinate 92,946 downwards.
GCACCTACGGTGTCTACAACATCTACCGTAAAGCCCGGGTGTTCAAAAAATTCGTGGTCATGCCAAACCATGGCGCCATTATCGCCACGGGTTACACAAATGGTTTGCGCGTGGTATTTGCTTCTAAACTCGTTTATTTTATCTTTCAGGTCGCCTTTTTTGCTGGTGATAAGCAGGTCGGCCTCTTCTTCGTTCATCTTTACTACATCGGCTACGGCTGCAAGGTTTTGTATGGTTTGCAGTGTATAATGTGGATGGCGTAAGTTTACATCAAAGACTTTAAGTGCTTTGGTTTCGCCCAATAAATTTAGTAAAGTATTGCGGCTGGTAGCTTCGCGGGCGGTTAAACTGCCAAACACCACAGCAGTAGCGGCTTTAGCACATTTGTTAAGCGCCGGCGTAGTTTTTATGCCGTCCCAAGATACAGGTTGTGGTATAATGTATGTTGCCTGTTGTTTCTCATCAAGTTGCACGGTAACCTCGCATGTTGGCAGGGTCTTGTCGCGTTGCACTAGGTCTGTGCTAAGGCCGTTATCTTGTAAAAAGTCGACCATCTCGTCGCCTGATGCATCCGTACCCAGGCTGCTTGCAAAAGTAACCCCGGCGCCTTGCTGAGCCAGGTGGAAAGCCACGTTCATGGTAGCGCCGCCGGCAACTTTCTGCTCGCCAAAAGCATCCCATAAAACCTCACCAAAACAAAGTATATTTTTTTTCATAAGATCGATCCGTTTCGGATGGCAAAGCTATGATGTTTTTTTAGAATAGTATATTAACTTAATGTTATGACAATGCCAATAAAGCTTACCATGGCTTGCCCCTATGCGCCCCTTAATAGTCCCTTTTACGATCGCGACAAATAAAAACCCGGCGCCATGGCAACCGGGTTCAATTTTAAAGGTAATGTTTGTTGTGATATTAGGATGCTTAAACCGCCTGATTATTTAAGCATTAATACTGTGTTTACTACGTGAATAACGCCATTGCTTTGATTTACATCAGCAATAGTAATCCATGATTTTCCCCCTTTTTCGTCAACCAGGTAAAGTTTGCTGCCATCTGCTTTAATCCAAAGCTTACCACCCTGTACGGTAGTCAATTCAGTTTTGCCGGCTTTTACTTTAGCCAACAGATCAGCAGAACTCATTTTACCTGCAACAACATGGTAGGTTAATATCTTGGTTAGCGTTGCTTTATTTTCTGGTTTTACCAGTGTTTCTACAGTTCCTTTTGGCAACTTTCCAAATGCCTTATTAGTAGGCGCAAAAACAGTAAACGGCCCTGCCGAAGACAATGTTTCTACAAGTCCGGCTGCTTTAACAGCAGCTACCAGCGTAGTATGGTCTTTTGAATTTACAGCGTTTTCTACAATGTTTTTTGTTGGGTACATAGCCGCGCCGCCAACCATTTTAGTTTGTGCATAAAGGTTAGACGTTGTTGCAATAGCTACTAAGGCAAGCGTCCAGGTGATGATTTTTTTCATGTTTTTGATATTTACAGAGAGGTACGCTCAATTGGCCATTTGCGGTTTTATAGTAGTTATAGCTGGCGGTGATAACTACATAAATCGTTGATTGTTAAACCACGTATATGCAGCCTGTTCCCGTATGTGGCTTGTCAGAGGCAAATAAAAAAACCCGGCGCTGCAGGCAACCGGGTTTCCCCTGTTAAAGGGTAACGTTATTTGTAGTTACGGTTACCGAATCTGCTAACGAACACAGCAATCCGCTTACCGCATAACCACAAATTTGTTTGGGTTAAATACGTTTGCCACGTTACGCTAATAATTTTAAGATGGTTGCCCCAGGTGTTACTCCGGACAAGCTTGGGAGACCGCCATTCTTAAAACTAGCGCCTTATGTGGCGTTGTTATATAAATACGTTTCAAGTAAGTGCTTGGTTTTAAACAGTTATATCCTACTTAGTCCTGTTAGGAATATTTAGAAGAACAGCTCGGCCGCAATATGGTCGGCGTATAGTTTGCCGGTTTTGGTAAGGTAAAATTTGTTATCAAGCTGACTGATCCAGCCACGCTCGAGGAAGCTTTGTGCTTCTTTATTCAACATTGCCGCGGTGCCGCCGGCTATGCCGTTCAAATGATCAAGGTCAAGCCCCCAGCTAGTGCGTAAGGACGTCATGATGTATTCGTTCAGGCGGTTCGTCTCCGTCAGTTCTTCTACCTCGGCCGGGAGTGTGCCGGCATAAATCTGCTGGATATATTTGGCATTGTTAGCTATATTCCACTGCCTGTTGGTACCGTTAAACGAATGTGCCGATGGCCCGATGCCTATATAACTTATCCCGCGCCAATAGTTTGAATTGTGACGGCTGTAATACCCCGGTTTACAAAAGTTAGAAATTTCGTAATGCTCAAAGCCTTTGCTTTGCATGGCATCCATTAGCATTAAAAATTGCTCAGAGCTTTGCTGCTCATTCATGGAAGGTTGTTTTTTACTGCGGATAAAGGACGCGAGGGCTGTCTGCGGCTCAACGGTCATGGAATACGCTGATACGTGTGGCACATTCAGTTCAAAAACGTTGTCAAGATTGTATTTCCATTTTTGGTCTGTCAATAAGGGATAACCATAGATCAGGTCAACGGTGATGTTTTCAAAGCCGTTATCCTGCGCGCGCTTTACCGATGCTTCGGCATCCTGGCTGCGGTGCGCGCGGTTCATCCATTGCAGGTCATCGTCAAAAAAAGACTGTATGCCAATGCTAAAACGATTAACGGCAGTTTGACGCAGATCATGCAGTTTGGCTTTGTCCAAATCATCCGGATTGGCTTCGAGGGTAATCTCGGCGTCAGCGGTAACAGTATGTAAGCCGGTGATGGTATCCAGTAACAGGTTGATATCTGCGGCAGCTAAAACCGATGGTGTGCCACCACCAAAGTATATGGTGCTAATAGTTTGGCCCTGCAGGTAGTTTTTTTGCAGTTGGATCTCTTTAACCAACGCCTGCAGTAAATCGTCCTTATATTTTAAGGAAGTTGTGAAATGAAAATCGCAATAATGGCAAGCCTGTTTGCAAAAGGGAATGTGGATGTAGATGCCGACCATGACGCAAAGGTAGTACAAAGTGAAGATATGCGGATAAGTGAAAATGCGAATAAAATCCTGATTTTAATTTGCTTTAAACGTTTAAAGTGATAAATTTGATCAACCAATTATTAAAAGCGTTTCATGAAAAAAGTAGGCCTCAAGGATATTGCTGAGCACGTTGGTGTGTCTATTGCCCTGGTGTCTTACGTTTTAAACGGGCAAGCGGAGCAGAAACAAGTGAGTAAAGACAATGCCGCAAAGATCAAGAAAGCGGCCGAAGAGTTGAACTATCGTCCTAACCAAATTGCCAAAAGCCTTAAGATGCTTAAAACCAATACTATTGGTTTGGTGGTGGCCGATATTAATTATCGATTTAGTACCGGCATTACCCGCGCTATTGAAGCCGAAGCAAAAAAGGAAAACTACACCGTGCTGTTTGGTAGCTCAAATGAAAATGACGACACTTTCGAAGAGCTGGTTAACGCGCTTGTTAACAGGCAGGTGGATGGTTTAATATTGGTGCCTACAGAAAAATCGCAGCAGCAAATAAAGATGCTGCAAAAGTGGGGTGTGCCTTTTGTGTTGTTAGACAGATATTTCCCGGAGGTGCCGGTCAATCACATCGCTCTAAACAATTATAAAGCCGCTTATGATGGTACCACACACCTCATTAAACAAGGACATCAGCATATCGCTTTTTTCAATTATCAAACCAGCTTTTATCACTTACAGCAGCGTAACCAGGGTTACCTGGATGCGCTTAAAGATCATGATCTAGGTTTTAAAAAGCATTGGCTGCAAGAGGTTGACAGCGCTGATAGGGTACAGGATATTCAACACGGGTTAGACATCATTCTTAACCATACTGAACCCTGCGATGCCGCATTTTTTGCTACTGATACTCTTACCATTAATGGCTTAAAATACTTGAACAAATTGGGAGTACAAGTACCGTCGCAACTATCGGTAATGAGTTTTGATGAGTCGGAAGCCTTTGATCTTTTTTATTCACCTATAACCCATTTACGTCAACCTTTAGAGGCAATGGGGCAGGCGGCAGTTAATAAGTTAATGGAGCAGATAGATCATCATAAGACAAATATTGAAGTCAAAGACGCAACACATTGCATTTCTGAGCTTGTAGTTGGTCGCTCATGTAGAGAATGATTTTTGAAGTGCATTTCGTATTAATAGATAGCTAGATAAAACCACCATAAACCAAAAATTAGAAGAAATGAAACCAACCAAATCAAGGTCAAACGTCTTGCTCATTTCCATTGTAGCCGCTACGGGCGGGTTGCTGTTCGGATTTGATACCGGCGTCATATCGGGCGCCTTGCCCTTTATGAAAGAGTATTGGAAACTAAGCGATGCCAGCCTGGAGTGGGTAACCACTACCGTGTTGCTGGGCGCGGTACTAGGCGCTATAGCCAGCGGCAAACTGTCAGACTATTTGGGCCGCAAAAAAATGATCATCATCAACGCTGTCATATTTGCCATTGGCGCGGTAGGCTGTACCTATGCCAACAGCATTGTGTTTTTAATGTGGATGCGGGTTGTTATCGGCATCGCTATTGGTATTACCTCGTTTGTGGTGCCTATGTACATTGCCGAGATTGCGCCCACGCGCCGCCGGGGCGCCATGGTTACGCTCAATCAGCTGATGATAACTATCGGGATCCTCGTGTCGTACATTACGGACTATTGGCTGGGCAATGATGCCGACCTTGAATCATGGCGCTGGATGTTTTTTGTGGGATTATTCCCCGCACTTATTTTGCTCGTCGGTATGTTCTTTTTACCCGAAACACCGCGCTGGCTTATTAGTAAAAACCGCTGGGCGGAGGGCGAAGCTGTGCTGAATAGAGTCGAAGATCCTGATCTCATAGCCCAAACGCTGTCGGACCTTAAACGCGACATTGAGCTTACCGAACAGAACCAAACCGGCAGTGCCGAAATACTAAAACCATGGCTGCGCCCTGCGTTGATCATCACCATTGGTATCTTCTTTTTTCAGCAATTTTCTGGCGTAAATACTATCATTTATTACTCGCCAATCATATTTAAAATGGCGGGCATTGTTAGCAACACAGCATCTATCGTTCCGGCTATTATCATCGGCACGGTTAACGTGCTGGCCTGCTTTGTGTCGGTTATTTTGTTAGATAAAGTTGGCCGACGTAAGTTATATATGATCGGTATTTGGGGCATGATCCCCTCGTTGGCTATGTTAGGTGCATGCTTTTACTTTAAAGAGGCGCTGGGTGCAAGCTTGCCTGTCTTTGCTGTGTTAAGCATTGTTTGCTACATCATTTTTATTGCCATTAGCCTGGCGCCTTTGGGCTGGTTACTTATATCAGAGGTGTTCCCGCTAAATGTCAGGGGTGTGGGCATGAGTATTGGCTCGTTGGCGCACTGGGGTTTTAACGCCATTATTGCGTTCACATTCTTTAAACTGGTAAACAACTTTGGCGTGTCGGCAACCTTCTTTTTATACTCAGGTATTTGCTTTTTGGGGATGCTGTGGGGACGGCATTATATCCCCGAAACCAAAGGCAAATCGCTGGAAGAGATTGAAGAACACTGGCGCAAAGGCGGCAGCCCACGAGACTTATAATAAGCAACAAATATGTTATTAGGATTTGATATAGGCGGCACAAAATGCGCCGTAATAATTGGCCGGTCGGAGGGTGACGGCCCGATGGAAATCATCGACAAGGTAGCCATGCCCACCACACAACCGCCCTATGATATGATTGAGCAGCTATTTGCCGCTGCCGAAAATTTGCTTGCCAAAAACAACTTAAAGAACGCTGATCTGAAGGGCATTGGCATAAGTTGCGGTGGTCCGCTTAGCAGTAAGAAGGGCCTGGTATTATCGCCGCCTAATTTGCCAGGGTGGGATAACATCCCCATTGTACAGATGACCGAAGAGCGCTTTGGCCGCCCTGCGCTTTTGCAAAACGATGCCAATGCCTGCGCTGTTGCCGAGTGGAAATACGGAGCCGGCAGAGGCTGTGAAAATGTGATCTTTTTAACCTTTGGTACCGGTATGGGAGCGGGCTTGATATTAAACGGGCAACTCTACTCGGGTACATCAGATTTCGCCGGCGAGGTGGGGCACCTGCGCTTGTCAGACATGGGGCCGGTAGGGTTTGGTAAAGCCGGGTCATTTGAGGGGTGGGCTAGTGGTGGCGGCATAGCGCAACTAGCGCAAATTATGGTGCGCGAGCGGTTGCAGGTGGGTGAAAAGGTATCGTTTTGCGGTAGTCTGGATGATTTGCCAAAACTTACCGCCAAAATAGTAGCCGAAGCTGCCCACAGGGGCGATGACCTGGCGATAAGCATTTATAACACCTGCGCCGAATACCTCGGCCGAGGCCTTTCATTACTGATAGATATCCTAAATCCTGAAGTTATTATCATGGGCAGCATTTACGGCAGGGCAAAATCGTTATTAGATACCCGCATGATGCAGGTGATTGAGCGCGAGGCCTACATTGGCGCGCGCCAGGTCTGCAGGATCGTCCCCGCCGGTTTGGGCGAAAATATAGGCGATATAGCCGCGCTCAGCTTAGCGGCAATGAGCCGGAGCCAGCGTTAACAGTTAATCAGTTAAAACAACAACCTTCATTATAAACATGAAAAAGATAGTAGCTCAATACACTTTAGCAATATTGACAGCTGTGGCCAGCCTGCCTTATACGGCTTACGCTCAAAAGCAAAAGCCTGTGCAACTTTTGTTAAATGCTTCGCCCTGGCGTTTTGCCGGTGGTATTGCATTAAGCACATTGTCATCACAAAAAACAAGCGCCACCTTTACGGCGCCGTTTGATAGCAGCAGCTTTACCATAAAAATGAGGGTTAATTTAAAAGCAGTAACCGCAGCTACAAATCTTCTTACTATCCCGGGAGTGCTTAATCTTACCACATTTCAGCATGACCCAAAGGATAAGAAACGTCAAAACTATCCCGCTTATGCAATGGCTGATGGTTCTGTGCCGGTACTGGAAGCAGCGCTTAAACTTTATCCTCCTACCGAGCCTAAGGGCCACGATATGCCGATAGGCATCCCATTAGCCATGTTGGCAAAACCTAGCGGGCAGCATGACGTTGTGCTCCATTTCTCGGGCGTCAGGTGGACTTTGTATGTAGACAATGAGTTATTGGATAACGATTTTGCTTTAGGCTACCCAAAGTGGGGGAAACAAAGCAGCTGGGAGATCAATCCCTCATTGGTTTCCGGCGCCGAGATTATCTTCCCCGGCATTGAACCTCAAAGAGTCGTTTTAAGCAGACCCCGCACGGCTAACGAAATTCAGTATTGGACACCACAAGGCCACAACAGCTGGGTAGGCGATGTCGCGACGTTTTATCATCAGGGGCGCTATCACGTGTTTTATCTGTTTGACCGCCGTGGCCATGCCAGCAAATTTGGCAAGGGAGGGCACTATTTTGAGCACCTGTCAACAACAGACTTTAAAACCTGGACAGAGCATGACGCTGCCACACCAATAGAGGCACAATGGGAAACGATGGGCACGGGTACACCGTTTATTTTCGATAATAAACTGAGTATCAGCTACGGGTTACATACTACGCGCATCTACCCTAAAGAGTTAACTACCTTGCCCTTACAGTGGGATTATTACAATAAAAACGGTTTTACCGGCTCTTTCCGTTATGATACGCTGAAAGGCTATCCCGCAGGGTCTACCTATTCTGTTAGCCAGGATGGCATCAGTAATTTCGAAAAGACAAAGATCTTATTTCACCCTTGCGAAAACCCAAGTGTATATACCGATCCTGAAGGCCGTTTGCGCATGTTGGCTAACTATGGCGCTAAAGGGACTTGGGAGTCAAAATCTATCGTCGGTGGCTGGCGTTCTGTCAATCCAAACTTCCCGCCGGGAGGCGATTGTACCTTCTTCTTCCGCTGGGGGAATTACGATTATGTAATAGGCGGATTTACGGGCTATTGGTCTAAACCGGCCAGCGCGCCCGAAGACCAGTTTGTAAACGGCGTTAAAGCGGGGTTAGATTTTTATAACGGGATGAATGTGCCGGCCGTAACCCAGATAAAAAATGGCCGTTTCGTACTAGCCGGGTGGATCCCTATTGCGGGCTGGGGCGGCTCTTTGGTTATACATGAAATGATCCAGTCTGCCGATGGCAGAATAGGTACTAAATGGATGGAAGAGATCATTCCGGCTACCCAAAAAGCAAGATCATTAGCTACTCAAATAAAGCAAACCTCCACGTTTAGCACAGGGTCGTCGTCTTTCCTGCTTAGCTTTGATGTTGAACCCGGTACGGACGTTCAAGGAAAACTCGGCGCGTTGCTTTTTGGGAAAGATGGTGATAATCAGGCTTGCGAGGTGCAGGTTAGCCCGAGGGCAAATAAAGCCCAATACGGTAGAGGGCAGCTTGATGCTTTCTCAAGATCAGAGAAGTCGTTGCGCGAGGGTGGTTCGCCAAGTGGGGCGCGTAATTACGCTATTGAAAATTTGAAGGGCACCGATAAACCTTTCAAAGTGCGCATCATTGTAAAGTACAGCGCTAAATTCGGTGGCTCGCAGGTAGACACCGAGATTGCCGGACAGCGCACCATGATCGCTTTTCGCCCGGATTTAAAAGTAGAAAAGCTGCTTTTTAGATCGGAAGGCACTGGAATTAAAAATGTTAAAATAGCGGCGCTTAAAAATTAAGAAGGCATAGCTGGCCGTATATACATGTGATAAATAATTAACCCAATCGTAATTTAACTTTTGCCAAAATAGATTAGTTTTATCGGCATGAAAGTAAGGGCTCAAATAGTTTGTTTTGCTGTCGCGATGTGTTCGTCGGTTAGTGCATTTGGTCAGGCGCGGTACACCCATTCGCATAATGATTATGCTAACAATAGCCCGTTTTACAAGGCGCTGGCTAATGGCTATAATTCTATTGAGGCTGATATATTTTTGGTAGATGGCGAGTTGCTGGTATCGCACAGCAGCAAGCAACTGTTTAAAGAACGTTCGTTGAAGGGTATGTACCTCGACCCCATTTTGTACGCTCTTAAACGAGACACCCTGCGTCAGCTATGTTTATTGGTAGATATCAAAGACGATTATAACAAAACCCTTCCCAAGCTTGAAAAAGCACTAAATGATCTGGAGCCTTACCTGATGACGAGGGATAACCTGAAAGGACGGCTAAAGATCCTGATCAGCGGTAACCGACCGCAGGGTGCCAATTTCTATAAGTACGCATCGATGTTTTGGTTTGATGATGACCTAATGTATCCCCATGATCCCGCGCAATGGGCACGGATAGGGCAGGTGAGCCTTAACTTTGAAAAATGGTCGGCGTGGAAAGGAGTGGGTGCAATTCCGGATGCCGATTACAAAAGGCTAAAGAAAACGGTAGACAGCGTCCATGTAAACACCGGTAAACTGGTAAGATTTTGGGGTGCACCTGATACGCAGGAGGCATGGGATGCGCAAGTAACCTTCGGCGCAGATATCATCGGCACCGACAAGATTGAGCAATTAGCAGATTATCTTTCAAAAAAATCATTACGCAAGCCTGCTACCGCGGCCATCCCCAATAAAGAAACACGGTAAGCAACGTATTTTTGGCCCATCTGCCTAAAACCTGAAAAATTAGGATATTTTTGCAAAGATAACCCACGAAAGTGTATGCGCCGTGCTATTTTTTGTTTCCTTCTGCTGATAAATTGCATGTTTGCAGCGCAGGCGCAGGAAAAACTTGATTCGGTAGCGCCCCGCCCCCGCCGCATTATTACCCCCGCCCAGGCCAACAGCGGCCAGGTGCTTGATTCGGTAATACTGGCTACCCAGGCCCGCGAGCGGTTTATGCGTGATTCGGTGGCCATGCAGTTCATCCGCTACCCCGATTCGACCATGACCAGCCAAGCGGCGGCACAGTTCATTAAAGACCACATGTACAGCGGTTTCCAGTTTCTGGATATCCCTTTTAAATCAAAAAGTAACCTTCGTAACGGCCACATGCGCCCCCCGCGCGACCCATGGGTAATTTTAATGGTGATAAGCTTGTTGCTTTATACAGCCATACTAAATTTAGCTATGCATAAGGATTTGCGGTATGTAGTATTGTCATTTTATAGCAAACGCGCACTGGTACAAACCAATAAAGACGATACCCAGATAAATTTTTGGGCTTTTATAGGCCTGTTTTTGCTGTTTGGCGCAACGTTTGGTTTGTTTTTGTACCAGCTATCTGCTTATAAAAACCTGTATTACAGCGTAAGCGGTTTCAGACTGTTTACATCATTCTCTGTGGTTATTTTGCTGTTTTTCGCGGTTAAGTTTTTGCTGTTACGGGCCATAGGCTTCATATTTGATATTCAGAAAATGGTGTCAGAGTATGTATCAGTGCTTTATTTAACCTATTTCAATATCGCTTTTGTGTTTTTGCCGGTTACGGTGTGTTTTACCTTACTGGCAGCTCAATTTGTACCTGTTTTATTGATAGCAGCAGTATCGCTGATAGTTGTAATCTTTACCTGGTTATACTTACGCAGCAGCGTTAATATAATTTCTAATTTTCGATTTCATAAATTTTATTTATTTATCTATCTTTGTGCCCTCGAAATTTGCCCCGTTTTGATATTATTTAAGGCGCTGAATATTTAAATTTTTGGTTTATTACACACGGAATTGGAAGATAGAAAGAAAAAGGTTAAAAGTATTTTAGTTACTTTACCGAAACCCGAAAGCGATAAGAATCCGTATGCGGAACTTGCTAAAAAGCACAACCTGAAAATTGATTTCAGATCTTTTATCCATGTTGAAGGTGTACCTGCCAAGGATTTCAGAAAGGATAAGATAAGCCTTGCTGATTTTACTGCTGTTATTTTTACCAGCCGTAATTCTGCAGATCACTTTTTCCGTATTTGCGAAGAAATGCGTTTTGAAGTGCCGGTAGAGATGAAATATTTCTGCCTGTCTGAAACCATTGCATTATATCTCCAAAAATACATCCAGTACCGCAAACGTAAGATCTTTTTTGGCAAACAAACAGCTACAGATTTGGCCGAAGTGTTGAAAAAGCACGCAAGCGAGAAGTTTTTATACCCTTGCTCTGATGTGGCTGCCGAAGAAACCCAGAAATTTTTGCTTGAAAACGGTTACGATTTTACGCCTGCCGTACTGTTCCGTACCGTTTGCAGCGATCTGAGCGATTTGGCCGAAGTGTTTTACGATATTATTGCCTTTTTCAGCCCCTCAAGTATACAATCATTATACAAAAACTTTCCAGACTTTAAGCAAAACAATACCCGTATAGCCGCCTTTGGTGCCACCACGCACAAGGCTGTGATTGAGGCAGGTTTGCTTTTAGATATTCCGGCCCCAACGCCGGCTGCGCCGTCAATGACTATGGCCATTGAGCAATATTGTAAGCAGGTAAATAAATAATTAGCTTTTTTTTAAACCTTCTTGCAACATTTTGCGTTAATTACCGTATAAACAATTAATAGAAACCTTAAATGGTTTAACTAATTAGTTTAGAGGAATTTGATGCTATAATCTACCAGCGTTTATTAATAAATTTGCGTCTAAGTTTAAAAAATGTTTAGTATTTTAATAAAAAGACATTTTTTGCAATTTTGATGGTACAAATTTTATATATTCGGAGGTCATTTTGTGTTATAACTTATAGCCAGGTTTGATTTGTAAAACATGAAGCATATATACTTTTTAATAGGAGTTTTAGGTACCATTACAATAAGCGGTTGCGGCCTGTTTGGCGGCAAAGGTGGCGGGGCGGACCGGGGAGAGGTGTTAGGTGTAGCTGCCAGATCAGCTCCTTCTGAAATACCCGTAGGTATGGCCTATATTCCGTTGGGAACCTTCTTAATGGGTCAAACCGATCAGGATATTACTTTTGCTCAAATTTCTCAAACCAGGCAAGTTACCATTCCCGCATTTTTCATGGATCAAACAGAGATAACAAATAGCCAGTACAGGCAGTTTGTTAACTGGGTGCGAGATTCTATCGCTATAGTTAGTTATCTAAATGACCCTAAGTATTATCTTGGCGCTACAGGGAAAGGCGCCGCGGCACCAAACCCAACCGGGAAAAAATACATAGACTGGAAATATGCTAAACAGAACCCCCCTTTTGCTGCAAGTGCAAAACGCGGTGCTCCAAGTGCTAATGCTACCAGGCTACAGGAAATGTACTACAAAGACGACGATCGTATCTTTGATCGCAATGAACTTGATGTACGTTTATTAAAATACAATTACGCCATGCCTTTATTGCGCGAGGCTGCTAATAACAGAAATAACCCAAAGGCGCGCCGGTCGGACTTTATTTTGCGCGATACCGTATCGGTATATCCTGATACGCTGGTTTGGTTAAGCGATTTTTCATACGCTGCCAATGAGCCAATGGTTGAAGGTTATTTTTCTCACCCATCATTTCGTGATTACCCTGTGGTAGGTGTTACCTGGCGTCAGGCACGCGCCTTTACTATCTGGCGCACACGTTACAATGATGCCTACAAAGACTCAAGACGTTTACCACACCGCTCGCCTTATGAGCTGCCAACCGAGCAGGAATTTGAGTATGCTGCACGTGGTGGCAGGGTAGGTACTTCATATCCATGGGGTGGCCCTTACATTAAAAACGCTAAAGGTTGTTTGCTGGCCAACTTCAAACCGGGCCGCGGTAACTATTCTGACGATGGCGGCGCTTATACTGTCAAAGTGAGATCTTATTTCCCTAACGACTTTAACCTGTACAATATGGCAGGTAACGTAGCCGAGTGGACACAATCTGCTTACGACGCGTCGGCATCAACATTTGTGAATGACCTTGCGCCTACGTTTAGCTACGAAGCAAAAAAAGGCGATCCGGAGGTTGCAAAACGTAAGGTTATACGTGGTGGGTCATGGAAAGACGTTGGCTATTTTCTGCAAAACTCTGTACGCGCTTATGAGTACCAGGATAGCGCAAAATCATACATAGGTTTCCGTTGCGTAACCCACTTCCAGGGCCGCGATCTAAGGGACAAACGATAATCAAACAAAATCTTATAACTTTTATTATATAACCATTATTAAAAATTATGGCTGGCAAAAAAAAATCATACGGAATTGGGAATGTTGTATCGTGGGGTGCCGCGGTAGTAATTGTGGGGTTGATGTTTAAAATATTGCACTGGCCGGGTGCTACGTATTTTATTGCAGGTGGCTTAACTGTAGAGGCATTGTTGTTTTTATTGTTAGGATTTCAAAGAGAAGACGCAGAAATTGACTGGACAAGAGCCTATCCTGAATTGGCGCATGACTATAATGGCGAATTACCAAAAACATCACAAAGATCAGTTGGTACAGGCAATAATAACTTTTCGCAGACAGCAGCACTTGATAAAATGATGACCGATGCAAAGATCGGCCCTGAATTAATAACCAGCCTTGCAGATGGTTTAAGAACTTTTGGTGATAAGGTAAACTCGATATCAAAAGTAACCGACGCCGGCGAAGCTACTATGGCTTTCACTACTAAAGTAAAAGAGGCCACGCAGAGCTATGATAAACTGACAACATCGTTTGAAAGAGCATCGGGCAACCTGTTAGAGCTGGCTAATACCAACGTTGCTTCAAAAGCTTATCATGACCAGGTTAACAGTCTGGCTAAAAACCTTTCTGCTTTAAATGCTGTGTACGAATTGGAGTTACAAGACTCGAGCGCGCATTTAAAATCAATGAACAAGTTTTATCAAAACCTTTCGTTGACGATGAACAATTTCAACGAATCGTTAGAAGATTCAAAACAGTTTAAAGACGAAGTAGGGCGCTTAGCTAAAAACTTGTCGTCGTTAAATGCTGTTTACGGTAATATGCTAACCGCAATGAACCAACCGCGCCAAGCATAATTCAGTTAGTTAAATAGGTTAAAATTTAAAAAAGATATATAGCGCATGGCTGGAGGTAAAGAAACCCCAAGGCAACGGATGATAGGTATTTTATACCTTGTACTTTTGGGCCTTGTAGCGATGAATGTTCCGGATAGTTTGCTCGATGCTTTTAGAAACATCACAAACAGTCTGGATAGCTCGCGCAAGAACGTTATAACCGGTATTGATAATACCTACTCTGCTTTTGAGAAAACAAAGCTTAAAGAGCAGCCCGAAAGAGCTAAGCCTGTATATGCTAAAGCTAAAGAGGCTAGCCGCGTTGCAGCAGAGCTTGATAAATACATAGAAGAGCTTAAAGCAGTGTTAATAAAAGAGGGCGGGGGTATTAACCCGGAGATTAATGATGTTAATGCCCGTGATGATCTGGATATATCTCCACGGATTATGGTGCAGCAAAAAAAAGCCGACAAGTTGCGTAAGCTGATTGATGATACACGCGATAAGTTATTAGGCCTACTATCTGAGAAAGAAAGAACAGGTGTTAATTTTTCGTTGAACGCTGTAGATCCGCCTAAACATGGTGATGTGAAAAAGACCTGGCAAGAGGCCAACTTTGGCGATGGTATTCCATTAGGCGCCTCGCTGACTACATTAGCCAAGATACAGGCTGATGCAAAAAATGCCGAAAACGAAATTGTAAAAAAGATATTAGGAGAAGTTGATCAGGCTGTTGTAAACCTAGACCAGTTTAATGCGGTTGCCGTGGCGCCAACAAGCTACGTTTTAGTGGGTCAACCTTACACGGCAGAGGTTTTTCTTACAGCATCTGACTCTAGATCTAATCCTACTATTACAGCTAATGGTTCTCCATTGCCAGTGGAATCAGGAAAGGGAAAATATACAGTCGTAGCAAGTAAAGAAGGTGTTTATACTTGGATTGGTAGAATAACATATAAAAAGACTGATGGAACTACTGATACTAAGCAGGTAAGTGCTAGCTACACAGTAGCCCGTCCATCAGCCGTTGTATCGCCTGATGCGATGAACGTATTGTATATTGGTGTACCTAACCCAGTTTCTATATCGGCTCCGGGCATTGCCAAAAAAGATCTGAGAGTGAGTATGAGCGGTGGTAACATAACACCGTCAGGCAATGGTTATACGGTTACGGTAAGTAACATGGGTACCGCTACGGTGAATGTATCGGGCGAGGTATCTAAAGGTAGAGTAATGGTTTTAGGATCAACTAAGTTCAGGGTAAAACGTATACCTGACCCTAAAGCGCAGTTAGCCGGTAAATCTGGTGGTAAGATCAGCGCTGCTAATATAAAGGCGCAAGAGGCCATTTTTGCTAACCTTGAAAACTTTGAGTTTAACGCTAAATTTAACGTTACCCGTTTTACGATGGTAATTATCAGACCACGCCAGGACGCACAGATTGTTAGCGGTACAGGTAATCAAATAAGCGGTCAAATACGTACAGCAATGAACAATGTAGTGCCGGGATCTACCGTTGTATTTAGAGACATCATGGCCGTTGGCCCTGACGGCAGTCAGCGCGGTTTGGACGATATTATATTTACGGTTAACTAATATTAGTTGAGATAGAGATATGAAAAAAGGATTTGTAATAGTTGCACTTTGCCTGGCTAGCCTTGGTACCTTTGCGCAAGCAAAAAGGGCTGCTACAAAAAAGCCTGTAACCAAAAAGCGCGTAGCGGCACCAACCCAGGTTGGAAGCGCCGGTGCACAACAATCGACAGGTACTAGTTTAGTGCCAGCCGTGGCCAACACGGCTTTAAAACCTGACACTATAAAGCCTTTTGAGAAATTGACAGACGGCTATTACGTAACGACTGACATAGAAAAGGCTGTACCAACACCATATCATCAGGTTCGTCAGGCTGATATTATTTATAAAAAACGTATTTGGCGCGAGATAGACCTGCGCGAAAAAATGAACCAGTTTATGGCATCGCCAAAAGGCAGGTTAATTGATGCGTTAATGGATGCTATAAGCACTGGTGAATTAACCGCGTTTGATCCAACCCCAACTAAAGATGACCCTAACGGCGACTCGGGTTGGAGTAATAGGCTTACTGCAGAGCAAGCTAAACTTAAGTTATCGGACAGCTCAAGAGTTGATATTTTTAATGCAAATGGCGAAAAAACAGGCACCCGTATGGCTGCAAGTGATTTTCAGGCCGATAGTGTTATTAAGTTTCGTATTAAAGAAGACTGGATATTTGACAAACAACGGTCTGTATGGGAGCCACGCATTATAGGCATAGCACCTATGGTTAGGCCAAACGCAGGCGATGGGGTTACATTAGATTATCAACCGGCATTCTGGATATATTTCCTTGACGCACGCAAAATATTAGCTACAAAAACCGCGTTTAACCATAACAACGATGCTACTAATTTAAGTCTTGATGATGTTTTCCTTAAACGTTTATTTGCATCATACATCGTTAAAGAATCAAACGACAAGGACGAGCGTATCCGTGATTACGCTGAAGGTATAGACAGGCTGTACGAGGCTGAGCGAATTAAGAAAGGCCTTATGGACTGGGAACTTAATTTGTGGCAGTACTAAGTAGGTAAGTCGAATTCAAAAATTTAAAAGTCAAAATCTTAGCAGGTTTTGGCTTTTTTGCTTTAAGGCATTCGTCTAAACGTATTTTGAATTTTACCTTTTAATTAAATTACATCAGTACCGTTAAAATACCCGATGATTGCTTTGGCCTGTTTCAGGTTCACCACTTCAAGCAGTGTAACTTCATCCGCTTCGCGGATCTTCTTGACAGATTTAAAGTATTTTAAAAGCTTCTCTGCAGTGGTTTTGCCAATGCCCTCTATCAGTTCAAGCTCTGTAGCTAAAGTGCCTTTGTCGCGCTTCTTGCGGTGGAAGGTGATGCCAAAGCGGTGAGCCTCGTCGCGCAGATATTGAATAACCTTTAGCGTTTCTGATTTTTTGTCGAGATACAACGGATACTGATCGCCGGGATAATATAGTTCTTCCAGGCGTTTTGCGATGCCGATTACGGTTACCTGCTTATCTATACCCAATAATCTTAAACTCTTCATTGCTGATGATAGCTGGCCCTTGCCACCGTCAATAATAATCAGCTGTGGCAAGCCGGTATCTTCGTCCAGCACACGGCGGTATCGCCGCAGCACGGCTTCTTCCATGGTGGCAAAGTCATTAGAGCCTTCAACGGTTTTAACGTTAAAGTGACGATAATCTTTTTTAAACGGTTTGCCGTCCCTAAACACCACAATAGCCGACACCGGGTATTTGCCCTGGAAGTTGGAGTTATCAAAACACTCAATATGGCGGGGCAGCTGGTTCATGCGCAGATCTTTCATCATCTGCGTAAGCAAGCGCTCTGTGCGGATCTCAGGGTTCAGTTTTTCGTATTGGTCAATGCGCTCTTTTTTAAAGAACTGCACGTTTTTTTGCGACAGATCTAACAACTTACGTTTTTCGCCCAGTTTTGGCACGGTAAACTTTAAATTAGAATCATCTACGTTAATGCTAAACGGTACGATAATTTCTTTAGATGTACTATTATAACGTGTTCTAAACTCGCCTATAGCCAGCTCTAACAGTTCCTCATCGCTTTCATCCAGTCGCTTTTTAAGCTCAATAGTTTGGGTTTGGATGATGGTACCGTTCATTACCTTCAAAAAGTTCACAAAGGCTATTTTTTCTTCGGAGGCGATGCTGAAAACATCCACATCAGTAATAGATGAGTTGACAACGGTCGACTTGCTTTGATAATTCTCCAGCAGGTCAAACTTGCGCTTTAAACGGTGTGCCAGTTCATAGTTCATGGTACTGATAGCACCATCAAGCTCAGCCTTTAATTTGCGCACCACGGCGCCTATTTTGCCGTTTAGGATATCTTTAATCTCTTCTATGCTGTTATCGTAGTCGCCTTCTGTCTGGTAGTTTTGGCAAGGGCCTTTGCAGTTACCTAGTTGATACTCCAAACAGACCTTAAACTTGCCGGCGTCGATATTATGGCGGCTCAGCGCAAGGTTACAGGTACGTAAGGGGTAGGTTTCTTTTATCAACCCCAAAATCGCATGCATCATACTCACAGATGCGTATGGGCCAAGGTATTTAGAGCCGTCTTTAACAATACGGCGTGTCCAGAATATGCGGGGGAAATTTTCGTTTTTAATGATGATCCACGGATAAGTTTTGTCATCCTTAAGCATCACATTGTAGCGGGGCTGATGCTTCTTTATCAGGCTATTTTCCAGCAGCCAGGCATCAACTTCGGTATCAACAATGGTAAATGTAATGTTCCGTATTTTTGATACAAGTACCCGCGTTTTGGCATTTACGTTGGTATCTTTTACAAAATACGAGGTAACACGATTGCGCAGATCTTTAGCCTTGCCTATATAAATAAGCTCGTTCTCCTCGTTCCAGTATTGATAAATACCAGGTTTATGAGGGATGTTCTGAATAGCTGCTTTGTAATCGAATTTACTCATTGTTGTTAAATGCCAACGTCACTGCAAAGAACAAACTGATCTCAATTTCGTTCCCGGCAATGACGTTATTTATATCTTTCGGATTAAAAACTTAGCTTCTTTTCAACTTCGTTGGTTCCTTTTTGTTCATCACTATACGCGTCGCAATTAAGCGCTGTAGTAAGCGGTTGCTTGGGTAGCTCAAAATCGATATTAGGTTTTATCCCTAACGATGAGTCGGCATATACCTTTTGCATGTACAGCGCAAAGACCGGCAACGCCGAGTTGGCACCCTGGCCGCTATGAGTGGTTCTGAAATGGAAGTCGCGTTTTTCGCAACCTGTCCAAACGCCAGTTACAAGGTTAGGGGTCATACCAATAAACCAACCATCAGAGTTTTCGTTAGTAGTGCCTGTTTTGCCGGCTATGGGGTTAGTTAATTTATAGGTGCCGCGCATGCGCCAGCCTGTACCGGCGTCTATTACACTTTTCATCATATCCACCATTACGTAAGCAACCTGTTCGTTCATTACCTGTTTAACTTTTGGGGTCTTGCTATAAATCAGGTTTCCGTTTTTGTCCTCAATACGTAATAAATAAGTTGGTTCTGTCCATACGCCATGATTAGCAAAGGCCGAATAGGCCGCGGTCATATCCATTACCGTAGCATCAAAGGCGCCCAGGCAAATACTTGGATAAGGCGGAACATCTGTATGTACCCCCATGTTTTTAATTAAATTGGCTACAGGCTCGGGCTTCACCTCGTTCATAATAAAAGCTGTTACCCAGTTTTGCGAGCGCGCCAGGGCTGTTCGTAAAGTGATCCTGCCTGGTACAGTTTCTTCTAATGATGATCCAGGTGTCCAATCTTTATCACCGTAACCTGTAATAGTTACCGGCACATTATCAACCTGCATGCAAGGGGAGTAACCATTTTCAATCGCGACTGCATACGTAAAAGGCTTAGCTGTTGAGCCAACCTGGCGTGCGCCTTTTTTTACTTGATCGTATTTAAAATGCTCAAAATTGATACCGCCTACCCATGCCTTAACATAACCCGTTGTAGGGTCCATACTCATCATGGCATTGCGCAACAACATTTGGCAATATACGATAGAGTCGATAGGCTTCATTAAGGTATCAATATTGCCTTTCCAGGTAAACAGGTTTACCATATCAGGCGTATTAAAATTTGTGGCAATCTCTTCGTCCGACTTTTCCTCCAGCTTTAATTGCCTGTAACGGTCAGACTGGCGCATCCCCTGATCTATCAGTAGCTTATAGTTTTTGATGCGTGTTGATAGCTTAACACCTTTCCACTCGGTATTAAACTGATGCTGCAATTTTCGCATCCACTCGCGCTGGGCGTCTTCGGCGTATTGCTGCATTTTATAGTTTACCGTGGTGTATATTTTCAGTCCGTCGCGGTCAAGGTCATAGGCGCTCCCGTCTGCTTTGGGTATTTCTTTTAAAATCTTTTTAATATCTTCTTTTACAACCGCCCTAAAGTAAGGTGCCAAACCTTCGGTGTGGCTCACTAAATGATAGTTAAGCCCCAGTGGTTTTGCTTTTGCTTTTTCAGCTTCATCGGCACCCAAAAAACCTTCCTGTACCATACGGCTCAGTGTAAAATTACGGTTGGCAAGCGCGCGCTCTGGATTGCGTATTGGCGAGTTTGCTGTAGGCGCTGTTAGTAGTTGTATAATGGTAGCAGCCTGATCAGGCGTTAACCTATCCGGCGTGGTATTGAAAAATGTTTCTGACGCAGCGGATATGCCAAAGGTGTTTGATCCAAAATCAACCGTGTTTAAATACATAGTGATGATCTCTTCTTTAGTATAATGTTTCTCAATACGGATAGCGATAATAAGTTCCTTTAGTTTCTGAAAAAGGCGCTTAACCGGGTTGCGCGCTCGTTCTTCGTCGCTAAAAAGGTTTAAGGCTAATTGCTGGGTGATAGTACTGGCACCCTGTCGTTTACCTATTAAATTATAAGGGATGATAGAAAATGTGCGCCAAAAATCAACCCCCGAGTGTGACAGGAAATGATTGTCCTCTTTTGCCACTAAAGCATTGAGAACGTTTGGCGATATTTTGCTGTAAGGAACGCTTGAGCGGTTTTTGCTGTAGTATTTACCCAATACCTGGTCGTCTGAAGATCGGACTTCTGAGGCTTGATCGCTTTTAGGGTTTTCCAGCTCGCGTAGCGAAGGTAGCGGACCAAATGCGCCAAAGGTAGTAAGGCCAATCAGTATAACAACAAATGCGAAGCATGCGATGACGAACCGCCAGATGTACCAGTTGTATCTTTTTATATCTTGTTGAGATAATTTAACGATCATTGATTCAGTAAGATTTGTTGATAATAATAAATGTACTCATCCAGTAATTTCTGACCGGCTAATTTATCCAGATTTTCTTGGGTTATGATGAAAAAACTGTATTTATCGGCAGGTAGCTTCATTATTTGAGGCATTAGCGGGATGATATTGCGGGCATACGCTTTAGCAGCCGCCAAGCTGGTTAACCGCCCAACGTAAATCAGTTGATTATCAGGTCCCGCGTTTTTTAATTTGTGCGCGATGTTTTGCCCCTGGTACTTGGTGCGGTTAAATTGCCCAATCCCAAAACGCGAAGATGACAGATCTGTTGTACCTGTATTTACATTAACCACAAAATAGTAGTCGGTGCTGTCGCGCTCATTAAACAAGTTTGACACTGTTCTTTTTGGGGGGATAACAACTTGTGGCTCCTGCCCGGGTGCGGTAACATCTACCGGCTTGGTTACCGGCGGCGCTGCTACAACGTTGTTGTTAACTACAGAATCTTTCCCCGCAGGTGCAGCCGGTTTAATTACCGGTGGTGGGATGGGTATTGCTCCGGGCTTTTCTACAGGTTTAGTCACCGGGGTTTGTATCACTTGCACTGCGGCAAATGTGCGGCCACGGTTTAACACGGCGTCTTTCTGGTACTCTACCGGGGGCGAAAAGTATAGGCCCGAAGTATCGGTATCCGTAATAGCTACAGTTTGCGTAGCTAATTGGATATTGTTGGCGTCAACATACGCTAAATGTTCTTTAACCAGTGGCGTCACTAACTCGTCGTTAGGGTAGGTGCTAACTATTTGCTGCAGCTCGGCGCGGAACGGCTCAACCTTTTGTAGGTGGCCATTGGCTATCGCCCTTAAATAGTAGATCTGCGACAGCATTTTGTTGCCCGGGTATGATTGCAGCAAGGCATCCGTTTGAGTAATAACCTGGCTGTATTGGCGCTGGCTGTACAAGGCGTACACCTTATTATATGCTTCGTTAAATTGCGCGTCGCTGTCGCTTATCTTTTTGCTATAATCCGGGTCAATGATCACCTTGGCGTAAAGTGTTTCAGGGAACTCTTTAAGCAACCGGTTTTTATACTCGGTAGACTTAGCCTGATTTTTATCAGCGTACAAACGATACAAGCTATAATAGATAGGTGCCTTCCCCCTGTCTTCGGGATATTTGGTCAACAAAAGTTCGTAGTTAATGATAGCCTCATTTTTATCCTCCAAAACATCGCGGTAAAAGTTCGCTATCTCCAGGTAAGCGTTATATGTCCGCGTGTTAGATTGTGCCATTAATACCGGCGTTAGCGGCAGGTTTTGTAACAAGCTTTGGCGATAGTTGCCGGCCGCAATATCCGTCGAAGATTTGCGCAGGTCGCCCGGCACTGCATCCGGATCAGCAGCCCCGGCACTTGCAGGCGAGCCGCCAACCACATTTGCAACCGCGGTTTGGCGGCTACGGCGCCAGTCGTCTTCCAAATTACGGTTGCCCCAGCGGCGCTTAAACTCGTTTAGCCCTTTGCTTACCGCGGCAGCGTTATAAAAGTAAAAGTTATTGCCGGTAGTTGGGTTGCCGGATGTTGGACCCCCTGCATTTGCCAAGGCGGTGGCAAGTACAGCGGCTGTGCTGTTTGCGATTGAAACCTTTTGTTGCAAAATGCGCGCATCAACCATATCGTCCATGGTTTTTAAACGGGTTGGCTCGTCCATTTTGGCCAGCAGTTGGAGCGTATCCTCGTGCGCTATAATTTCAAACTGGTCAACCAGTAGTTGCAGGTTCTCGCCTTTCTTTTTAATAGCTTGGTAGCCGGGGTAAGTTGTCGCCAAAACCAACAGTGTACTATCGTAGTAGTTTTTGGCTGCTACATAATCTCCGTTGGTGTTAAAGTTAATATCGGCAATGCGCAGGTAAGCCAATCCTTTTTGGTTTTGGTTCTTCAGGCTTTTAGCTGCCGATAGCTTATAATATTGCAGCGCGTTGTCCACGTCTTTATCGGCGGCGTATAGTTGTGCCACCTGGTAATATATCTGGTCGTTAAACTCGTTGTTGTTTTCATCCTTTAATAAACTTAGCAAAACGGTAACGCGGTTTACCTTTACACCATTGTGCATTTCTTCAATCCTTATCCGGTTAAGCTCAGCGTTAAAAGCCATCTCAAACGACGCGTTACTTTTTGCCAGGCTTTTATAGTTGGCCAGCGCGTCCGCATTTTGGTTGTTTAGCTCCTGCAGCTGCGCCAAAATAAACGTCCAGCGCAATTTTTGCAACTTGGTATCTGCGTAGGCTATCGCATTATTTGCAGCTGCTATTCCGTCGGCATAATTTTGCGTTTTAATGTCGTACTGCAGTGCCGCGGCGTACACCGCGCCGCTAAAATGCTTGTATTTAGTAGAGTCGGGGTTTACAAAGGCCGAGTCTAAAGTCTCTTTAGCTTCTTTGTAGTTATTTAGGTAGAGTAGCCCTCGTACTTTCCAGGCGGCAGCCTCCTGCGTCAGCTTAAAATCTGCGGGGTAGGAGCGTATTACGTAGCTAAAAAACTCGACGGCGTTAAAAAACTTACCATCTAAAAAGTTGGCTTTACCCAACAGTAAATAAGCATCGCCACCGTATTTGCTTTGCTCTTTTTCGCTTATAATGGTGTTCGCTTTGGTAATTACCGCTTCAAGATCCTTGTCGGCAGCGTCGGTATGTGTTATAGTATCCTGGTATACGCTTAGTATGTCGCCATATTGGTCTAAAGATGATATGGCGTAGGCTTCCTGCTTTAAACGCAGCAGCTCATTTGCATTATAGAGTATATTATAATGCGTGGTTAAGTTTTGCATAACCCGGTTAAAGCCCGATTTTTTCTGAAAAGAACAGCCGGCGGAAAGTAATACCCCCACTAATCCCCAGCAAAAGTTACGCTTGTTTATGACAGATTTCCTGATGCTCTTCAAGGCTAAAAAAGTAATTACAAAAGCAAGCTAAATTACTAAACATTATGCAATAGGATTTAATAAATTTGTGCATGCCGGAAAATGAACAAAATGAAGTAAAGGATATAGCTAAAAACACAAGCACTTATGCAAAGTACGCGGGCCTTGGCTTTCAAATGATGGTGATTATTGGCGTGTTTACGTTTGTAGGGTACAAAATTGACGAGAATGCCGCTCATGATACCAAATGGGTAACGGCAGTGCTGTCGCTTATCGGTGTTTTTGTCTCCCTGTATTTAGTTATCAGATCTGTAAGCCGAAATAATGGTTAAAAAAATTGTACCCTTTTTGATATTTACCATTGTATTGGCTATGCCGCCGCTGGCATTAACATTAACTTGTAATAATAGCTGGATAATACCTCGCTTTTGGTTATTATTTGCCTTTGTTGGCGGGTTAACTTTGGCGGCCGTAATAGGGGTACTGATGGCTCAAAAACGCGATCCTGAAACGTATACGCAGGTTTTTATGGGCGCAACGGTTTTTAAGCTGCTGGCATGCCTTGTTTTTGTGCTGATTTATGTGATGTTTAACAAGGTTGACAAGCCCATATTTATGCTTAATTTTATGTATTTATATTTCTTAAATACGGGCTTTGAAATTTATATTTTGTTGCGTAACTTGCGCAACCAAAATTTAAGGTAAAAAACTTTATTTAGATGTATTTAAGCCATATTTTGAACTTAAAAAAATTAGCCTCAGGTGTCGTTTTAGGCGTTTTTCTGGCATTTTTCGCTTGTAACAGTTTTGCTGCACAACATGAAAATCATCAGGAAACGGCTGTTGTTGCAACAGAGGATACCACGCACGCCGCTCATCATGAAGTTGCCGAAGCTCACGGAGCTGCAGCGACCGGTCACGATGAAGTTTTTAACCCTACTACTGCCATTTTAGAGCACATTGGCGATGCCCACTCATGGCATGTTTTTGGTGATGTATCTATAGGTTTGCCGGTAATATTATTTACGGATAAAGGCACCGAGTTTTTCTCATCAAGTAAATTCAATCACGGCCATGATGCTTACCAGGGTAAATACTATACCTATAAGTTGGTTGAAGATAAAATAAGAGTTGTTGACGCTGCAGGTAATGTAGATAAAGCTACATCTTATAAGATATACGATTTTTCTATCACCAAAAACGTTGTAGCATTATGGATAGCCGGTATATTATTACTGGTAATATTTATCAGCGTTGCATCTGCATACAAAAAAACCGTTGGTAAAGCGCCAAGGGGATTACAATCATTCATTGAGCCAATTATTGTTTTTGTGCGCGACGAGATTGCACGGCCTAACATAGGTTACCGTTACCAGCGCTATATGCCTGTTTTGCTTACCATATTCTTTTTTATATGGATAAACAACCTACTGGGCTTAATACCCATCTTTCCGGGTGGCGCTAACGTTACCGGTAATATATTAATGACGTTTGTGCTGTCAACCATAGTATTGTTAGTGGTTAATTTTAGCGCTAACAAATATTACTGGAAACACATTTTTATGCCAGATGTACCGGTTTGGTTGTACCCTATCATGATCCCTGTGGAATTGATTGGTGTAATATCAAAGCCATTTGCATTGATGATACGTTTGTACGCAAATATCTCTGCAGGCCACATTATTGTATTAAGCTTAATATCTTTGATCTTTATATTTAAGTCGATGTTTATCGCACCTGTGTCTGTTGCCTTTGTGTTGTTTATGGACGTGTTGGAGCTTTTGGTAGCATTTTTACAGGCTTTTATTTTTACGATGTTAACAGCCCTGTTTATAGGTACAGCGGTTGAAGATCATCACCACTAATTAGTAAATAACAATAATTTATATTTAACTTTTAATTTTAACAAAATGACTGGAAGTATTGCTGCAATAGGTGCAGGTTTAGCGGTTATCGGTGCTGGTATAGGTATCGGTCAAGTAGGTGGTAAAGCGATGGAAGGTATCTCTCGTCAGCCAGAAGCTGCTGCAAAAATCCAAACTGCAATGATCATCGCTGCGGCCCTTGTAGAAGGTGTTGCTTTATTCGGTGTGGTAGTTGCGTTATTAGGCAAATAATTTGCCTTAAAAAAAATTAAGGCTTGCAGCGATTGGCGGCAGGCCTTAATTTAAAAGTTAAAGTATCAAGATTTTTTTAAAGTTATAATGGAAGAATTATTTGACGGTTTATTGAATGATCATTTAGGCTTTGTTGTTTGGTCAACAGTAGCATTTTTGATCTTATTGTTTTTGCTGGCAAAATTTGCCTGGAAACCAATTATGGGTGCCATTGACGAGCGCGAGCGTTCAATTGAAAGCGCCCTTTTAAAAGCTGAAGCTGCCAAAGAAGAAATGAGCCGCTTAACCAGCGAAAACGAAGCTTTGTTAAAACAAGCCCGTATTGAGCGTGACGCTATTTTGAGCGAAGCTAAAAAGGTTAAAGATAGCATTATTGCTGAAGCCAAAGAAGCCGCACAGAAAGAAGCAGGACGCCAGATTGAAATGGCACGTATTGAGATTAACAACCAAAAAGCGATAGCTATGGCTGACGTTAAAAATCAGGTTGCTACCTTGTCATTGCAAATTGCTGAAAAGGTATTGCAGAGACAACTAGAAGATCAACATAAGCAAGACGAACTGGTAAGCCAGTTATTAAAAGAAGTTAAATTGTAAATGGTGGATGGTGAGCTGTGAATAGTGAGTAGTTAACTCACCACTCGCCACTCACCACTCACTACTAACTATTCACATAATATGTCAGAATTAGCGGTAGCATCAAGATATGCCAAATCATTGATCGATCTTTCAGAAGAGCAAAATGTTCTGGAAGCGGTTAACAACGATATGGTTTTCTTTGCCAAAACTTTAAAAGAGAATTCGCAATTAGCGGCGGTGTTAAGCAACCCTATGGTGTCTCACCTTAAGAAGCTTAATATTCTTACTGAAATATTTGCTTCGAGAGTAAATGCGCTAACGATAGCTTTTTTTAAGCTGGTAATTAATAAAGGCCGTGGAGAAGTTGTTAATGGCACCGCGCACGAGTTTATTAACTTGTACAACCGTAAAAATAATATCACTAAAGCTAAGGTGGTTTCTGCTACTCCGTTATCTGCAACTAACCAGCAAGCTTTGCTTGCCGAAGTTAAAGCGGCTATTGGTGGCCAGGTAGTGCTTGAAACTAAAGTTGACCCGTCATTAATAGGTGGTTTTGTATTAACCGTTGGCGACAGACAGCTAGATACCAGCGTACAAACCAGCCTTAATAAGATTAAGAAAAATTTTGCCACAGCGGCAGTTTAAATTACAATAACAAACAAACTCTAAATAAATTAAAACAATGGTAGAGGTAAGACCAGACGAAGTATCGGCAATTTTGCGTCAGCAATTAGCCGGTTTTAAGTCAGAATCTGAATTAGAAGAAGTGGGTACCGTACTACAGGTAGGTGACGGTATTGCACGCGTTTATGGTTTAACAAAAGTACAATCAGGTGAGTTGGTTGAGTTTGATAACGGCCTGCAAGGTATCGTTTTGAACTTAGAAGAAGATAACGTAGGTGTTGTATTGTTAGGTCAGTCTGACGAAATTAAAGAAGGTGACACCGTTAAACGTACCAAAAAGATCGCCTCTATCAGAGTAGGCGAGGGTATGCTAGGCCGTGTTGTTGATACTTTAGGTACCCCTATTGACGGTAAAGGCCCTATACTTGGCGAAACTTATGAAATGCCTTTAGAGCGTAAAGCTCCGGGTGTTATCTATCGTCAGCCGGTAACTGAGCCATTACAAACAGGTATTAAAGCTATCGATGCGATGATCCCTATCGGTCGCGGTCAGCGTGAGTTAGTTATTGGCGATCGTCAGACAGGTAAAACTGCGGTTTGTATCGATACCATCATCAACCAAAAAGAATTTTATGATGCCGGCAAACCGGTTATCTGTATATATGTGGCTTGTGGTCAAAAAGCTTCTACTGTTGCAAACATCGTTCGTACGTTAGAAGAAAAAGGCGCTATGCCATACACTATCATTGTTGCCGCTAACGCTTCAGACTCTGCCACCATGCAGTTCTTTGCTCCGTTTGCAGGTGCAGCTATCGGCGAGTATTTCCGTGACACAGGTCGTCCGGGTTTGATCGTTTATGATGACTTGTCAAAACAAGCTGTAGCTTACCGTGAGGTATCTTTATTATTACGTCGCCCACCAGGCCGTGAGGCTTATCCTGGTGACGTATTTTACCTGCACAGTCGTTTATTGGAGCGTGCTGCTAAAATCAACGCTAACGACTCGATAGCACAAGCGATGAACGATTTGCCGGAGTCTATCCGTCATATCGTTAAAGGCGGTGGTTCATTAACTGCTTTACCTATCATTGAAACACAAGCAGGCGACGTATCAGCATACATCCCAACCAACGTAATTTCAATTACTGATGGTCAGATCTTCCTGGAGTCGAACTTGTTTAACGCAGGTGTTCGTCCGGCTATTAACGTAGGTATCTCGGTATCTCGTGTAGGTGGTAACGCGCAGATCAAATCAATGAAGAAAGTGGCAGGTACTTTGAAACTTGACCAGGCACAATACCGCGAGTTAGAGGCTTTCTCAAAATTCGGTTCGGATCTTGATGCTTCAACTAAAAACGTGTTAGACAAAGGTGCCCGTAACGTTGAGATCTTGAAACAAGGTCAATACTCACCGGTATCGGTTGAAAAACAAGTGGCAATTATTTACTTAGGTACTAAAAACTTAATGCGTAATGTGCCGGTAAATAAAATACGCGCGTTTGAGGCAGAATTTACCACGCAATTAGAGCAACGTCACCCTGAAGTACTTGCCGGCTTAAAAGCAGGTAAGTTTGACGATTCGTTAACAAGTGTACTTGAAACAGTTGCTAAAGAACTGTCAGCAAGTTACAACTAAATAATACGCAAATGTGCGGATATGCAGATGTGCAGATGACCTGTATAACCGCGCATTTGATACAATACAAGCAAATTAATTTGCACATCTGCACATATGCAAATTTGCACATCCGATAAATGGCTAATTTAAAAGAAGTAAGAAACAGGATATCGTCGGTATCGTCAACGCAG
Source organism: Mucilaginibacter antarcticus (assembly GCF_042686155.1). Lineage (NCBI taxonomy): Bacteria > Pseudomonadati > Bacteroidota > Sphingobacteriia > Sphingobacteriales > Sphingobacteriaceae > Mucilaginibacter > Mucilaginibacter antarcticus. Next base: position 64,158 of record NZ_JBHUON010000008.1, on the reverse strand, counting down.
CAAATCACCAAAGCTATGAAAATGGTTTCGGCGGCTAAGTTGAAACGTGCTACCAACGCTATTGTACAATTGCGCCCGTATGCAAACAAGCTAAAGGATCTATTGTCAAACTTGTCAGCAAGTTTAGAGGATGGCTCTTCGCCGTTTTTACAACAGCGCGAGCCTGTGCGTGTATTGGTAGTAGCTGTTACCTCAAACCGTGGTTTGGCTGGTGCTTTTAACGCTAACGTTATTAAAACTGCAAACAACCTTATTGCCGAGAAATACAGCGAGCAGCTACAGGCAGGTAATGTATCTATAGTTGCTATTGGTAAAAAAGCACAGGAGTTTTATGAGCGTCGTAAATACAACGTTATTGGTAACAATAACGAGGTTTACAACAATTTAAACTTCAACACAGTTTCTGCCGTTACCGAGTCTATCATGGATGGCTTTTTGAAAGGCAAATATGACCGTGTCGAGGTTATTTATAACCATTTTAGAAACGCAGCTGTACAGTTTTTAATCACCGAACAATTGTTGCCTGTACCACCAATTGAAGCTAAAGCTGAGCAATTTAAAGATACTAAAGGTGCTATTAACCAACAGGTTGATTACATCCTTGAGCCATCAAAAGAAGAAATTGTTGCGGAGCTGATCCCTAAAAACATCAAGATCCAGTTATACCGCGCCGTATTAGATTCGGTAGCATCAGAACACGGTGCCCGTATGACTGCAATGGATAAAGCTACCGAGAACGCAGGCGACCTGTTGAAAGCCCTTAAACTTTCATACAACCAGGCACGTCAGGCAGCTATTACTACCGAGCTTACAGAGATTGTGAGCGGCGCGGCAGCATTAGCCGGATAATATCCTTTTACAAAATATCATAAAGGCTTTCCGGCAACGGGAGGCCTTTTTTGTTTGGATGCAGTCCGTAGAGACGCAATGCCCTTACGTCTCCGCATGGCAGTTGTCCTTAAATAATTATTTATGTTACACAGGGTTACTTTTAACCTCTTTGCGGTATCAATATAAAAACACAACCTAAAATTACCGGCCGGTACCAAAGGACAAAAAACCTTTTAATCATAACATTATGAAAGCAAAAATTTTAATTATGCTGGCCGGCATTGGTATGCTTGCCGCATGTAAAGGACGCGGAAATTATTCTGCAGAGTCAGCAATAACGGACAGCGTAAAACTGGTTAAAACAGCGGATATGCGCATTAAGGTAAAGGATGTGCAAAGCGTTGCCGAGAGAATCTCAAAGCTAACGCTGGAATGCGGTGGGATGGTGACACATAATAACCAGCAGGCTAACACAATAAGCCAGCAGGATTTAAAATTAAGCGACGACTCAGTAAAAAGACTTACAGTTTTTAACAGAACCGCCGACCTGACCCTGAAAATGCCAACCCAATTTCTGGAGCCGTTTATGGATTCGCTCAATCATTTAGGTATTTATGTTGATGCCCGTAAACTGGACATTGAAGATCGTACCATTGATTATGCCGAAACCGAGCTGAAAGCCGAGAACCGAAAGGAGTCTGCAAAAGTACGCAGTAAAATAAAACTTACCCAAGCCGGCGCGGACACTTTACTGGCTTTAAAAGACGAATTTGTAGATAAGAAAATAGCCAATATGCGTACCGATCAGGCTGCTTACTTTAGTACACTTTCCCTGAATTTATACGAGAACAATGCCGTTCACGCAGAGGTGATAGTAAACGATGACCTTGGTGCTTATAATACTCCGGTTAGTACGCGCATTGGCTTAGCACTATCAAACGGATGGCGTGTTTTTGGCGATGTGATGGTTGGCCTGTTAAACTTATGGGTATTTATTTTGGCGATAGGAGGGCTGTGGTATGCCGTGATTTGTTATCGACGGAAACGAAAAGTTGTGAAAGCCGTGGTTTAAACAAAAGGGGCCTTGCAGATTGCAAGGCCCCTTTTGTTGTTTGTCATTGCGGGGGAACTTAGTAATCGCAATGACAAAAGTTGTTCTTAGAGCAAATCAAACCCAATATCTTTTCTAAAATAACAACCATCATAATAAATGCGGCTGGCATCGGCGGTAGCTTGTTGCAGGGCGTCGAACATATTGTCGCGCAGGGCGGTAACCATTAGCACGCGGCCACCGGTGGCTAAAATATCCTCACCCCGTTGCGTGGTGCCTGCCTGGAAAACGTATGATCCGCGGACGTTATCAATACCGCTGATTACTCTATCTTTTAGGTACTCGCCGGGATAACCACCGGCTACGCAAACTACCGTTGCAGCAACCTGGTTAGATACCGAAAAGTCTATCTCATTTAAATTGCCGTTGGCAACGCCTAACAGTAGGTCGACCAAATCTGCTTCAATGCGGGGTAGTACGCTTTCAGTCTCAGGGTCGCCCATGCGGCAGTTGTACTCAATCATATAGGGGTCGCCACCGCAGTTCATCAGGCCAATAAAGATAAAGCCTTTGTAGGGGATGCCATCTTGTTTCAGTCCATTAACTGTTGGGATGATAATGCGATCTTCAACCTTTTTAATAAAAGCCTCATCAGCAAACGGAACCGGTGAAACCGAACCCATGCCACCCGTATTTAACCCGGTATCGCCCTCGCCAATGCGCTTATAATCTTTCGCCGATGGTAATATTTTATAGTTGTCGCCATCTGTCAATACAAATACCGATAGCTCAATGCCTTGTAAAAACTGCTCAATAACCACTTTGGCGCTGGCAGCGCCAAACTTAGCTTCGGTAAGCATTTCTTTTAACTCCTGCTGCGCTTCTTCAAGCGTGGCGCAAATCAATACACCTTTGCCTGCCGCTAAACCGTCCGCCTTTAAAACTATCGGTAAGCCAATGGTTGGCAGGTAGGCCAAACCCTGTTGCAAAGTATCAACAGTAAAAGTTTGCGATGCTGCCGCCGGGATGTTGTGGCGGGTCATAAATTGTTTAGAGAAATCCTTGCTGCCTTCAAGTTGTGCGCCTTCGGCTTGCGGGCCTATAACCGGGATGCCTTTTAGTTGATCGTCTGCTAAAAAGAAATCATGAACACCGCGCACCAATGGTTCTTCGGGGCCAACCAAAACCAGGTTGATGCCATTGTTTAGCACCGCTTGCTTAATGCCTTCAAAATCGTTAACACCAATATTTAGATTGGTGCCATAGGCTCCGGTACCGGCATTGCCGGGGGCAATAAAAATTTTGTCGCATTTTGGGCTTTGGGCAAGTTTCCAGGCGAAGGCGCTTTCCCTTCCGCCTGAACCGAGTATCAGGATATTCATGGCGGCAAAGATAATTATTTGGAGGTAGGATGTAATATTTATAAATTCATATCGTTTAAGCCAAACCTTAACCAAAATATTAATGAACCTATCATTCAAATTACCATTAGCTTGTCTGGTTTTTATGGCATCCTGCAGCATCTGTTTTGCGCAATACAGTGATGGTAAAAATCCGGCTTGGGCACCCGTTCATGGCAAGATAGATTCCGTTATAATAAACGGCTTCGCTGTTACAAATACCGGCAAAGATCAATCAAAGCAAAATAAATATAAACTAGGGTTGGCATACAACGAAGACGGGCAATTGGGCCATCAAGACATGTATACTACATCGGTTAAGCAACAACCAACCGCCCCGGATCGCATCCAGCTTCGAATAATCAATAACTACGATATAGATAGACGGCTTATTGGTATGACTATTTACCATGGAGATACGTATGGAAGTAAAAGTAGCTTTGTGAAAGAGGTGTATAGTTATAAAAACGATACCTTAATTGAAGCTAAGCGATACGGAATGCCAGGCGATGTGTTGTTATCAGTAACACAAATTAGACAAGATAAAGCAGGCAATGTTATTGAACGGAGCACTTCTGATACGTCACAGAAGTTAATATCAAGATTTACCACCACCTACAATGCTCACGGAGAGCGGATTGAAGCGACGGAACATCACATCAATATTACGCCAAAGGACAGAAGATGGACACATACATATGACAAAAAAGGAAATTTGATTAAAGACGTTTATTATGCCGGAGCAGGTGCCGAAGTTACCAGTACCGTGGATTATAAATACACCAAGTTTGACAAGCAGCATAACTGGCTGGTGAAGAATATCTACTCGGAAGGGAAGTTAGCGGGTGTTGTTGAGCGAGAAATAACCTATCGTAAATAATTCAAATTTGCTTATGTATCGCCAATTATTAAAAGGCATTTTAGTTTGCGGAGTTACTTTAATTAGCAACTCATGCTTTGGCCAAATGTTGTACTCCTACACCTTAAAATCATGGAACATCAAAGGTGGTGTGGATTCTATTGTTCAAAATGAAATTCATATCAAAAATGATGACTCTACCAATACCACAATTGATACCCGGGCTGTGTCTTTATATGACAAAATCGGTCATTTAATAGAAAATCGGTCTTATGATTACGAAACTAGAAAACGATTTATAGTAAAGGGCAACCTACCTGTAAGGACTGCCTATAGCTACAACGATAAAGGCAATTTACTGGAAAAAATAAATTATGACTCAGGGGGCAGCCCAGGCTATAAATATGTGCATGCTTTAAATCCGCTCGCATCTTTTATAGAAGTAAAAACTTATTACGAGCCAAACAAGGCATTGGTCACAGTAGCTAAGCTATCCTTAGACAAAGAAGGAAATGTAATTGAGACAAAAAGTTACGATACTCGCGGAAAGTTAGAATATCACCACAAATACCAATACGACAAAGACAATAATTGTACAGAGGATGTCGAAGTTAGTCAGGTAACCTTGAAAGAGGACAAGTCTGTGTTTACGTATGACAAGGGGAATCTAATCAAACAGGTAGTTTATCTTGATTTCGGCGAAACGAAAACTATGGTTACGTACACTTATATCTATCCAAAGTTTGACAACAAGCATAATTGGCTGATACGTAAAATGTATTATAACGGCAGGCTTAGTCAAATATATGACCGAACTATTATTTACAGGAAGTAACAATAGCTATGTATCACCTACCACAAATAGCCAACCTTTAGCCCTTTTCCCTTTAACCTTTGGCTTCAAAACCTTACCTTTACTGTCATAATGACTTTAAAATTACAGTGGCTTAATTATTGAACTGCTGCAATTCAGATAAAACTAAATATGCTAAATTTTATAAGTAAGCTTTTCGGAAGCAAATCAGACCGCGATGTTAAGGCTATTTTGCCTATCGTTGAAAAAATAAAGGCAGAGTATGCCAAACTTGACCAACTGACTAACGATGAGCTTAGAGCCAAAACCATAGCTTTTAAACAAACCATCAGCGAAGGTTTAGCCGGTATCGACGATGAAATTAAAGCGATAAAAGAGCAAACTGAAGGCAATCAGGATATGGATATGCTGGAGAAAGTTGAGCTTTATACGCAACTGGATAAACTGCAAAAAGATAGAGATACAGCGCTGGAAGTTGTTTTGTTAGATCTTCTGCCCCAAGCGTTTGCAGTGGTTAAAGAAACTGCCCGCAGGTTTACCAATAACCCAACTATAGAGGTTACAGCAACAGATTTTGACCGCACGCTTGCTGCTACAAAATCAAATGTTGTTATTCAAGGCGATAAAGCCATTCACCATAACACCTGGACCGCTGCCGGCAACCAGGTAACCTGGAACATGGTTCATTACGATGTGCAGCTAATTGGCGGTACCGTATTGCACCAGGGTAAAATATCTGAGATGGCTACCGGCGAGGGTAAAACATTGGTGGCTACGCTGCCTGCTTACTTAAACGCTATTGCCGGTCAGGGTGTGCATATTGTAACGGTGAATGACTACCTGGCACGTCGTGACTCTGAGTGGATGGGCCCATTGTATGAGTTCCACGGTTTATCTGTTGATTGTATTGACAAGCACGAGCCAAATGGCGAAGAGCGCCGCGCTGCATATCTGGCCGATATTACTTTTGGTACCAACAATGAGTTTGGCTTTGACTACCTGCGTGACAACATGACACGTAGCCCCGAAGAATTGGTACAACGCAAGCTGCATTTTGCCATGGTGGATGAGGTCGATTCGGTTTTAATTGACGATGCCCGTACACCATTAATCATATCAGGCCCTATCCCACGCGGTGATGAGCACGAGTTTTATGATTTGAAACCACGCATTGAGCGTTTGGTTAACGCGCAAAAAGCTTATATAAACGGTGTTTTAAACGAAGCTAAAAAAGCTTTTGCTGATGGTAAAACCGGTCCCGAAGATGGCGGCTTAGCCTTAATGCGTGCTTACCGTGGCTTGCCAAAAAGCAAAGCCTTAATTAAGTTTTTGAGCGAGGGTGGTAACAGGCAGCTTTTGTTAAAGGCTGAAAACCATTACATGCAAGATCAGAACCGCGAGATGCACAAAGTTGACGCGGAGCTTTTCTTTACTATTGACGAGAAACAAAACTCGGTTGAGCTGGCAGAAAAAGGTATCGAGCTGATCACCGCATCAGGCGAAGATCCTAGCTTCTTTGTGATGCCTGACGTGGGTACAGAGATTGCGGTTATCGAAAAATCCGACTTGCCTGCAGATGAAAAAATCGCCAGGAAAGACGAACTGATGCGCGATTTCTCTATCAAATCAGAGCGTATCCACTCGGTTAACCAGTTACTAAAAGCTTATACTTTATTTGAAAAAGATACCGAGTATATCCTTGACGATGGCAAAGTAAAGATCGTTGATGAGCAAACCGGCCGTGTGCTTGATGGTCGTCGTTACTCTGACGGGTTGCACCAGGCTATTGAGGCTAAAGAGAATGTTAAGGTGGAGGATGCTACGCAGACCTTTGCTACCGTAACTTTGCAAAACTACTTCCGTATGTACCACAAGCTTTGCGGTATGACGGGTACTGCAGTTACAGAAGCAGGCGAATTCTGGGAAATATATAAACTTGACGTTGTTGAGATACCAACCAACACACCTGCCAGCCGTAAGGACCTGGAGGATTTGGTTTACCGCACCGTACGCGAAAAATATAATGCCGTTGCCGACGAGATTGTTAAACTTACGCAAGCCGGTCGCCCGGTGTTGGTGGGTACAACTTCGGTAGAGATATCTGAGTTGTTGAGCCGCATGCTTAAACTGCGCGGTATCAAACACAATGTATTGAACGCCAAAATGCACCAGAAGGAGGCAGACGTAGTTGCCGAAGCCGGTCAGACAGGTACCGTAACCATTGCTACCAACATGGCTGGTCGTGGTACGGATATTAAGCTGGGTGCAGGTGTTAAAGAAGCCGGTGGTTTAGCCATTGTAGGTACCGAGCGCCATGAGTCTCGTCGTGTCGATCGACAGTTGCGTGGTCGTGCAGGCCGCCAGGGCGATCCAGGTACTTCGCAGTTCTTTGTATCGTTAGAGGATAACCTGATGCGTTTATTCGGATCAGAGCGTATCTCAAACCTGATGGTGCGTATGGGTATTGAAGAAGGCGAAGTGATTCAGCATTCTATGATCTCAAACTCGATAGAACGCGCGCAGAAAAAGGTAGAAGAAAACAACTTTGGTACCCGTAAACGTTTGTTAGAGTATGATGATGTGATGAACTCGCAACGTACCGTAGTTTACACTAAACGTAAAAACGCCCTGTTTGGCGAGCGTTTAGACGTGGATTTGAACAATACCATTTTTGATGTTGTTGAAGACGTAGTTACTGAGTATAAAGAACAAAACAACTTTGAAGGTTTACGTTTAGAAGTTATCCGCTTATTCTCTGTTGATATGGAGATTAGCCAGGATGAGTTTGTAGGTGCTAAATTGAATGATTTGGTTGATCGTGTATTTGCGGATGTAACTGAATTTTACAAACGTAAATCAGAAGCGATAGCACAACAAGCCGACCCTGTATTGAAAGACGTTTATAACACCCGTGGTAACGTTATCGAAAACATTGTAGTGCCATTTACAGATGGTGTACGTTCTATCCAAATTGCCGTTCCGTTGAAAAAGGCGGTTGACAATAATGGTGTGGAGGTGATCAAGTCTTTCGAGAAAAACGTGACGCTGGCACTGATAGATGATTCGTGGAAAGAGCACTTGCGCGAGATGGATGAGTTAAAGCAGTCTGTACAAAACGCGGTGTATGAGCAAAAGGATCCGTTATTGGTTTACAAGTTTGAGGCCTTTAACCTGTTCCGCGCTATGTTGGCTAGTGTAAACAAAGAGATTGTTAGTTTCTTATTTAGAGGTGGTATAGCGGCTCAACAAGCGCCAGACGAGGTGCAGGAAGCGCGCCCGCAACCTAAAACTGATATGCGTAACATGCGTACGTCAAAACCAGAACTCGCCGGCGACGGTAGCGGTTTACCTGATTTTGAGGACACCCGCGAGCTGCAAAAACAATCGCCGGTACGTGTTGAGCAAAAAATAGGCAGAAATGACCCTTGCCCTTGCGGTAGCGGTAAAAAATATAAAAGCTGCCATGGCATAGGCCAGGCGTAAATACATCTCGCCTTGCGCGGAAGTAAGCAATCGCGAACTTTGCAGTGATGAATTGCATGCGTGAGATTGCCACGCTATCGCTCGCAATGACATAAAGAGTTTCAACAATGACAAAAGCACCCGTTTATAAAGCCATTTTCAGCCTAATAACCGGGTGCTTTTTTTTTATGCCGATGATAGCACGGGCGCAAACCACGCGTGGTACGGTTGAGATAATAAAAGATGCCCGCATAGACAGCTTTGCAGCCCGCCGGGCGACGCTAAAGGTTAGCGGCGGTAGTTCTTCTGCTCCTGCTGTATCATCAGGTGGCGCGGGCACATCAAGCTACGGTTACCGCGTGCAAATATTTAACGGGCCAAACCGTAAAAGCGCGTTTGCTACCCAAGAGCAGTTTATTAATGAGCATGCAGGGATGCGTACCTACATCAGCTATTCGGCACCCAACTATAAGGTACATGCCGGCGATTTCAGGACACGATTAGAGGCGGACAGAATGATGCAGGAACTTAAGGGCGCTTACACAGGTCTTTTTATAATAAGGGCTAAAATTAACCCACCAAAAATAGCAGCGACAGATGATTAAGCAACAGATACAAGAACTTTCAAAAGGGCTTTATAATGAAGTGGTAGCCAATCGCCGCCACTTGCATAGCCACCCTGAACTATCTTTTGCGGAGGTAGAAACATCGGCATTTGTTGCTAAAAAGCTGGACGAGCTGGGTATTGGGTGGGAGCGTATGGCCGACAACGGCTTGGTTGCTTTAATTAAAGGTGAAAAGCCGTCTGACCAGGTAATAGCCCTGCGTGCTGATATGGATGCCTTGCCTATTACAGAAGTTAACGATGTGCCCTATAAATCACAAAACGAAGGCGTAATGCATGCCTGCGGACATGATGTGCATACCTCATCATTATTAGGCACAGCAAAAATATTAACGCAGTTAAAAAACGAGTTTGGCGGTACAGTTAAACTGATATTTCAACCTGCCGAAGAGCGCCTGCCCGGCGGTGCAAGCTTAATGATTGCAGAGGGTGTTTTAGAAAATCCGAAACCGCAGGCCGTATTGGGCCAGCACGTAATGCCTTTAATAGATGCGGGCAAATTTGGTTTCCGCTCGGGGCAGTACATGGCTTCGACAGATGAGCTTTATGTAACGGTGAGGGGTAAGGGTGGCCACGGCGCTCAACCTCATAATAATATAGATCCGGTGCTTATTACCGCCCATATTTTAGTGGCGCTGCAACAGATCGTAAGCCGTATGTCGGCCCCTATTAATCCTACTGTTTTGTCATTTGGTAAGGTGATAGCCAATGGTGCTACCAACGTTATACCTGATGAGGTAAAACTGGAAGGCACTTTCCGCGCCTTGGATGAAAACTGGCGCGACGAGGCCCACATCAAGATGAAAAAAATGGCCGAAGGTATTGCAGAAAGCATGGGCGGCAGCTGCGAGTTTAATATCATGAGGGGTTATCCTTTCCTGATCAACGAGCCCAAGCTAACGGCCGCTGTTCGTCAACACGCGGAGGATTACTTAGGCAAAGAAAACGTAGAGGACCTGGATATCTGGATGGCTGCTGAAGACTTTGCTTACTACTCGCAGGTTGCAGATGCTTGCTTTTACCGCATGGGTACCCGTAACGAGAGCCGCGGTATTACATCAGCGGTACACACACCAACATTTGATATTGAAGAAACTGCTTTAGAGCAAAGTATTGGTTTAATGGCCTATTTGGCCGTCAAACAATTGGGTAATTAGTGATTCAAAAACAGTTGTCATTCTGAGCGAAAAGCGAAGAATCTATACCTTTGAAAGACGGTTATTGTCGGCCGTAGAAAATGCTTCGGTCCTCAACATGACAAACAGCACATCCATGAACAGAAAACTCCTATTTGCTTTCCTCCTTTTGCTTTCAGCTTTCAGCTCCAAAGCGCAGGATGTCCGTTTCAACCCGGATACCATCAGGACGATCGTGATCGACTCGCCGGTTAACATTCGCTCGCACAAACTTAACGCGCAGGATTTTATTGACGCGGTTTTGGCTGATACCGGCTTTTACAAAGCTTTCCGTAATATGAAACGCTATGGTTTCACCGCCGCTAACGACATTTATACCTATGATAAAAATAATAAAGTAGAGGGTGAGATACACAGGCGGATTAGACACAGTATCGTTAACGGTAAGCCCAAAACCGAATATTTACTTAAGCAGGATAAAGGCAAGATTTACAAAAAGAACGGCAAATATGACCTTTATACCGTCGAAATGTTTGACTACATTTTTGATAACGCCTATAAATCTGAATTCTCTGCTGCAGATCCGTTTGAAGGCGGCGGCGGCGGCAAAAATGGCTCATACAAAGCCAAGGCTAAAACACTTATCTTCTCGCCGGGTCGCCGGGTTCCGGGTATCCCTTTTATAAGCAGCAAAACAGAAATATTTAGCAGCGATATGCGGCAGTTTTACAGGTATGAGTTCGCCCGTGGTAAATATTTGGATACCATTCCTGTTTATCGGTTTAAGGTGATCAGGAAATCAAGTACATCTGATAGCGACGTGATGATTAACGAGCTTACCACCATATTTGATATGCGCGACTTTAAAATATTGGGCCGCTATGTTGATATGAGGTTTGATAATATCTTTGTCGACTTTAACGTGAAAATGAATATTGAGCTGGTGCCCTACAATGGTGAATTATTACCTGCAAAAATGAGCTATCAGGGTAATTGGGATATACCGCTGCATAAAGAAGAGCGTTCCAGCTTTTTGATCTTGCATAAGGATTATCATAAGTAGAAACTTACTTGTCGTTGCTTCGTTCCCGCAATGACAAAAACATTTCAAAGCACAAAAGCCACGCACTGCGTGGCTTTTGTGCTTTGAAATAGTCGGCCTACTTTATCTGGCTCAGCATTTCTTTAACGGCGGCTTCTAGTTGCTGGTCGGTGCCGGTTAGTACTTTGTTATAGTCGTTAGGCACCCGTATGTCAGGTTCTATCTGGTGGTTTTCAGTAGCGTGGGTTTCGTTAATACCCCAGCTGCCTACCATCGGGATACCAAAGGTTAGCGAATTATCAATCAGGTTTTCCCACCAAACAGCGGTGCCTGTACCGGCAACCGGCATACCTATCAGTTTGCCCAGGCCCAATGCTTTGTAAGCATACGGGAACATAAAAGCGTCCGAATAATTGCCCTCGCTCATCAGTACACAGCTTGGTTTTGTCCACTTATTGCCTGGTTCGCCGCCTGTGGTAGCTTCACCCTGCGGGCGGAAAGAGAAGTATTTTTTACCACCCAGGAAAGTCACCAAATCATCATGCAACCAACCGCCACCGTTAAAGCGGGTGTCGACAATCAGCGCTTTTTTTGTTAGGTTTTTACCCAGTACTTTATCAAACGTGCTGCGATAACTGGCCTCGTTCATGCCCTCTACGTGCACATAACCTACCTGGCCTTTTGACAGGCTGTCGGTTAGCTGTTCCATCTTTTTAACCCAGCGCTCGTATAGCATACCGGTTTCTGCACCGGCTGCAATTGGTTTAACCGTTTCGTTGTAAACGGTTTTGCCAGCCGGATCATGAAAAGTAATCAGCGTGTATTTACCGGCCTTGCCGTTCAATAGTTTTGCCCAATCTTCATCATTGGTTATCGGCACGCCGTCTATCTTATCAATAACATAGCCTTTACGCATTTTGCTCTTGGCAATATCAAACGGACTGCCTGTGATAATGTCCCGCACGATCAAGCCATTAGCATTGCTGGCGGCATCATACAGTAAACCTAAAGCCGCTGTCCTGTCGCCCTCAGGCAAAACAGGCGAGTAGTTAGCGCCGGTGTGTGATACATTCAGTTCGCCCAAAAGCTCACTTAACAGTACCTGGAAATCATAATTGTTATTTACGTGTGGTAGCAACTTCTCGTAAGTGTCGCTATAATACTTCCAATCTACGCCCTGCATTTTAGGGTCGTACATCTTTTTAGGCACCTGTTTAACAATGTGCTCATAAATGTATTTGCGCTCTGCCGCGGCGTTAAGGGTGTAGGTAGCTGCAATGGGGATTTGCGTAACCTTGCCATTGTCCACATCAATTTTCATTGCGCCACCGCCCGACATCATGAATAACGACTTACCGTCCTTACTCATAATCAAACCACCGCCGCCCGCGTTGATCTCTGCCAGTACACGGGTTTCTTTAGTCCGGGTTGATAGCACCCAAAGGTTGTAACCCTTATCAAATGCCGCCAGGTAGTAAAGTTTCTCACCGTCTTTTGACAATTTAGAGTCGCCAATTCGGGACGACGTAAGCGTTAAACGCGCGGTACGCTCGTCTAAATTATCCAGGTCAGGCACAAATTCAGGTATGGCCGCAGGTTTTACCTTCTCTTTTTTGACTTTCGCTATGCTGTCGGCTTTGGCTTGTGCTTTTTTAATATCAATAGAATCGCGCTTGCCTATCTCGGTTTTAATAGCCAGGTCTTCTTTACTTAGGTTAAACTTGTCCCAGGTGTCTTTATCAAAAAACTTAGCGTAGATATCGCCTTGCGCGCCGCGGCTCAGGTTTTTCATGCCCTGCTTGTCGCTTGTCCAGTACATCATCTTATCGCCCATGCCGAATTGTGGGTTGCCGTCGTTAAAACCGCTTTGGGTAAGGTTTACGCGTCCCTTTGAGCCATCAGCTTTAATTAAAACAATCTCGCTGCTGCCTAAAGCATTGGTCTCGGTAGACTGCGCTAGTAGGTATTTGCTATCTGCCGACCATCTGAAATTTTGATCACCGTCTGAATACGAAAAGTTAACGCCGGCGGGTAATACAGCTATGGAGCTTTTACTGGCAATGTCATAAATCTTGATAACATTACGCTCTTCAAGGTAGGCTATCTTTTTGCCATTAGGCGATGGTATCGGCTGAAACTCGTCCTTATCCGTAGCGATAATAGGCTCGGTAGTTAGGGTAGTAGCGGCATAAAAAGACGGTTCGCTTTTGCTGGCAATGCTGGTTTTATAAATATCCCATGACTTTTCATTCTCTACCGAGTAGATGATACTGCGGCCATCGGTAGAAAACTCTATCATACGTTCCTGGTATGGGGTATTGGTAATGCGTTTAACAATACCACCTTCAACCGACGAGGCGAAGATTTCGCCACGGTAAACAAAGGCTATCTCTTTGCCATCCGGCGATACGGCCATGTCAGACGCGCCGCGTGCAGCAATGTTTTGTATTTGGTCGCTGTTGAAATCAGCATTAACCGCAACAGTTATTTTTTGTGGCGATTGGCCTTCTTTTAGGGTGTAGATGTCACCATTTTGCGTAAACGCAAAGGTGCCGTTAGCAGCACGAGACAGGTTACGCACCGGGTTTTTGTCAAACTTGGTGATCTGGGTTATTTTGGTAACATCAGCTTCTGATGATTTGTATAGGTTTTGGTTGCCATTACGCTCGCTCAGGTAATAAAAAGTACCTCCGTCGCCCCATATTGGTTCGCGGTCTTCGCCAATATAGGTTGACGCTTTAGTGTAAGCGTTGGTTTTGGTGTTGTAGATCCAAATGTCTTTGGTTACGGCCGAGGTGTGGTGCTTACGGTAAGGGTTTTCATATCCCTTGCCATCCTGGTAAATAAACTTGTCGCCGGCTTTGTTAAAGTGCACAAAATCGGTGCCGGCAGGGTTCACCATAAAGCTACGGCCACCCGCAGCGGCTACCTTATATAACTTGGTAAAATAGGCATCGCCCGGGAAACGTACTGATGTACTTACATCGTGCCTGCGGCTGCCAAAGTAAAGCGTTTTATCGTCGCCCGTAAACTCGAACGGTATATCGCGGCTAGAGTCAAATGTTAACCTTTTAGCGCTGCCGCCTTCTGCCGGAATGGTATACACATCAAAGTTGCCATAACGGTCTGACGCGAATGCGATTGTTTTGCTATCATGGCTCCAGATAGGGTAACCGTTGTAAGCATTGTTGATGGTTAGCGGCACAGCAGATCCGCCGGTGGCGGCAACTTTAAAAAGATTGCCTTTGTACTCAAAAGCTATCCAATTGCCATCGGGCGAGATAGCGGGTTGCTGCATAAACAAAGCAGGGCTTTGCGCAAATGATCGGCATGTAGCGATACCGATCAGCAAAATGATCAGGGAGAATTTTTTCATTGATAAGTTAATTTCAAGGCGTAAGATAGGGAAATGTAGGGAAATTGGCAAGATGCCAGATATAGCTTTCCATAGTTCTACATAGGATTACAAGCACTCCCAATTGAGCGGGAGCAAGCCTTTTACGTAATGGCCAATGGCAGCGACAGGTAACTCATTAGCGCGAGATTGTCATTATGAGCATAGCGAAGAATCGTAAGCCTGCTTACCGCGTTTAGAAGATTCTTCGCTTTGCTTTAAATGACAATAACGATTGCTTAAAATTCCGCGTTTTTCGGGAACCTTGGGAAAGGGATCACATCCCTGATATTACCCATCCCCGTTACAAACAGTACCAAACGTTCAAAGCCTAAACCGAAGCCCGAATGCGGGCAGCCACCATAACGGCGGGTGTCTAGGTACCACCAAAGTTCGTCTTTCGGTATACCTATCTCGTCCATACGGTTTTCCAATTTCTCCAGGCGCTCTTCGCGCTGGCTGCCGCCAACGATCTCGCCAATACCCGGGAACAGGATATCCATAGCGGCAACGGTTTTGCCGTCGTCGTTTTGGCGCATGTAGAAGGATTTGATCTCTTTAGGATAGTCCGTCAGGATCACCGGTTTTTTAAAGTGTTTCTCTACCAAATAGCGCTCATGTTCTGATTGCAGGTCGGTGCCCCAGCCTTCAACCAGGTATTGAAACTTCTTCTTTTTATTTGGTGTCGATTCTTTTAAAATATCAATAGCCTCGGTGTAGGTAAGGCGCTCAAAATCGTTACTTAAGCAAAATTGCAACTTTTCGGTCAGGCTCATTTCTGAGCGCTCGTTTTGTGGTTTTTGCTTTTCTTCTTCCAGCAAACGCTGCGTTAAAAACTCAATGTCGTCTTTGTTTTTATCAAGTGCGTAAGCAATTACATATTTCAGTAAAGCTTCGGCAGTATCCATGTTGTCAGTAATATCTGCAAAGGCCATCTCCGGCTCAATCATCCAAAACTCGGCC
Organism: Mucilaginibacter antarcticus; assembly: GCF_042686155.1. NCBI lineage: Bacteria > Pseudomonadati > Bacteroidota > Sphingobacteriia > Sphingobacteriales > Sphingobacteriaceae > Mucilaginibacter > Mucilaginibacter antarcticus. The sequence goes on along the minus strand of NZ_JBHUON010000008.1, from coordinate 48,581 downwards.
AGGTGGCGGGTAGTGTTACTGTTTTCGGCACGGAAGGTAGGGCCAAACGTGTAAATATCGCTCAAGGCCATAGCGCCAAGCTCACCCTCTAACTGGCCGGATACGGTAAGGTTAGCTGCACGGCCAAAAAAGTCTTGCTTGTAATCAACCTCGCCTGTTTCGGTACGTGGCGTGTTAGCTAGGTCAAAGTTGGTAACATGGAAAGTTTCGCCCGCGCCCTCGGCATCACTTGCGGTAATGATAGGGGTGTGCAAATAAACAAAACCACGCTCCTGGAAAAACTGGTGCACCGCGAAAGACAAGGTGTTACGCACCCTGAAAATAGCGCCGAAAGTATTGGTGCGGAAACGCAGGTGAGCATTCTCGCGCAAAAACTCAAGACTGTGTTTTTTGGGCTGGATGGGGTATTTTTCCGGGTCGCAGTCGCCTAATATCTCAACGGTTTCGGCAATAACCTCAACGGTTTGGCCTTTACCCTGCGATGCGATAAGCTTACCAAAGACGCTGATTGCAGCGCCCACGGTAATGCGTTTTAGCAGGGCAGGGTCGGTGTTTTCAAAATCAACAACAATCTGAATGTTATTATTGGTCGATCCATCATTTAAAGCAATAAAACGGTTTTGGCGGAAGGCGCGAACCCACCCCTTTACGGTTACATCCACATCTGTTTGTGTGCTTTGCAATAATGTATTGATCTTAATACGCTGGCTCATTGTTGTAAAAAATTTAGAGCGGCTAAATTACAATTATTTGATTTAGGTTGCTTGGTAAATAATGCAAAAAAGGTGTGCCTTGCTAAGGCACTCGAAGCATGGCGGGCGGCCTTTACACATAGCCTTCGAATGCATTAGGGCGACGCCCCGCCGAGGCATGCTAAATATTAACTAATTTTACAACCATGAACCCCAAACTGAGCCTGGTAATAGGCATACTGTTTATTTCGTTTTCGCCCATATTTGTTAAATGGGCAGAGGCTACGCCTGCGGTTTGCGGGTTTTACCGTATTGCATGTGCCTGGGTATGTTTGCTGCCATACTGCTTATATAAGGGCAACTTACAAATGGCCAGAAAAGATATGCTGCTGGCGCTGTTAGGCGGATTGATCTTCGCCTGTGATGTAACGGTGTGGAACGTTTCTATAAAAATGATAAGCGCTACGGTGTCAACCCTGCTGGCTAACCTGGCGCCCGTTTGGGTGGGCTTGTTGAGCTACTTGCTGTTCCGTAAAAAATCAGGCTGGTTGTTTTGGTTGGGCACCGGCATTGCCATTGTGGGTATGATTATTTTGGTAGGTATAAACCAGGTAATGCAATTGCAATTTAGTTTAGGCGTTGTACTGGCCGTTGCGGCCAGTATGCTTTACGCCGTTTATATGCTGGTATCTAAAGATGTTTTAAAACGCATAGCGACGTTGCCCTTTATGTTTTACAGCATGTTGTGCTCTACCGTGTTTTTGCTGCTTTTATGTGTGTTTTTAGGCGATAATTTACTGCATTTTAATGCAAAAACCTGGTGGAGTTTTGCCGGAATGGGCATTATTTGCCAACTGGCCGGATGGATCACCATCAATTATGCCATCAGCAAATTAGAGTCTACCAAAGTATCTATCGCGCTGTTGAGCCAAACAGTTACTACCGGGATATTGGCAGCGCTGTTGTTACATGAAAGTCTTGAAACAAAAGAAATTATAGGGAGTGTGGTGGTATTGGCTGGGATAGGAATGACGTTTTTGAAGCTGAAGCAGACCGTTGCTCATTCCTCGTCCTGAATATTGTTGGATTTTGATGTTATGAAGGTGAATAATCTGGATCAAATTGTACACCCGAAAAGTCGGGTGACGAAAAATTAGGTTTTCACACGCACGGAGCTAAGCTAAAAGTTAATTCTGTAAAAAAACTGGAGCCGTTGTTTTAACTTCGCTGAACTAAGTACAACTTGTCTCCAATATCAGCTGTCATCTTTGATACGTTTAATAACCTTAATTCGATTTTTATGTGGTGGATCTATGCCCTGCTCTCCGCGTTTTTCGCTTCCTTAACGGCCATCTTTGCTAAGATCGGTGTAAATAATGTTAACTCAGACCTCGCCACGGCTATCCGGACAGTGGTTATACTAGTTGTCGCCTGGGGGATCACGATCTCCCGCGGTGAAGAAAAAGGGATAGGCCAGCTATCCAAAAATAGCTGGGTCTTTCTGGTTCTGTCCGGCCTGGCTACGGGTCTCTCCTGGATCTTTTACTACAAAGCTTTACAGATTGGCAAAGTGTCGCAGGTAGCACCGGTCGATAAACTGAGCGTGGCACTCACCATCGTGCTTTCCGCCGTCTTTTTAAACGAAACAGTTTCGTTAAAGGCCGCGATCGGCGCGGTAATGATCATGGGCGGGACACTGGTGCTGATATTCTGAATTGCAGGAACTCGAAAAAAGTACGGTAAAAGTATGCAGGTCCTGCTCCATGCTATAGGTTAATTTTAATCCATAGTTCTCGCAGATCTGCCGGCCAGCGTCAGGCTAAGTCCGCTGCCTTCCGAATCGGGCGATTTTTGGAAACGCTAAAGTCCCTTCAAAATCTGACGAAAGCAATTGGATACGATAAAATTGATAAAGAAATCAAACAAAAACATATACTCAATATAAACTTGTAAAGCTTAGTCCACACGTGCTCTTAACGAAATAAATAATTTGTAAATTAACAGTTCTTTAAATTTAGAGAGAAAGCATAATTGCCCTACATTTGTACCCTCTTAAAAACGCATGATATTAAAAACAACTATCGACCGCATTATGGAAGCCACAGACATTGTGGAGGTGATAGGTGAATTTGTGAATTTGAAGAAACGGGGTGCCAACTTTGTAGGTTTGTCACCCTTTGTTAACGAGCGTACGCCGTCGTTCACGGTGTCGCCGGCTAAGGGCATCTTTAAGGATTTTTCATCGGGCAAGGGGGGCAGCGCCGTTACCTTTTTAATGGAGCTGGAGAAGTTTACCTACCCCGAAGCGCTAAAATGGCTGGCCAAAAAATACAGTATCGAGGTTGAAGAAACCATTGATGCGCCCGAGGATCGCGAAGCAGACAACCGCCGCGAGAGCCTGATGATCGTATCCGGGTACGCTGCCAAGTTTTTTCATGAAAGTCTGTTAGATACTGACGAAGGTAAATCAATTGGCCTTAGCTATTTTAAAGAGCGTGGTTTTAGCAACGATACCATCAAGAAGTTTGAGCTGGGCTACTCGCCCGACCAATGGGAGGCGTTTACCGGTCAGGCCATAAAGCAAGGTTACCAGGAAGAGTTTTTAACCGAAAGCGGCCTTTCTGTAAAGCGTGATAACGGTACGCTGTATGACCGTTACCGCGGCCGGGTAATGTTTCCCATCCATAACTTTACCGGTCGTGTTATTGCCTTCGGCGGACGCACGCTGAAGAGCGATAAGAACGTACCTAAATACGTTAACTCGCCCGAGAGTGAGATTTATCATAAATCAAACGTTCTTTACGGCCTGTACTTTGCCAAAAAGGCTATACGGGACGAAGATAATTGCTACCTGGTTGAAGGCTATGCCGACGTAATATCGGTACACCAGGCCGGGATAGAGAACGTGGTGGCATCGTCGGGCACATCTCTCACGGTTGAACAGGTTAGGCTAATAGGCCGTCTAACTAAAAACATCACCATATTATATGATGGCGACGCGGCAGGTATAAAAGCGTCACTGCGCGGATTAGACATCATCCTGGAAGAAGGCCTTAACGTTAAGGTAGTGCTGTTCCCGGATGGGCATGACCCTGATTCGTACGTACGGCTAATGGGTACCGCGGGGTTCAAAAAGCATATTGAGGATAATAAGAAAGACTTTATACTCTATAAAGCCAACCTATTATTGAAAGAGGCTGGTAATGATCCTATCAAGAAATCGGAAGTGATACGGGATATCGTCGAAAGTATTGCAAAGATACCCGACTCGATAAAGGCATCAGTATTTATCAAGGAATGTAGTTCCATCCTGAAAATTGATGAACGCGCCCTGTTAACCGAGCTTAACAAGATGCGCCAGGCCAAGGCTAAAAAAGATGGTCAGCAATACTCGGGCGGCAGGGAAATGATAACACCTGTTGATGATTATCCCGTGGTTGAAGATTATGTACAAGAGCCAACGGAAACATACTCGCAAGAAAAAGAGATCGTGCGGGTCCTGTTACTGTATGGCAATAAAATGATCGACTGGGATGGCATAGCCAATACTTATATCGGCCCCTTTATGATAGCCGAATTGGGCGATGTGGATTTTGAGCATCCAACGATAAAAACCTTCATAGAGCTGTATGGCAAAGAAGTAGAAAATGGGGTATTGCCAGAGGATCAGTACTTTATACATCAACAAGATAAAGAAATTGTAGACCTGGCAGTAACGCAAATAGCCACACGCTACACGCTAAGCGAAAACTGGTACGAGATGCACAAAATATTGGTGAACGATGAGCAGGACAATATGAAGGGTACGGTGCTGGGTGCTATATTTCACCTAAAGATGCATAAGGTGGGCAAGATGCTGGACAACCTGCGTGATGAGCTGCAAAAAGCAACCAGCGATGAGGATCAGGACATATTGCTTACCCAATACATGCGTATGAAAAAGGTGGAGAAAACCATATCTGATTACCTGGGATCGGTCATTATTAAATAATGGCTAGCCACAACGACCTTGGCCGCCGCGGCGAAGCCCTTGCAAAAGCTCACCTTGAAGCGACAGGTTACGAGATACTTGACGAAAACTGGTGCCATGCAAAAGCCGAGATTGACCTTATTGCATATAAAGACAAGGTTATTATATTTGCCGAGGTAAAAACCCGCAGCGGCAATGGTTTTGGCGAACCGGAGGATTTTGTTGACAACCGGAAACAAAAACTGCTGGTTAAAGCTGCGGACGAGTATATTTACCTGATGAACCACCAGGGCGAGGTGCGGTTTGACATTATAGCCATATTATTTAAAAGCGAGACTAACTATAAAATAAACCATATTGAGGATGCCTTTTGGCCATCCGCAGACTTATTATGAAAACCAGATCAATATTATTTTTAACGGCACTATTATTTACGGTTTACAGCTGTAAAGACAAAAACGCTGCATCTATAGCAGACAATGCAGATAGCGCCGACATCCTGCTTTACTCGCCAAGGGGATACAATTACAGCACCGGCGACACGGTTAAAATGATGGTGAAATACCCGGCATCGTTAGCTGTCGATTCGGTAGTTTACCTGATAGACTCTGTACGTGTAACGTCGGTAAAAGACTCATCGTACGCATACATCAACTCTGACACCCTAAAGATGGGTACCCGCTCGCTAACTGCAAAGGTTTACCAAGGTGGCAAGGTTAAGAGCGTATCGGCTGATATTTACCTTAAGGCAGGCGCGCCACCCCAGTTTTTAACTTATAAGGTTATCAAAAAATACCCGCACGATATTTCGGCCTACACAGAAGGGTTGATTTACGAGGATGGGGTTTTATACGAGAGCACAGGCGAAAAAGAACATTCAGAAATACGTAAAGTAGATTTGGCTACAGGCAAAGTGTTGCAGAGAACCAAGCTGGACGACAAATACTTTGGCGAAGGCATTGCTATTGTAGGCGACGAAATAGTAATGTTTACCTACCGCGAAAAAGTAGGCTTTGTGTTTGATAAAAAGACATTGAAACTTAAAAGACAATTTAATAACAACGTAGGTGTTGAGGGCTGGGGCGCTACGTTTGACGGACAAAGAATTTATCTTGATGACAGTACCAATCGCATTTGGTTCCTTGATAAAAACGACTATCGCCAAACAGGTTTCATAGACGTGTTTGATAGTAGAGGAGCTGTTGAGCAGATCAACGAACTGGAGTATGTTGACGGAAAGATATATGCCAATATTTATACTTACGACAACATTGTAGTAATCAATCCTAAAAATGGCGCTGTTGAGCAGTCTGTTAATATGGCCAATCTGTGGCCTTACCAGGAGCGCCCCAAAAATTTCGACAGTGAAAACAATGTGTTAAACGGCATTGCTTACGATGCAAAAGGCAAACGCTTTTTTGTTACCGGTAAAAAATGGCCATGGCTATACCAGGTTGAATTTGTAAGAAAGTAACCGAAGGTTAGAATAACCAATCACCTTATACAAGAAAGCCGCTTAGATTACTAAGCGGCTTTCTTGTATATACCGGATCGGGTTTATCTCCAAGCCTTGTATTGGTTAATCAATCCGTTAGTTGACGAATCATGGCTGTTAATAGTTGTGTCATCTTTCAACTCAGGTAAAATCTTGCCCGCTAATTGCTTGCCCAGCTCAACACCCCATTGGTCAAAGCTGTATATGTTCCATATAATGCCTTGTACAAATATCTTGTGCTCATACATGGCTAGTAATGAACCTAACACGCGCGGGGTAATCAGTTTCACTAATATGGAGTTGGTAGGGCGGTTGCCTTCAAACTCCTTGAACGGTGCCAAGGTGTCAATTTCTTCCTTTGATTTGCCGGCTTTTTCTAGTTCAGCAACTACCTCTTCGCGGCTCTTGCCGTTCATCAGGGCCTCTGTTTGTGCAAAGAAGTTTGACATCAGCATTTTATGATGCTCAGCCAGCGGGTTGTGCGATTGCGCCGGAGCGATAAAATCGCAAGGGATCAGTTTGGTACCCTGGTGTATCAGTTGGTAAAAAGCGTGTTGGCCGTTGGTGCCAGGCTCGCCCCAAATAATCGGGCCGGTAGAGTAGTCAACCTTTTTACCGTTGCGATCTACATACTTGCCGTTGCTTTCCATGTCTCCTTGTTGAAAGTAGGCAGCAAAACGGTGCATATACTGGTCGTATGGTAAAATAGCCTGGGTTTCGGCCTCAAAAAAGTTATTGTACCAAACGCCTAAAAGTGCAAGTATTACCGGCAGATTCTCTTCGGCAGGGGTAGTTTTAAAGTGGTTATCCATAGCGTGCGCGCCGGCTAACAGTTCTTTAAAATTATCAAAACCAACGCTTAAAGAGATAGACAAACCAATGGCGCTCCATAATGAATAACGGCCACCAACCCAATCCCAAAACTCAAACATGTTTTTGGTATCTATGCCAAACTTGCTTACACCATCAGCATTAGTTGACAGGGCCGCAAAATGCTTAGCAACATCCCCGTCTTTACCACCATTTTGAATAAACCAGTCGCGTGCGCTGTGGGCGTTGGACATGGTTTCTTGCGTAGTAAATGTTTTAGATGCGATCAGGAACAATGTCGTTTCGGCATTTAAACCTTTCAGCGTTTCGGCAATATGTGTGCCGTCAACGTTTGATACAAAATGCAGGTTTAAATGGTTTTTGTATGATTTTAAAGCTTCAGTAACCATCACCGGGCCAAGGTCAGATCCGCCAATGCCGATGTTAACCACATCAGTAATAGCTTTGCCGGTATAACCTTTCCACGAGCCGGAGATGATAGCGTTGCTAAACTCTTTCATGTGGTCAAGCACAGCGTTTACATCAGGCATAACGTCTTTACCGTCTACCAATATCGGGGTGTTGCTTTGGTTACGCAGAGCAACGTGTAATACCGGGCGGCCTTCGGTAGCGTTAATTACTTCGCCGCTAAACATGGCTTGTATGGCATCGTCAAGCTTACACTCTTTAGCCAGTTGCATTAATAACGCAAGTGTCTCGTCGGTAATGCGATTTTTTGAGTAGTCGAGCAAAATATCTTCAAACTGTACAGAGAATTTAGCAAAACGCTTCGCATCGGCGTCAAAAAGGCCCTTAAGGCTTTCGGCCACTACATCAATATAGTGGTCTGTTAAATATTTGTAAGCTTGGGTAGTGGTAAAATCTATTGAAGGCAACATAGTTTTGAGTTTTATAAGCAAAAATAGAATTTAATATCAACCCGCCTATATATTTTTCAACTATTGACATTGCGGTCATAAGATCAGGCCCAATCGGCATTCTGCTATTAGCGATGGTTTCAAATCCATCGCTATATTGCTTGGGATTACTATATTTGCTGCCATGACTAAAGAACAGATCCAGGATTTAAGGGACAGACTAACGTCCCTGAGGAGGCATCTTTGACATCGACAAGAAACTTGATGCCTTACATGCTGAACAGGAAATAACTGTAGGACCACATTTTTGGGACCACCCCAAAGACGCCGAAAAGGTGCTGGCATCCATCAAAACAAAAAAGGTTTGGACAGACGAATTTCAAAAAGTGTCATCAGTAATTGATGATGCCGGGGTGATGTACGACTTTTTTAAAAGTGGCGATGCTACCGAAGCCGAACTGCAGGAACAATATGACGCGGCCATAAAAGTGGTGGAGGCGCTGGAGTTTAAAAACATGCTCTCGGCCGAAGAGGATCAGCTTAACGCGGTGCTGCAAATAACAGCCGGTGCAGGTGGTACCGAAAGCTGCGACTGGGCCGCCATGCTGATGCGGATGTACATAATGTGGGGCGAAAAGAACGGCTACAAGGTGTCTGAGCAAGATTTTCAGGAAGGTGAGTCGGCAGGGGTAAAAACCGTTACGCTGCAGCTGGAGGGCGAATTTGCTTACGGCTATTTAAAAGGCGAAAACGGTGTACACCGCTTGGTACGCATCTCGCCGTTTGACTCTAATGCTAAACGACATACCTCTTTTGCATCGGTGTATGTTTATCCTTTGGTTGATGATACCATAGAGATTGACGTTAACCCCGCGGATATAGAATTCGAAACCTTTAGGGCAGGCGGTGCCGGTGGCCAAAACGTAAACAAAGTTGAAACCGCTGTGCGCTTATACCACAAGCCATCCGGCATTATTATAAAGAACCAGGAGTCGCGCTCGCAACTGCAAAATAAAGAAAATGCTATCCGCTTGCTAAAATCGCAGTTGTATGAAATTGAGATGCGCAAGCGCCAGGAAGCCAGCAATAAAGTTGAAGGCAACAAAAAGAAAATAGAATGGGGATCGCAGATCCGTAACTACGTACTGCACCCTTACAAACTGGTTAAGGACTTACGTACCGACCACGAAACATCAAACGCCGCCGCGGTGCTTGATGGTGACCTGGATGACTTTCTGAAAGCTTATCTGATGGAGTTTGGTGGAGATAAATAGTCTTCATTGAATCTCCACTGTAAGCCCCCTCTAAATCTCCCCCGGTAGGGGAGACTTTTTAATTTGCTTTTTTAAGCCCTCCCTTCCGGGGAGGGTTGGGTGGGGCTGAATGGTTGTGTGGGGCTCCCCAAATTCTCACCCGCACCTGTTATCCACTCATTGCAAGTTGATGCCTGTTATTAACACGGCCATATTTGTTACTAATTATTAACTAGTAACAAAACCTATAAGCCATGTTAAAGCAAACCTTATTAACCCTCATATGCGCCAGCATATTAACCTTATCGGCCAGCGGCCAGTCTGCAGACTATCAAAAGAATATTGTAACTAAAAACACCCCAAAAGCAACTATAACTTTTAGCCTGCAAAAAATTGCCGGTATCGGTCCTTCAGGAAGTACGTCTTTTGGTATAGGCACCTTTGATGCTTATAGTAATGAGGGCCAGTATAAAGGCTATCCGAAAATTAAAAATAGACCTACCGGCCTGCGCAATGCAGTTTCATATTATTACCGACTTAATGAGTATCAGTTTTATTACCAAAACTATTGCGAAGGGATTTTTAGTAAAGAGTTTTTTATGGAAAATGCTGCCACGCAGCGATGGAACCTTGCCGATACGATAAAATTGTCCAGAAAGCCTATTAAGTGTGGCATTTCTGTGATGGCAGGCTACAACGCCGCCAATGACCTGGTTTGTATAATTGACGTAGATAACAATGGCGATTTTGGCGATGATGTATTAAGGCCCGTAACAATGAACTCCTTTATGGTAGATCCGGAAGTAGCCGTGCCTGTTTACACTGAGTATGTTGAAGAGAAAGTAATAAAGAACGAAAAATTGCGCGTGCTCCTAAAGAGTGACAAACGCCGCAGCGACGGTGAGAAAATAGAACTAATGTTTTCTTTCCCGGAATTTAGATACGTAAAGTTTAATTACCAGGGCCAACCGTTTTTTATAATTACAGAAACAGAGGTCTCTAAGTCAACCATTTGGATTATGCCTGATGTGCCTAACTTCACGAGCGCGCCAAACGGCCGCGGTATTAAACTTGATCAGTTGGTAAGCATAGGCGATACAGACTTCCGGTTTAGCGGTTATGCCGACAATGGCAATAAAATTACGTTAACCGGCGACGACTTATCAGGCTTTTCAACTTCTGCCACGGCAAACTCAAAAATTGCTGCTAAACCTCATTCATCAACAAAAAATAAAAATATTTTCTCCAGTCAGGCAGGTTTTTTGGCGCCCCATATTAAGGGGGTTAATATAAATCCGCTGGCGAAAGATATAGCTATGTTATCAACTGCCGACTTGAAAGGAAAGTACGTATTTGTTGATTTTTGGTCGACCTCTTGCGCACCTTGCATAGCCGAATTTCCTAATTTAAAAGCTGCTTATGAACGGTTTGACCGCTCGAAATTTGAAATAGTAGGCGTGCTGGACGAGCGCGATGAAAGCATAACCAAAAGGTTAATAAATAATAGAAGCATGATCTGGCCAACTATTAAAACCAATACAAAAGGCACCGACATAACAGGATATAGTGTTAACAGCTATCCAACCAGTTATTTAATAGACCCTGCAGGCAAGATCATAGCGCTTGACTTGCGTGGGGAAGACTTGATGAATAAATTAAGTGCTTTAATCAAACTTTAATAATTAGGCAGTACCTTTAAATGTAACGTCATGAAGCTAAACTTTATCATATTTCTTTTTTGCATTACAGGATTGCAAGCTTTGGCGCAACCAGTAACTCAAATTTATCGTCGGGCAAATTTTGGCAACAATATTCGCTTTGAAGTAGAGCCCATACGGTTTGATCCGCTATTAAGCGAAGGCGATGCCGGTTATTATTTTCCTGATGATAAGGTTGAAAAAGCTTTTGAAATCAACGGTCAGGGGTTTAACGGGAGGCTGAAATCATCAATTATGCTGGGGGTGAAACTTAACCCCAAATTAAGCAATTATAATTTATCGGCTATTAATTACGGCGCTAAAAATTATCCTGCTTTCAGAATTTCTGACGGTTCTGCAGCAACGTTAATAGCGCTCGGCATTATTCAATCTAATGTCGCTAATTATCGCTACCGCATAGTGTTAAATGACAGTTTAGAGGTAGTTCACTGGTCGCCGGTTAAGTTGTCGCAGATCTACGGGCAGAAACAGCCACATGGTTTTCTAGGTAGGTTTAACTATCCTGATAAGCAGGTTCTAATTGAGGTGGTTAATACCAATAATTACAATGATAGAGATGGGGTGGTTTTTGATTGGCGCGAAAGCCTAAAACCATATATCACCGGCTTTTCCATTGGTGCGCCGCCATTGGCCGAGGCGGACTCGCTTCGCGGATTAAGGAAGTCGCTGGCATTTGACAACGACCATGATTCAATAACCAAAATGGTATCAAATCTTAGCTTTATTCAAGGCGGTGTAGGCATTATACGCCTGTCTGTGCAACATCATAGTGGAATACCATACGATGTAGCACTTTTTGAAAAAAACGGCAATGAGTTAATACAGGTGGCTAAGGCCAAAGAGGACAAAACAAATGATATTTTCAGCTTTAACTTGTGTGATCTGACAGCGGGAAAATACGTTGCTATCGTTCGCCCGGTTGACTCATGGAACAACCGGATAGAAGGACAGGATGCCTATCTTGATATACTGGTGAAACCATTGCCGGTTATAGAAAGAAAGATCCCCGTAAGGCAAATATTGCTCTATGTAGTGGGGGGCTTGCTTATTATCGTTATTGTCTTTTGGGTATACAGGCGTAACGCAAATGCCCGCCTGGTAAAGTCTACCCAAGCCAGGCAAAACACCAATTTAAAACTACGGTCCATCCGCGCTCAACTTAACCCGCACTTTATGTTTAACGCGCTTACATCGATCCAAAACCTGGTAAATAAAAAGGACTTGGAAGGTGCCAATAATTACCTTAGCCGCTTTGCGGACCTTACCCGAAAGGTACTTAACACCAGTGAGCACGATCTGATTAGTCTTGAAGATGAAGTGAAAATACTGGACGACTACCTGCAAATGGAGCAATTGCGCTTTGGCTTTAAGTATGAGCTAAATGTAGCCAATGGGGTAAATGTAGCCAACATGGAAGTGCCGGCTATGTTGCTGCAGCCCTTTGTGGAGAATGCTGTAAAGCATGGGGTATCAAACCTGCGCGAAGGTGGACTAATAAGCGTTTTGATAAACAGACAGAATAACGACCTGGTATTTTTGATTACCGATAACGGCCCGGGGTTTAAACAAACCAAAGATGCCAAACCTGCAGGCTCATTTGGCTTAAAGCTAAGCGAGGAGCGGATACAGCTGCTTAATGAAGTGTATAAGCAGCAACCCGCCAAACTGGACATCCAATCGGGTAGCGACGGTACTACGGTAACCATTACACTTTCCAACTGGATATCGTAAATTGCAGATCATGAATATACGCGGTATTATAGTTGATGACGAGCCGAATAATGTAGAGAATCTGCAGGCTATCATCGGCACTTATTGCCCGGAAGTTGAGGTGCTGGCAACGGCGTTTAACGTTGCCGACGGAATTGCTGCCATAAAAGACCATCAGCCCGATCTGGTTTTTCTGGACATTCAAATGCCCGGAGCGTCGGGCTTTGATTTGTTACGGGCATTTACCGCGGTTAATTTCGAGGTGATATTTATTACCGCGTTTGATCAGTATGGCATCCAGGCCATCAAGTTTTCGGCTTTGGATTATTTGCTTAAACCCATCAACATTACCGAGTTTAAGCAGGCGATAGATAAAGCCAAGGAAAAGATTGTCGCTAAAAAGCGCAACCATAATATTGATAACCTGCTTGATTATATAAAGACCGGCCAGCGCGAAGTGCCTAAAATTGCGCTGCCTACGCTTACAGAGATTATTTATGTTAAGGTAGATACCATTATAAGGTGCGAGGCTGACAACAACTACACTGCATTTTACCTGAATACCGGCGAACAAATTGTGGTATGCAAAACCCTGAAAGAGTTTGCCGAACTGTTAGCGCCCCACGGATTTTTACGCACCCATCAATCGCACCTGGTTAACAAGCAATTTGTTAAAAGCTATTTAAAAGAGGATGGGGGCATGTTGCTGCTTACCAACCAAAACAAGATCCCGATCTCGCGCCAAAACAAGGATAAGATACGCGACGAATTGAATAAAAGCTTATAATTGTATAAACCTTTTATTTATGAGATCTGTCTCGCTTACTTTGCTGTTAATGGCTATAGTATTAACCTCGTTTGCCCAGGGCCGCGGCAGCGCGCCTGATATTTTGTTATATCCTGATGGCGTGATAAACGCTAAACCCACCCCGGCCACTTATGTAGAGGCAACATCGGCCGATAATCATATATCAAAAGTGAGCAAGCCGGCGCTTATTCCGTTTTTTCCGGATAAAGGCAAGGCCAACGGCACCGCCGTGCTTATTTGCCCCGGCGGCGGTTACGGCATTTTAGCCAGCGGACACGAGGGGTATGATGTAGCCAAAGCGTTTAACAAAATTGGTGTTACCGCCTTTGTACTAAAATACCGTTTGCCAAGTGATTTGATCATGGTGGATAAATCTATCGGCCCATTGCAGGATGCCCAGACAGGGATTCTGATCGTCAGAAAACGGGCGGCTGAGTGGGGCATTAACCCTGATAAGATCGGTATCCTTGGTTTCTCAGCGGGTGGCCATTTGGCTTCAACGGCAGGCACGCACTTTAATAAACCTGTCATTGATAACAAAGGCATTAGTGTTCGCCCTGATTTTATGATATTGGCCTACCCGGTAATAACTTTTGGCGATTACGCGCATCGTGGGTCGCAAGAAGCTTTGCTGGGTAAAGGCGCGTCTAAAGAACAAATAGATTTTTACAGTAACGAGTTGAAGGTAAGCACTGATACGCCGCCTACCTTTATTGTACACGCTACCGATGACGGTGGTGTACCTGTTAAAAATGCTTTGCTGATGTATGAAGCGTTGATTAAAAACAAAGTGAAAGCAGAGATGCACCTGTTCCAGAATGGTGGGCACGGCTTTGGCTTGATCAACAAGACAAGTAAAGAGCTTTGGTTTAACTGGTGCAACGGCTGGCTTGACGCTAACGGACTCTTGGTAGCATCGACAACAAAATAATCACCCACGAAAAAATGAGAAAATTTATATCAACCGCTTTTGCTATCGCGATTACTACGGCGGTAACTTTTGCACAGGATGTTGCGCCTATTAAACTATACCCTGGCGGTGTACCAAACTCAAAACCCGCGCCTGCTGATTATAAGGAGAGCATTACAAAAGACTGGGCCCTTAAAGTAACCGATCCCGTTTTGCTGCCTTACCTGGTAGACAAAGCCAAGGCTACCGGTACCGCCGTAATTATTTACCCCGGTGGGGGATACGGTGGCCTTTCCATGCAAAACGAGGGGGTTAATATTGCCAAAGCTTTTAACGAAATTGGCATAAGTGCTTTCATTTTAAAATACCGGTTGCCAAGCGATGCAATAATGATTGACAAAACTATCGGTCCGCTGCAAGACGCTCAGGCTGCTACGCAATTGGTGCGTAAACGCGCGGGCGAGTGGGGGATCAATCCTGCAAAGATAGGCATCATTGGTTTTTCGGCTGGCGGCCATCTGGCTTCGACTGCCGAAACGCACTATAAAGACGCGCTTATCCCTAATAAAGATAACATCAGCCTGCGCCCTGACTTTGCTATACTGATGTACCCGGTTATTACCTTCGGCGATAAAACGCACCAGGGCTCAAAAGATAACCTGATAGGTACAACTCCAACCCAGGCTATGGTTGATTTGTACAGTAACGAGAAACAAGTAACGGAAAATACCCCGCCAACGCTTATCATTATGGCGCAGGATGATGGTACTGTACCCATAGAGAACGCCGTTTTGTTCTACAGCGCACTGGTTAAAAACAAGGTAAAAACCGAGATGCACTTATACCAAAAAGGAGGCCACGGCTTCGGTATAGATAACCGCCAAAGCCCCGATAAATGGTTTGACTGGTGCAAGCATTGGTTGGCTACTAACGGGTTTTAACGCTTTTATAAGGTTGTTTCATAAGGTATAATTCCATTTTTCAACAAGCTGATAACTAAAGAGATAAAGAAATTTTACCTGTAATAACCCTGACGAAAAAGTTGTTTCATTTTGGATAATTGTGTCAATTTGTAATTAATTGAAATTCAATAATTTAAGTTAAAATCTTGTTTCATTTTGTTTCACGCGATTTTTGTAAGTGGCTAATTATTAGCATTTTGAATCAAAATGTTGTTTCACTTGTTTCATTTGTTGCACACAAGCGTGAAACAAGCGTGCCTGGGCGCGTATCAACTATTCTTTAATAGCATATGTTTAGCTCCAAACATATTGCCCTTAGTTTGTTTATATTGATACACTAGCCATTACAATCATGCTGATCAAGAAGATCCTTATAGGGATAGACAATAGTAAATATGCCGAGAACGCCGCAAAATACGGCTTTGATATCGCCCATAAGTTTAGCGCCAAAGTGGCCCTGGTACATATGGTTGTACCAATGGTGATGCCCTATAACAACACTGCCGACCCGCTAACGGGGGCTGCCGACTTCACCATGGCCGATACCGCCGGCATTATGGACGTTCAAAACGACGCGTCAAAAGCCCTTATTGAAAATACCGTAAAGAAGTTTGGCAAAGGCCTTGAAGTAATCAACTACAGCGAGTTTGGCGACACCGCCGACGGCATTATTGAGTGCAGCAAACAGTTTGGGGCAGACATGATCGTCGTTGGCACCCACAGCCGCTCAGGTTTCGACCGTCTGCTCATGGGCAGCATTGCCGAAACGGTAGTGCGCCAATCGGAAATACCAGTACTGGTAGTGCCCTTTGTAGAGGACGAGGAGTAATGACTAGTACAGCAATCTAAACTTAATCGTATGCGCTATGGCTTTTAGCTGTTCAAGCACCTCGGTATCATAGCCGGTATTAACGTCGGTTATTACGTAGCCTATTTGTTCGTTAGTTACCAAAAACTCGGCTACGATGTTAATGTTGTGACGCGCAAATACGTCGTTAATTTTAGCCAGTATCCCCGGCACGTTCTTATGGATATGTATCAGCCTGTGCGCATTGTTAACCCGCGGCGGTTGCAAATCAGGGAAGTTGCAGCTGGTGTGCGTCTTACCTTCGTTCATAAAGGCAATAACACGTTTAGGCAAAAAGTCATCACTCCGCGGATTGTGCTTTGGGTCGTCAAAAACAATGATCCCTGCTTCGCAGGCGGCTTCTGCCAGTTTACGGCTAACCTTGCCAAAACAGCCAATTACCTTTAGCCTGCCAACGTTGTGTAACTGTTCGGCTGTAGGTTGGTTATCCTCGTCGCAAAGCAATACCCCTGCTTCTTCCAGGTACTTGTCCTCAACCGTATCCCGCTGGCGTATATTATAGCCTTCCTTTTGCATTTGGGTTAAAGCGTCCTCTTCGATATTACCTATCACCAAACATTTAATGCGGTTTTTGGGATATGATATGGCCCTGGGCAGCTTGTTAATGTATAAAAACTCATCAAAGCTGGGGGTAATATGGTCGGCTTTTTCAGTTACAGATTTGCGCTCAATATTCTCGGTAAAAGCAAAAAACTTCTTTATCATCCCCGATTCCTTCAACTGAAAATCAGAGTAACCATCGCCAATGCCGTAGATGTCCCCTTCAAGCTTCAGCTCTTTCAACAATATTACCTTACCACCTTCTTTTGATAGCGGGTTCTCGCGGTCGTAACCTACGATGTTGCCTTCGTCGTCGAATTTAAAGGTGTTGGCGTATATGTTTTCTTTTTTGATATGATACTCGGTAACCACCGGGGTAATAAACTCCTTAAACCCCCCCGACACGATTAATACCTCGTCCTGATGATTTTTAAAGAATATGGTGTTACGTGAGAAGGATATAGATACCTTTTTCTTGAGGTGGCTTATCAGCAATTTCAGGTGCTCGCGGTTGGCTTGTAACAGTTTAACGCGGCTTTCAAGGCTTTCACTAAATGATAGTTTACCCTCCATCGATGCGTTGGTAAGGTCTTCTATCTGCTGGTATATTTGCTCCCTGTCTGGATGATTTTTTAGTGATATCCTGGCGAGCTCGTCTAATGCTTCAACCTGGGTAAAGGTACTGTCAAAATCTATAATGAAAAATTGGCTCATGTCGTCAAAACCTGTCAAAAATTTGCGTCAACCTAGTATTGTGGAGACGCAGACCTATTTAATCTTATTTGTTGTTGCCGCAAATTTGCAATTTTCTGCTGATTTTTTTGGTTATTTTAATATCACATTTTATAAAAAATATATTACTAAAAACTTAAATTGGTGTTAAACCTTTTACAGCAACGTTCGTCTAACTAACAAAAAGGGGATAAGTAGCCATGAGAAGATTGATTTTAGCAGCCTTTGGTGTTTTGTTTTTTGCCGCGTTATCATCGTGCGGTACTAGTTATAACTATTATGTTGCCGGATTAAACCGCACAAATTTAAGTAATTACCGTAGCTTTGCCTGGATGCCGCCCGTACGTAGCGTAGATAAGGCTGCCAATAATTTGGCCGCCGATGCGACAATTAAAGATGCCGCTACCGTAGTATTAAAAGAGAAGGGTTTAACATTAACACAAAGAGATCCTGATTTGATTATAAGCTATTCCAGCGTTGTTGGGGCGGGTAATCGCACGTATTATTACCCCACTTATGGCGGGGGCTTAGGTTACTATGGTGGTTTTTATCCCGGCTTTGGCATGGGCTGGGGCGGTGGTTTCGGCATGGGCATGGGCTGGGGTGGTTTTTATCGCCCGTATTACTATGCATATGGCTCACCTTTTATGTATGGAGGTATGACTGCCAGCCGCGAACAATACAAAGAAGGAACTTTGATTATTGACCTGATAGACCGTCGTAGCAGAAAGATTGTGTGGCGTGGCTTTGGGGTGGGAGAAGTTAATAAGAACGATAAGAAGAATTTGGAAGCGCTGCCAGAGGTTGTTGCAGGCGTACTTGAGCAATTGAGCCTGGCTCCATCATCCGCAGCACCGGCGGGAGGCCCGCAAGATTATGGCCGTCCGCAAAGGCGTAACCGCCGTGGCAATATATCTCCGGCATCTAATCTTTCTATATAAAGATTCTGAAATAAAACAGGGTTAAGCCTTAAAGCTTAACCCTGTTTTATTATATTTTAATGAAACTTGTACGGCCCACCAAAATGCCGTCAGACTTATTTGTCACCGTAACAAAATAAGTACCCGGTAGTAGCCCGGAAACCTCTTGCAACCATATAGGGTTATTGGTGGTTATTTTCTTAGTAACAATACCCATGTTGCTGGTAATTACAATGTTGTAAGTAGCAGATTTATTGTTGAACGGTTTTATCGCTACGACCAAAAGATGTTTTACCGGGTTTGGATAAACCAAAACGTTGCCAGTAGGATTAGGATTAGACGGGGTAAAAACAAAGGTCAATACTTCAGAATAGGTAACATTACCCAATAAATCTATTTGTTTAAGGCGGTATTTATTTATGCCCGTAACAGGATAGGGGTCCAAATCATCATAAGTACCTATTCCTATAGACGTTAAACTATCTAAAGTGCTAAAGGTTATGCCATTATCTGTACTGCGCTGTAGTATATACGTTGTTAATTCGCCTTCGTTTTCTGCGGTCCAATGGAGTCTTACTTGCTTATTTTCTATATTGCCGGTAAAGCTCACCAAGTGCCCGGCCTGCGTATTATTAGGCCTTATAACAAGCTTAAACCTGTTTGCTCCGTAGCTTGCTGTATCGGTGGTAGTATTAAAGCTGTAAACCGCATATTTCCTTAAATCGAGCGAGTCGTTTTTGAATTTATCCATCAGCCAAACTTCGTAGACATTCGGAATGTTAAGGATCTCATTAAGCTTCAGCTGATAAGCCCCGCTGGTATTAACCCTGACGTTTAAAGAAATGCTTTGAGATTGGTTAGGGAAAGGTAACTGATTTATAGCAAGCGCAATTTTATTGCTTGCCATATTTGACAAGCCTACAACCCCGCTACCTTTTAAATATGGTGCATCTTCATTTTTTATATAAGCAGTATGGGCGTTATTGTCAAATTGTAATATGGTTTCGTCTTTATTAAGCGTGTCTTTCACTAACTGTAAACGTAAGCGAGAACTTTTCCGGGCGATAGCATTATTTAACAATAAGATATCAGGCTGGTCAGTAACCTTAGCATCCTCATTAAATACTAACTGTGCCGTATTTGCGGTTGCTCTAACAAAAAATCCTTGTCCCTGCGGAATGATATTTGTAATCCCATTTTGCCCAACGCCGCCAGTGGAGCTGGTATTTATATAAGCGTCGTAATTTTTAGTGAGTGGATTTAGTATGTAGATGGTTTGGTCGGTATCAGGTGCGTAAATGCCGGTACTCATTGTCCCACTATAAGCCTTGTTCCAATCGATAGAACTAGGATAAGGGTTTCCAACCAGGTTAAAGCCCTGTATGTCATAACGGGCGTCGCCAACGTTTGCGCTATTAAAAGATAAACCGTCGGTGTTGGTTACCCAGTTTTTTACTATTATCTGGCCCTGATTTAAGTAACCGGATGGTTTTAAAACATTATCCTGTGGCGGGGTTCCGGGGTTAGTGGTATTATTACCTCTGTTAAAAAATAAAAACCCTGCACCTGCCGGCATCTTGAAAGCTGCGGCATCGACTGTTTTTAAAATATATTTAGCCGAGCTGTCTATTTTAGTAATAGCCCTGTAGTTACCCGAATTAAATGACAGGTTTGAGGGGATTACGTCCTCGCGATAAAGATAGATAGTTGGATTACCTACGACGTCAAATCCGCCGCCGGCAACGCCGGTTGTAGCCGTGTTGCTGCCCGCGGCGCTGGTTAAATAAGCTAAATTGTAATATGGATAGGGGGCGGCGCCAGCGGATGTTATGTCTGATACCGGAGATGAGAACAGTCTATATCCTCTATAAAGCAAGCTGCCACCACCGGTTACAAAACGCTGTGCCGTAACTGTGCCCGTTATTTTGGAGCCACTTGGTATGGTTGGTATGGTGCCCGACCCCGTCGCATCTGATGCTAAAGTAAAAACATTACCACTTGCCAGCGTACTACTGCCCGATAACGTTAATTTACTACTGCTTGCCAATGTAAAAATGCCTGTACCCGTGCCAGACATCGTTTTAGTACCACCGCCACTTACAGTGGTATTATACAGCGTGGTGCCTGTGCCGGCTCCTGCAGCTAAGGCCTGGGTACCACCTGTGAAGTTTACGTTAGTATTGGTCAGATCTAGGAAAGTATCTGTAGCGTTGCTGGTAAGCGTATTATTAATGTTGCCACTGATGTTCAAATTGTTTGTTATGTCCCCAAGCGGCGTTTTGATACCGCTGCCACCAAAGGCGATATTAGCGTAACTGATACCCGATGTCAATGTTGATCTCGGTATGGCCAGGTCAACATACACATCCTGATTGTTACTACCCGTATAACCAATGGTTGTGCCTGTGCCGATAGTTAGGGTGTTGGTACCGGTAGCCGACAGACCGGACAACGCGCTGGCGCCCATTAAATTTAAAGTGGTATTGTTACCTACAGAAAACACGGGGGTATTGCCTGCATTTACATTGTTAGTAATGATGTTTTTGACTGTTAAAATGCCGGTGCCACCTAAGCTAAAGTCGGCATCGTCTAAATTGCCGGAGGTAGGGAACAAAGAGTTAAGGGTTAAATCCCCGCTCAATGTTAGGTTTGCTACAGTCGAGGCTAACGTTATACTGTATGATACGGCACTAAAACTATTAGTTACAATGATGTTATTGGCAGTTATCGTACCGGCGCCCGTTATATTAGCTTGTAGGTTGGTTGCTTTTGTGCTTTGAAAAGTAATGTCGCCGTTTACCGCCAATGTTGAGCCGCTGGCTACAGTAATGCCGGGCGCTGTGTTGGCCGTATTTAAAAATTGGATAGAACCTACAGATGTAGTGCCGGCTGCGGATATTGAGGGCACAACCAGGTTTGTAGCAGTAGATCCGATAACCGCTAAATCAGCTGCTCCGGGTACGCCCCCAGTCCAATTGGCTGCTGTTGACCAGCTAGTGCTTGACGTGCTTGACCAGGTTTTGGCGTTAAGAACTGCAATATTAATAATTGCGCTACCGCCGCCATAGCTATTCCAGGCTGTTACCGTATAATCTGCTGCGGTAGCTACTGTTGCGTTAGTGGGGCCGGTAATAGCACCGGTGGTTTTACTTAATACTAAACCTGATGGTAGTGCTTTATTGAGGAAAAACGTACCTGTTGGCGTGTATTTTTTAACTACATTATTGGTAAAGTCGGACGCGTATATGCTGCCTTTTCCGTCAAGAAACAGACCACGGCAGTTAGTAACGCTGTTAATGGTTGCAATTGATGCCCCACCCGATGTATTGTAAACCAGGATACGAGTATTAGTCAGGTCTGACACGTAAAGATAGCTGTTAATAGCATCAACCCTTAACGCCAATGATCCTGTAAGTCCGGTAGCAAAGCTGGTTCCGGCACCCGGTGTAACAGCCGCATATTTGTATATGGCGCCCGAGCCTGAATTTAGCACGTAAAGCTGACCGGTAGCATCAATGCTGATATCAACTGGGTTGTTTAAATTTGTGGTAGTGGTTACGTATGAGGATACCGTCCCGCCGGAGGTTATTTTGAATACCCGATAAGTTGCGCCATTGGTACTTGTAACATATAAATTGTTTGATCCATCTATACAAATACCGGTGGTTGTGCCGCCGGCCGGGATTGTAGTGGTTGACTGATAAGCACCACTGGCGTCGTATTTATAAACTGTAGCAGCAGCGCCGTTTACTACAAACATATTGTTGTTTGAGTCAAAAACAATCCCGGCCGGATTGTTAAGAGCTGGTGCCCCCGTGCCGTAACTATTGCTTATCAAAACACCATCCGCTGTAAACTTACTTATGGTATTACCCGTAAAGTTGGCCACGTAAATATTGCCACTGGCGTCGACAGCCCCGCGTCTGGGCCCGCTGAATATGCCACCTGTCAATGGTTGTGTAGAAGTGGCGCTATAGCCAAAGGTTGCAGACACAGGGCTGCCTGTATTGTCAAGAGTGGGGCTTGTAATCGCTGAGCTGGTTGCGTAGGTTACGGGTGATACGTAACTTATATTGGGTTCTGTATTGTCAGTTTCAATACTGATTTGAATTGATGAGGAGCCAGCCACGTTAAAGGCTGTGATGGTGTAAGTTGCCGCGGCAGTAACTGTTGTAGGCGTCCCTGATATTATCCCGGTAGTGCTGCTAAAGGTTAAACCTGTGGGTAGGGTTGGGGTGATAAAGTAACCGGTACCAATTATTTTTCTGATTTGGTTGTTGCCGGCATCGGCTATAAATATATTGCCGCTAACGGGATCGACAGATAACCCGGCAGGTGCTTTAAAAGTAGCCGCAGTGCCAACGCCATTGGCTAATCCGGATGTGGCGCTGCCGGCAATGGTGCCTACGGTACCAGATGGATCAATCATCCTGATACGGTTACTGGTTGCATTACCGCCATCGCTTACATACAAATTGCCGCCACGGTCAATTGCTATACCGTTAGGTGCAGTAAAGGTTGCGGCGACACCAACTCCATCTGCAGCGCCGGCTGTGCCGCTACCTGCAATTGTAGTAACAACACCCGCAGGGGTTATTTTTCGTATTTTTCGGCTTCCCCTGTCAGCTACATAGACATTGCCCGCTGCGTCAACAGCCACCCCTACCGGTGCATTGAAGCTGGCCGCCGTACCCGTTGCATCTGTGCTGCCTAATGCGCCGCTGCCTGCAAAAGTTGTAACTACACCTGCGGCGGTAACTTTTCTGATTTTATTATTAAGCCTGTCGGCCACATACAAGTCGCCTGCGGCATCTATAGCAATGCCCCTGGGTCCGTTAAAACTGGCAGACAATCCGGCGGCATCTGTACTTCCACTAGCGCCATTACCAGCCAGAGTACTTACAGCAAACGGCGACGCGTTTATTTTACGCACCGCGTGATTGGCCGAATCGGCAATATATAAATTTCCATAGGCATCTGATGTAACCCCGGCCGGCGAACGGAAGGTACCCAATGTAGTGTTTGACATGCCCGGGCTACTCATGGTGCCGGCATAGGTGGTTTGTGTACCCGTAGTGGTTCCAACAAGTTTTCGTATAACATGGTTCCCCTTGTCAGTTACGTAATTTAAGGTGTTGCCGGCAACGCTTATACCGGTAGGGTTGTTATATCGTGCAGTAGTGCCTGCCCCTCCGGCTGTTGTTCCCGTAACGCCTGTTGCACTGCCGGCAAAAAGTGAAACCGTACTGTAAACTGTTGCCGGTACGGCACCGCCCGTATTAACCGGCGTTAAAGTAACAGCCTTGTTTAAAGATAAGAGATAAGGACTACCGGTACCTCCATATCCGATGATACTAGGCGGCTCAACTATAGTAAGGTTTATATTGTTAGTCCCGGTTGAATTGCCTGAAGAATTGTAACCTTTAACAGTGTAATTAGTAGCGGCTAATGTTGCTATAGGCGTTCCGCTTATTATTCCGGTACTGCTATCAAGGGTTAGTCCGGTCGGCAAAGCCGGGCTAATGGTGTAACCTGTTAAGGTCATTTTCCTTATAGTTGATGAAGCCGAAATGTAATCTCCAATTAAAATATTGCCGCTAGCGTCATTAGTCAGGCAAAAGGGCGTGTTAAACTGGGCGGCCGTACCAACGCCATCAGCTTCGGTGGCGGCGCCGCTTCCGGCCAGCGTTAAAAAGGATGCGCCGGTATTGGTACATGTTTTTATAGTATGGCTTCCTGCATCTGCAATTAATAAATTACCCGCTTTGTCGGCGGTTATATCCACCGGTAAATTTAAACCGGTGCTTACAATAGTAGTAACTACGCCAGCGGTTGTAACCTTACGTATGGTGTTACCCGTATAATCGGCCACAAATAGATTGGTGCCGTCGTAAAAAATGCCCGTTGGCTGCGTAAACCTGGCGGCTGCACCGGTTCCATTTGTTTCTGCTGGTAAGCCTGCAGACCCGGCTAGTAATGTTACAGCGTAAGGGGCTGTTGCAACAATTTTTCTTATAGTGTGGCTGGCAAACTCTGTTACATATAAATTGGTGTTGTCTGTGGTTATGCCATAAGGTTGATTGAACCTGGCTGTAGTTCCTGTAGCATTATTTGTTGTGCCAGTTATACCCGAGGCACCTGCTATGGTACTTACCAGGGCGCTACTAACAACAATTCTGCGTATGGTATGCCCGCCATAATCTGTAACATATAAATTTCCTCCTAGGTAAACTATGCCTGATGGTCCTGAGAAGGATGCGCCTGTACCAGTGCCATTAGTTACAGCTGCAGTGCCACTGCCTGCAAACACACTTAACACGCCAGCCGCGGTTACTTTTAAAATTTTGTTTGAGCCATAATCGGCAACATAATAATTGCCCGTTCCGTCATAAGCAATAGCCCGCGGGTTATTTAACCCCGACGACACAAGGGTGCTTACAGCGCTATAATTTGTGGCAGGTATAGCCCCACCAGTATTCGTAGGCGATGACGGTAAAGTTGTATAGCCAACACCCAGCGTTTGCGGCGTGTTATAGGTTAGTATTGGAACTTGAGCAAATAAATTGTTACCACATAGAAGAGCGATAACAGTGAGAAAAGGTTTAATGAGCTTTTTCAACGGCTAAAAGTAGGTAGCCAAATTTACTTTAAATTGTTGGATTACACCAATTTAAAGTGAAAAACCTTAAGAAAATGGATATTGTTAATCTTTAAGAAAATCGTTAACCACTATGTAATTATTGGGCGACAGTTTTCTTATTTTGAAGATGTAATAAAGTAATGATTAAAACAATAGCCGCAAAGGCAACAACCCAAGTATCAATAGGGCAATTTAAATCAGGATCACCGTCATTGCAAGGTGCGGGGCCTTGGGCAAATAAGTTTGTGATGTTAATTAGTAAAAAAAATAACGTTATCTGTAATCCCTTTTTCATTTCCTGCTCTCTCTCTTTTATTAAAGTTTAATAAACGTGCTTTTGCCAATTACAGTATTGTCTTTGCTGTTAAATACTTGTACAAAATACGTGCCTGGCATTAATTTGTTTACATCGCCTTGCCAGGCAGCATTGTTTGTTGTAACCGATTGTACTAACACGCCGATGCTATTAATAATAGTTATCTTGTAAGTGGCAGCGGTATCTTTAGCAGGGGTTATTGCCAAGTTTAAGGTGCTAGTTACCGGGTTAGGGTACAAACTGATTAAATTATTGGCCAAGTTACTAAAAGTAGTATTAGGTGTATACATTATACTAACGATCTGCGAGTAGCTTACGCTGCCCAATATATCGATTTGTTTTATACGATATTGATTAAGGCCTTTAGCAGGGTAAGGGTCCAGATCATCATAAGCGCCCAATTTGGCTGACGTTACCACATCAATTACCTGGTATGATTTTCCGTTATCAATGCTGCGCTCCAGGCTGTACTGCGTGTGGTTTTCTTCGTTTTCAGTTGTCCAGCTTAAATTTACCGCATTGGTGCCTTTTTGACCAGTGAAGCTTAATAAGCGCACGGCTTTGTTTGGGTTTATACGCAGCACTAACTTAAAGCGTGTACTTCCGTATGATGACGTATCAGATGTTGTCCGAAAACTATAAGTTGGGTTATTTCTGAAATCAAGGGAATCCTTGTTGAATTTATCTAAAAGCCATATGTCAAACATATCAGGGATGTTAACAATTTGGTTTAAGTTTAACTCATACGCTGCTGCGGCAGCAGGTACCCTAACAATCAGTGGAATAGTTTGACTTACTTTAGGGAAAGGTAATACATTTAAGGCTAAAGCTACATTGTCTGCAGAGTTGCTGGCAAGACTTGCAGTGTTATTGCCTCTTAAATAAACGGCGTCTTCACTTTCAACATAAGCAGCTGTGGTGTTATTCTTAAACTCAACAAGTGCATCTTCGTAATTAAGCGAGTCCTTTTTTAAGTATACTCTTAGGTATCGATGGTCAATGGTTGGTGTTGCTGCTGAAAGCAATAAATTGTTTGCACTGCCTTGCTGAGAGGATGTTTTAGCAGCTTCTGTAAATGTTAATGTTGGGGACGTCCCCGTTGCTTTTACAAAAAAGCCCTGACCACTAGGAATAATATCAGAGTTCGCTGTTCCGCTATTCCAGCCGGTTCCGGGATTAATGCCACCTGCAGTATAACTGGCATAAGTTTTTGTTTGCGGATTGTATATGTACATAGTACTACTAACATTAGATGCAGTAATATTAGTCCCAAACTGATCCCAGTCTATTGAACTGGCATAAGGGTTCCCAATTAAATTAAACCCTTTAACAGCAGCATTACCTGTAGCGGTAGCATTACTAAGGCCAGTGGCACCGGTAGGCCAAAATTTTACAGCTATGTTTCCTGTGTTTAATCGCCCTGTTCTTGAAAATGTTAAACTTGCTGGCGTAATTGCCGCATTTGTACTTGAGTTACCCCGGTAAAAATACAATACACCAGTCCCCACAGGTAAATTAATTGTCCCGTCTATAGTACCTATGTTATATAAGGGAGCATTATTTATTTTAGTTATAGCGCGATAATTACCCGTAAGAAATGAAGTATTGTCCGGAGTCTTATCATCGCGATACAGGAATAGTGTGGGATTACCTGTGGCATCAAAACCACCCGAGGTTGCGCCCGTAAGATAGCTTCCACTGTTGGCATTGGTAAGGTAAGAAAGGTCGTAAAAACCTGTGCCACCGCTATTAATAGGCGATGAAAGTAAACGGTAACCCCGGTAAGCCGCTGTTCCGCCCGTCATATAGCGTTGTACCGTCACTGTAGCCGCAGGGGTGATGCTTGTACCGGTAGGCAACGTTGCTAAAGAAGCAGACCCGGCGGCGTCCGAGTTGAGTGTAAGTAAAGCAGTGCCCGGATTGAAAATAGTTGTGCCGGTTGTTGCCAGCGTTATTGTGCCACTGCTAAGAATAACAAATTTACCGGCACCGTTTAAAGTTTTTGTGCCGCTTACAGTAATGTTTAGGTTATTAAAGGTAACCGGAGTAGTGGTGTTAGCATTATTAATAGCTTGAGCGCCGGCGCGGTCAAAATTAACCGTACCACCACTGGCAATAAATGTACCGGTACTTACCGCGTTGCTAAAAGTAGTAGCCACAATGTTTGCCGTACCACCAGACATTGTTACAGCGCCTGCATTTGGAAACGATGCCCCGTTAAGATCTTTAATGCCTGCCGTACCAAGATTTAGGGTTCCACCAGAGTTGTTAGTTAACGCGCCGGTAAAAGTAGCGTTTCCGCTACCTGTGTCAAACGCCCCGGTGTTGTTAATCGTCGAAGAAAAGGTTGTAGTACCGCTGCCTAAAGTAAAGCTTGCACCGCTGGCATTGGTAACAGCGCCGGTAATATTATTAGTGCCACTGCCTAAAGTAATAGTACCAGGCGATGTGTTTGTTATCGCGGCAAAACTCATATTGCCCGCTGTTGATTTTGTGATATTGGCAGTATTTGTCAACGCTCCGGCGATGCTAAATGTCCCGGTGCCGGCAAGCGTTATGTTGCCGGAATTGGCAAATGCACCAGTGCTTGAAAAAGTTACCGCATTTGTACCCGTTTGGCTAATGGTGCCTGAGTTGGATGACTGGCCCGCAACAGTTATAGTGCCCGCCGTTGTAATGTCTGATGCATTACTCAGTTTGCCGTTAGCTGTAGTTAAATTTAAAGTACTGCCGGTAGCCAAACTTAAGGTGCCCGCTACAGATAAAATTCCGTTATAATTGAGGGTTGAACCGGTCCCTAATACCGATTGAGCCGTAGCCGGAAGAGTAATAGTCGCGGCGGTAGGATTGGCTGTCGTAATGGTAGCTGTAGAATTTGCGTCGACAGCGAAACCATTAGTTAGGGTGACGCCAGTAATAGAAGATCCGAGCGTAAGTACCGGATTGTTATTGCTGCCAAATTGGATACGCGCGGCACTTGCTGCCGGGCCAGAAATATATGATGGTTGTAACGCTGATCCCTGGTAAGCTACTACCCCAATTCTTATCAATTCTTTATCAGAAGGCGCTGAGCCGGGAGTACCGCCATTCACTCTCCAGTTGGCCGCGGTGGCGACATCAGTACTATTACTTCCTACCCAATCATAAACCCCGCCTATAGCGTAATCGGTACCTGCAATATTATAAGTATTGTATAGCGCATAAGGACTGGTGATAATAGCAGCCGTGCCCTGCCCGCTTACAAAATCAAAGCTATAATTACTGTAGGCCTGATAAGTTGTGTTGGTGCAATTGGCTACAAAAAAATAATAATAGGTGCTGCCTGCAGGTATAGTCTCGGTAACAGTACAGACCACATATCCACCCCCTCCAATATTTACTGAAGCACCGCTATAAACCAGCGATGCACTACTAAATGTATTAGCGGTGGTTGAACGATAAAGACGACCAGTACTGAACAGCTGATTTTCAACACCAGAAGTTTTAATATTAAATTGCCCGATACTATTAGTAGTACCAAAGCTTTTTACTCCAAATCCAAATAAAACAATATCTGTTTGCCCGCTGACTAAGGCGCCCTGCGTAATGCCGTTGCCGACTGCGTTTGCGCTACTGACAATGAAACCTGGCGATGGCAGGGTAAGTGTACTGCCGGTAACGGTAAACGTGTTAAATGTTGAAACAGGCGAGCTGGTAGTAATTGCGGTTGAGCTTTGACCACTGGTAAAATTAAAAGCGATAGTAGTTGAGGTTGCACCGTTGATATTATCGGCAACTAAAAAATAATACTGGCTGCCCCCCGCTGTAACAGTGTTGCCAGCGGTTAGGGAAACAGTTGCGTAATTGCCACTAAAAACCACGGTACCCGCTGTAGTTTTTACACCTGTAGCGTAGGTATTGGTTGTATTAGAGACCAGCCTGGCGGTTCCGCCAAAGTAACTTCCCGGTGTGCCGTTACTGTTGATGTTTAGCGTAGATATAGTGACCGCAGCGCTCGACGTAACCTGAAAACCAAATAAAACCACGGCGGTTTGTAATTGAGTGATGGTTCCGGTCTGTACCCCTCCGGTTAAGTTTGTTAAGGTAATGTTTGATGCGTTAATATTGTAAGTAGGTCCAAACGCTGTAAAGGTGTTGTAGTTGGCAGAGGGGCTTGAAGCTACCAAGGCGTTTGTGCTCTGAAAATCTTCTAGCTTAAATTGTATGTCTACCGGCACTGTACCACCAGCGGTTCTATTAGCTACTACCCAAAAAAACCTGGTCGCCCCGGCAGGTAACGAAAATCCTAAACCAGCAAAATTTGCATATGCTGATGAACCTACAGTACCGCTATTAGATGCGCCAGCCAATGATGGGAGCGTGTTAGTAGTATTGTTGAAGAGCCTGACACTGGTAAAATAGCTTGACAGGTTGGCAAGCGTACTATTAACATTTAATGTAGATAAGGTGTAAGCAGTTGATGAGTTGTTAGTAATACTAAACTCAAACATTACTAAATTGGTGCTACTGGCAGTTAGTGCAGTACTGGTGGCTGTTAATCCGTTAGGGGTGGTTGGCACCGCAACAGTTAAAGGATATGGCGCCGCTGACGGATTAAATGTATAGTTACGATAGTTACTAGTGGCGGGTGCGTAAGTATTATTGTTTATGTCGGTAGCAAAAGTGCCGTTTATATAAATCTGGCCGTTATAATCATATGACCCGCTTGAATAAACGTTATCAGCCACCAAAAAATAATTATAAGTTGTGCTGGCAATAGTTTCGGTAAAATTGTCAACGGTTATAACGCCACCATTAAATGTAACATTACCAACAACGGTACCGGTACCCGCAGTGTAGCTGGTTGTGGCGGCCGGATACCTGACAATAGTACCATTGGCTAAATGCGATTGAGCCGTGCTATTATTCCAACCGAGTGTAAATTTTTTGAAAGTAACCGTACTTGTTGTGGTTATACTAAAACCAATCATGCAAACTTGAGATTGGCCTGCTGTAATAGCGGTAGCCTGTAGGTTGCCAGTTAGCGTGCCAATAGTGACTTGCGCATAGCTTTTATTCCCCGCCCCAAAAGCGAGGGTAAGAAACGTTAATGCAAGAACAATTTTTAGTTTCGGATTTTTCAAAGCAATCGGCAGATATTAGAATGAAGCAATTATTGTGATATTCAATCATTTATAGCGTAAAACCAAATATTATAGTGTTATTCATTATTATATACGAACAAAACGGTTAAAAGAATACTTCCCCTAGGCTTGATGTTTGTGTTATCAATCCCTCACGTGCAATAAATGTCCCTATTTGGGAATTGTTTGCCCCGTGTTAAATTGTTGTTTAACTTTAAGTCATTATATTTTCCTGCAAAATTAAATATTGAGAATAAAATGAACAGGCTTAAACACACAGGCTCTAAGAAATATTAAATAACTTTTAGTTAGCGCAGGAAGTGCGGCTGATTAATGGGAAAAAATTATACAAAGCCAACTAAATTGTTGAAACTTGTATTGGTATACCATCCTGAAAATCTACAGTATATAATAAATGAGTAAACTTTACCGTGGGGCGATTTTGTGCTGCCTGATAATTAGTGCTGCTACCGCTTTTGGACAACGAGCGTTAGTTTCTACCCAACAAAAAAAAGAGCTTGACAATATCGCCCAGATTGCAGATACTGTGTATACTAGGGGCTACCAAAGGGCGCTGTCACAAGCCAAAGCACGTGGATGGGCGGTAAGGCGACGTAACAGCAACGGAGGCCTAGCTGTACTGAGGGGAATGGATAAGTTAGGCTTTCCACGATACTTGACATCATTTGGCAATACCCCGGCAGCGGCTACCACCGGCACCAACCAGGTACAACCGGGGGGCGCAACCGGATTAAATTTAACCGGATCAAGCAATATTTTAGTAAACCGGCTGGCTATATGGGACGAAGGCTGGGTTTATAATGCTCACCAAGAGTTTGCAGGTAAAAGCATCCAGCTAAAGGACACCGCCGCTATTGCAGATCATGCTACACACGTGGCTGGCGTAATGATATCAAAGGGTGTTAACCCGCAGGCGCAGGGCATGGCATTTAATATGGGCTCATTATTATCATTTAGTTTTAATAATGATATAGCCGAAATGAATCGGACGGCATCAACACTATTATTGTCTAACCACTCCTATGGCGATTTTGCCGGCTGGGATTATAATACGCCGCAAGCCCGCTGGGAATGGTATGGCTTGCCAGGCGACTCTGTCGACTACGTTTTTGGATTTTATGACTCTCGTGCACAGTCATGGGATAGGATATCGTACAACGCACCCTACTATTTAATAGTTGCCTCATCGGGCAATAGCCGTGGGTTAACCGGCCCAGCTGTGGGTAGCACTTATTGGGGTTATGCAAGCCGCACCAATCCAACATTTGTAAATAAAGGAGCCCGCCCCGTTGGTATAAGCAGTAACGACAGCTACGATACTACGCCAAATACAAGCACCGCAAAAAATATTTTAACAGTTGGGGCAATAAATGCAATACCAAATGGCCCCTCAGGCGGGGCCGATGTTAAAATAGCCAGTTTTAGTAGCCTTGGGCCAACAGACGATGGGCGGATCAAGCCAGACGTTGTTGGCGATGGGGTAAATGTGCTTTCAACGGCTATAACTAATAATACGGCCTACAGTTCGTTAAGCGGCACTTCGTTTTCGGCTCCAAACGTTACCGGTTCCTTACTGCTTTTACAGGAACATTACGCCCAAAAAAATAACGGCGCTTTTATGCGTGCCGCAACTTTAAAAGGTCTGGCTTGCCATACCGCTATCGATGGCGGTAACGCCGGGCCCGATTACACATATGGGTGGGGCTTGTTAAATATGCCAAGGGCAACCGAGCTGATTACCAATAACAATTTAAAAAGCCTTGTAAAAGAGAATAATCTTACACAGGCGCAAACACAAACATTTACTATTACAGCGTCAGGCGATGGGCCTTTGTTGGCCACGATAGTATGGACAGACCCACAAGGCACCCCTACTGCTGATGGCACTATAAACAGCCGTGTACCAAAGTTGGTTAATGACCTGGACATCCGCATAAATGATGGTACAACCACATCGTTACCATGGGTGCTTGACGTTCTAAATCCATCGGTTGCGGCAACCCGGGGTGACAATATTCGCGACAACGTTGAGCAAGTTTTTATTGCTAACGCAACGCCAGGTAAGACTTATACTATTACAGTGAGCCATAAAGGTGCCTTACAATCCGGCGTGCAAGCTTACTCGCTGATTGTTAGTGGGATTGGAGGTGCTAATTACTGCGCGTCGGCACCAACATCAACTGCCGATTCGCGTATAAACAACCTAACCTTGGCTAATATTAACAATACACCGGCGCCGGGTTGCACCTCATATAGCGATTACACCGCTCAAACTGCTATTTTGGAGCAAGGCAGAACCTACCCTTTAAGTTTAACGCTTGGTACCTGCGGTGTAAACTTTAACAAAGCGGCTAAGGTATTTATTGATTGGAACAGCAATGGTATTTTTGAAGCTACAGAAGAGGTAGCCACCACCGCCATAATTAATGGCACCGGCATCGCGACAGCAAATATTACGGTGCCGGGTACTGTAACACCGGGTAATTATAGCCTGATGCGCGTGGTACTTACAGAAACCGGCGACGCCGCCACTATACAAGCCTGCGGTACGTATGCCAAAGGCGAAACCCAGGATTACCGGGTACAATTCACAAAGTCGAACACAGATGCTGGTATTGCAGCTATCGTCAATCCGCAAATCACAGGGGTTTGTAGCGGCGAGGGGTTAGTAACTGTTACGGTTAAAAACTTTGGCGGGGCACCTATAAGCAATGTACTGGTAACCGTTACCATAAAAGCTGCCGACAATACAGTAACCACTATAACAGAAATTTATACACCCGCGTTGACTCCGCTGCAGCAAGATAACTTTACGCTGACTACACCGTTTAACTTTGTACCCGGAGCTACTTACACTATCACCGCAACAACCAACCTGGCAAGTGATGCAATAATTGCTAATAATCAATTTGTACAAAACATAGCTGTGTTTGTTGCGCCGGTGCCGGCAAATCTGGCAGCACTTTATTGCGATAACAGCAAGCAATACTTACTGTCGGGCCAAGGCGATGGTACATTGTTTTGGTATAAAAACAGTACCGACCTGATACCATTGGCTTACGGATCATCGGTAACTACAGCTATTGCACCAAGCAATAATACTTTTTACGCCGGGTTAAACGATTTTGCCGGCACTGTAGGCCCGGCTAATAAAAAAGTGTTTGGCGGAGGTGGATATAATCAGTTTACACCAGGGGTAGACGTTTATACTGCCGTGCCCATGGTTATACAAAGCGCGCGATTATATATTGGGAATGCCGGCGTATTAACCTTTAACGTTACCAATGCCAGCGGACAAATAGTATCAAGCACAACTATCAATGCTACTGCCACCCGTACAACCCCGGCAGCAGGCCCGCAAGCGGATGATGTGAATGATCAGGGGCGGGTTTATCAGCTTAATTTAACATTACCGGCGGCAGGCAAATACACTATTACCCCGGTTTTTGATGACAAGGTAACAGTGTATCGAAACAATGGTGGGGTAAGTGGCTATCCCTTTAAGTTGGGTAGTATATTTAGTATAACAGGTAATGGCGCCACTCCTGATCCGCCTGCTACCGATACTGCATTTTATAAAGGCTACTACTACTACTTTTATGATATGCATGTAAAAAGTGCAGGTTGTGCATCGGCAGTTAAGGTGGCGATTACCTTATCAAAACCATTGGTAACGCAGGTGGATAAGGTACTGTCATCTAATTTTGCTAACGGTAATCAGTGGTACCTTGATGGTAAGCCAATTACGGGTGCAACAAACCCAAACTACACCGCCCAGCAAAGTGGCAATTACCAGGTTGGTGTAAGCAGCGGAGCAGGCTGTATAGCTTTGTCTGATAGTTATGCTTATTCGCTGGCGGGGCCAAGACCAACATCTGAAAATGAAATTGGCTTGATATCTTTCCCGGTGCCTGCAAATAATGATCTTAACGTAGCTTTTGTAATACCATCAGTCGGCACTTTAACGCTTTCATTAGTAAACCCAAAAGGGGCGGTGGTATACAGCAAAACGCAAAATGCAGCTAAAGGCAATTTTAGTACAGTTATTAATGTAACCGGTTATGCACCCGGTATTTATATGGTTAGAGTTGCGCTTGGCGGTAAAATTTACAGTAAGAAAGTTATGGTGATGCGTTGATACCGCCTGGCAATAGCTCGCCAATATCCTTTTGCGTAAAAGCAATAAAGGCTCTCGTTACTTTAAAGAGAGCCTTTATTAAATCTAAAATGTAGTCCTATTACTTAAATGTATACTTAATACCCAGTCCCGGTGCCAGGTCAAGAAACGGACCTTTAGCCACCTCAATCCGGGGGTTAAGGTCTACGCTTACGGCAATTGGTGTTTCGGGGATCTGGTATTCAAGGCCAACAACCCCATCTAAGCCTAACAGTAGTTGCGGGCGTTCGTAAAAGCGGTCGCTGCCGTTAAATGTGCGGTAAATGCCCTGTCCTGCAGAACCTATGTGCGCCCCAAAACCGTAATAAAATTTAAGCTCAGGCACTTCAAAAGCGGTGTGGTTATTTTCGTACAAGCCGGTAAATACCACGCCATGGTCACGAAAACCTATCAGGCCTTGAAGGGCGGTAGCATTGTCAATAAAGTACTTTCCCGAGATGCCATTTTCGTAACCGCCAAACTTTAGGCCGGCCGCCCATTTATAATCCTGTGCCTGTAATCGCGAAGCACCTAAAAACAAAATGGCTGTAATAAGTAATTTATAAGTTGATGTTTTCATGATAGTATAACGTTGTGATATCTTAATTATGCTATTAACAAAGATTTGCCGCCGGAGTTTGATAAAATGAAGCTGATATTTTTTAGCTTAGTTACTTGTTAACGATATTGATGAGTATGCAAAAAAGGTTTGTTTTTCTGTTGATTGGCGTTGTATTAACCCATTCTTTACCTGCCCAAATACCCGGCAAAAGCTACCAAAACGGAATGGTGGTTTGCGCTTACCCGGATGCCAGCAAGGTTGGCCTAGACATCTTGAAGAAAGGCGGCAACGCGGTAGATGCTGCCGTAGCAGTACAGTTTGCGCTGGCTGTCGTGCATCCGTCTGCGGGCAATATTGGGGGTGGTGGCTTTATGGTTTACAGGGCGGCAACCGGGCTTACCGGTACGCTTGATTTTAGAGAGAAAGCACCAAGTGCTTCTTCTGCCAATATGTATTTAGATGCCGCCGGCAATATCATTAACAATATGAGCCTTGCCACCCCCGCGGCTTCGGGCGTGCCCGGATCGGTAGACGGTATGGTGTCGGCGCATAAAAAATTTGGCAAGTTACCCTGGGCCACCCTGGTACAGCCTGCTATAAACCTTGCAGCCAATGGGTTTAAAGTGACAGATAGGTTGGCTAACGAACTAAACAGCACCCGTAACACATTTATTAAGAGCAATCCCGGTAAAAATTACTTGCTTAAGGCCACAAACTGGGTTGCCGGTGATATATTGGTGCAGGCAGACCTGGCTAAAACGCTTCAACTAATACGAGACAAGGGCCGTGCAGGCTTTTATGCTGGTAAAACTGCCGACGCGATAGTTGCCGAAATGAAGACGGGAAATGGGCTAATATCAAAAGCCGACCTTGCCAGCTACCATTCTATATGGCGCAAACCTATAACCGGAAGGTATAAAGACTATACTATTATCACCATGCCGCCACCATCAAGTGGTGGCATAGCATTGATGCAGCTTTTAAAGTCGGTAGAGAAATATCCGCTACGCAGGTGGGGATTTAACGCTGATTCGACCGTGCAATTAATGGTTGAGGCTGAGCGCAGGGTATATGCTGACCGTTCTAAATATCTTGGCGACCCTGATTTTTATAAAGTGCCGGTTGATAGCTTATTGCAAACCACATACATAAAAAAACGTATGAGCAATTTTAGTTGGGATACCGCTACGCCAAGCAGCAGCATACAGCCAGGTATTTTTAAAGGTTATGAAAGCGACCAAACCACACACTTTTCTATAGTAGACAAAGCGGGCAACGCCGTTGCTATTACCACTACATTAAACGGTAGCTATGGTTCAAAAATATTTGTCGGCGGTGGGGGCTTTTTACTAAATAACGAAATGGATGACTTTAGTTCAAAACCGGGCATACCTAATATGTACGGCCTAATCGGCGGCAAAGCCAATAGCATACAGCCGGGTAAACGCATGTTATCGTCTATGACGCCAACTATTGTTGCTAAAAACGGCAAGCTGTTTATGGTGGTAGGTACACCGGGCGGATCAACCATCATAACATCGGTTTATCAGACTATACTAAACGTTATAGAGTTTGATATGGAGGTACAGCAAGCGGTTAGCGCCAAACGTTTTCATCACCAATGGCTGCCAGAACAGGTAGATAGCGAGCGGGGCGCCCTAAGTACCGATACCCGGATTAAATTGGAAAAGAAAGGTTACCTGATAAAAGATAACAGCGTTATTGGACGGGTGGATGCTATTTTAAAAACCGGGAAGGGCTATAGCGGCGGTGCCGACCCCCGCGGTGATGACGCCGCAATGGGTTGGTAGTGTCGTAAAATTTGTATACTTGCGTAGTAGAACTTTTTAGTTTTTAATATGCCATCGCACATAAAACATCAGGAAACCGTTGACTATTTTTTAAAAATAGTGTGGCAAACCGTTGCAAACCGCTATAACGCCCTGGTAACTGATTTTGGCATCACGCAATCCATCGGCTATCTGCTTATTAATATCGACGAGACTGAGGGTACAACAGTGTCGCAAGCTGCCGCTTTGTTGGGGCTAAAATCAACCAGTTTGTCCCGTATGCTCAATCAGTTGGAAGAAACCGGACTGATATACCGCGAATCAAACCAGGGAGATAAGCGATCTGTAAAAATATACTTAACCACATTAGGTAAAGAAAAGCGCCAACAGGCACGCGCTGTGGTAAAAGAGTTTAATAATTATCTTAACGCCCATATTAATGAGGCTGATAAGCAGTACCTGATTGATATGCTAAAAAAAATCAATCAGCTAACGCTAAATTACAAGCCCGAAACCCCTGATAAATAGTCTATAAAGCCCTTGTTAATTAACCCTTCGTTTTTTAAAGTGTTAAAAAATGTTAAGCTGCTGTTTTTGAATTATAAAAGAATAAATTTGCCCTTTGGAAGTGATATGAATAAGGCGGCATTAATTATATTGTTTTTAGCTTGTTTTGTAGCTGGTTGTGGCAAGTCAAACGACAGTGGGGTGGCGGCTTACAATGCGCAAAAAGTTATAGATGATAAAATAGTAGCCGACTACCTGGCGGCTAATCCAACTTTGAAGGCAACGAAAATAGATACCTCTGGTGTTTATTACGTTACGGTTACTCCGGGCAGCGGTAATGATTTGTTTACCAGATCAACCAGGGTGGTAATAGGTTACACGGGCAGGTTATTAACCACAGGAAAGCTGTTTGCACAAACAAATGATTTTCATCCCGAGGTTGCTTTGCAGACCATTATACTGGGTTGGCAATTAGGTATCCCGAAAGCTAAACGCGGAGGCGTTGTAAGATTACTGGTACCATCGCGTTATGCTTATGGGCCGGCTGCGCAGCCACAATTAGGCTTAGCGTTTGATTTTAAAAACGGGTTACCGGCAAACGCGGTGCTTGATTTTGAGATTGAGCTATTTGATATAAAAAATTAAACTATCCCGTTAGGGATGAAATAAATAAGCTTTTAAAGCGTAAAAGTTGCAATAGCAGCTTATGCTAAATATATATTACAAAATGAAACAAACCACTTTTACATTTTTATTTTTTACAGTAATTGCCCTGGCATCATGTCGTAAAGACAAAAACGAGCTTACACTAAATGAGTATGATGATGAGCAGATACAGACATACATGACAGTTAATGGGGTAAGTGGTTTAACGCGCGATACAAGCGGGATGTTTTACAAAACTATCTCGCCGGGCATAGGGGCGCCGATTGAATATTCTGATAATGTTGCTATAGTTTACACTGTACAAAGTATAGACGGAAAATATGCGTCGACAGATACCGTAGCTAATCATTACCAGGGTTTTGCTGGGCAGATTGCCAATACTGGCTTTCCGCTCGGTTTTGGCGTTATAGGTGTGCAACGAGCTGTGCATGATCTGTTAAAACGCAAAGGCGGCAGTATACGGGTAATTATTCCGTCGCGTTTGGATTATGGGGTTGCCGGTGCAGGTTCAGGCAGTAGCTCGGTTTCTGCAGGCCGTATAGCAGGAAACCAGAGTCTTGATCTGTATATCCATGTTGTTGATAATCAGGCGCAGCATGATAAAATTGCCATACAGAAATTTATTGCCAACAGTAACCTGGGTTCGTCAGTATTTGAAGACCCCGATGGCTACTTTTATAACATACGCACCCCCGGAACCGGTACGGTGCCTATTACAGAAAATAGCACTATAAGCGTTACCTACACCGCCAGATTGCTTAATGGTACTATTGTAGACCAATATAACAATGCGGGCGGTACAGTGCTTGAAATACCGAGTTTAATTGCAGGTGTACGTGCGGGTTTAAAGAAACATGCCACGGCAGGTTCTTTAATTACTTTTATTATACCATCGGCAAAAGCTTATGGCAAGGTTGCAAATGGGGCTATACCTGCAAACAGCATTATCAGGTTTGAAGTGCAGGTAATAGCCGTTAACTAATAATTGGCTATATTTATTTACTCAAAGCTTCTTTAAAAGCGCTCAAACAACGGTCGCGCGCAAAGGCGTGATCTACAATGGGTTTTGGATACTTGCTGAAGTCAGCATACTCAGGAACCCATTTTTTTATGTACTCCATTTTGAGGTCAAAGCGTTTAGTCTGCGCGTCCGGACTAAATATCCGGAAATATGGCGCCGCGTCTGTGCCCGAGCCCGCTGCCCATTGCCAGCCGCCAACATTGCTGGCCATTTCATAATCTAACAATTTAGAGGCAAAGTAACGTTCGCCCCAGCGCCAGTCTATCAGCAGATGCTTACTTAAAAAACTGGCTGTTAACATACGTACGCGATTATGCATAAAGCCGGTCGCATTTAGCTCACGCATGCCGGCATCAACCAGCGGGTAACCGGTCTTGCCCTGGCACCAGGCTTCAAAATGCTTCTCGTTATTGATCCATTTGATACGGTCATATTCGGGGCGAAAGGCATGATCTTGCGTCTGCGGAAAATGGTGCAGGATCATCATATAAAACTCCCGCCATATCAGTTCATTGAGCCAAGTTTTCTCGTGCACCTCACTCGCATAAGTGGCCGCCTTGCGGATACTCACGGTGCCAAAACGCAAGTGGATACCTATGCGTGTCGTGCCTTTTATAGCCGGATAGTCGCGCTTTGCAGCGTAGTCAATAATATAGGGTTCGTAATTTTTATCGGGAATAGTTTGTAGGCTTCGTTTAAATCCGATGTCTTGTAGGGTAGGCATAGGTAACGGAGCCGTTTTAAGCAGGTGCTTCAAATATATCCTGGTGGGGTATGATTTAAGATAAAAATCGTTCAGCTTTTGTTTCCATTTTCTGCTGTATGGTGTAAAAACAGTATAGGGTTTGCCATCATCTTTAGTTATTTCGGCTCTCTCGAAAATTACCTGATCTTTAAAAGTATTAAAG
Source organism: Mucilaginibacter antarcticus (assembly GCF_042686155.1). Lineage (NCBI taxonomy): Bacteria > Pseudomonadati > Bacteroidota > Sphingobacteriia > Sphingobacteriales > Sphingobacteriaceae > Mucilaginibacter > Mucilaginibacter antarcticus. The sequence goes on along the minus strand of NZ_JBHUON010000008.1, from coordinate 8,605 downwards.
CTGATACCGTGTCTTGTTAGAAGTTCGGCCACAGCTTCATCGCGTTTTTTTGCATAAGGCTCATAATCATGATTGGTATATACGGCTGCAACATCGTAATCTTTTAAAACTTGCTGCCAGGCCATCTCAACCGTACTGTACAATACCAACAAGCTGCTGTTATGCTTTTCCAGCTCCTGTTGCAGATTTTTTGTAGTATCATAAATAAAGGTCACGCGGGCGTCTTGCTTGTCATCCAATTGGTCAAGTATCGCCGGGTCGAAAATGAAAAGACACAATACGGGGTTGTCGCTTTTTAAAGCTCGGTATAGCCCCGCGTTATCATCCAATCGCAAATCGCGCCTGAACCAGAAGATGGTTGTTTTATTATTCATTCAGCTCTCTAATCTCTGCGGTAAGACAGACTGCATTATGTTTGTTTAAGACTCCCACCGGGGAAGGTTTGGTTTGGGCTGTAAATACCTGTTAACGCCCAGACCAATGTAGGGTAACTAAACTTGAACCCGGCATCTTCAATTTTTTGTGCCGATACTTTTGTGCTGTTTAATACCATGGCGCTCATTTCACCAAGTGCAAGTTCAAGCGCGAAGGCAGGTATGGCAGGCAACCACAGGGGGCGGTGTAACACTTTAGCTATAGCTTGGGTGAGCTGTTTATTAGTGACAGGCTGTGGGGCAACCATGTTGTAGTCGCCGCTAATAGTGTCATTATCTACCGCGTAAACGTACATGTCAATAACATCCTGCTCATGGATCCATGGCATCCATTGTTTGCCGCTGCCCAGGGGGGCGCCCACGCCCCACTTAACAGGGCCGGCTATTTTCACTAGTGCGCCCCCGTTGGCATCAAGCACTACGCCTGTGCGTAGTTTTGCAATGCGCAGGCCAAAGCTTTCGCCGGCATCAACGGCGTGCTCCCATTGCAGGCAAACGTTGGCCAAAAAATCTGTGCCCGGCGCGCTGTCTTCAGGAAGCAGCTGGTCGGCACGGTCGCCATAATAGCCCGTGCCCGATGCTGAAATCACTGTTTTTACCTTGTGAGCGCGATTTTTTAAGGTATTATAAATGAGGGCGATGGATTTAGTCCGGCTTTTAATGATCTCCTCTTTACGTTTTTGCGACCAGCGCCCTTCGGCCACATTGGCGCCCGCAAGGTGTATAACGGTATCTACGCCGTTAAGTGCTTTATCGTCTATCTGGTTTTTGTTAACATCCCACAAAAAAGTACTTACACCCGGGTGTTTGCCGGGGCTGCGGCTTAGATGGTTAACCTGGTAGCCCTTGCTTAATAGGGCTTCGGTAAGTTTACGACCTATTAAACCTGTGCCGCCCGTTAATAATATATGCTTGCTCATTTTTTAGCAGGTAGTATTTTAAAGTTTACAATTTGCAAAGCCATCCCCTTAAATATAAATAAATGGAACGGAAACATGGTGTACCAGTATAAACGTCCCCATAAGCCATTGGGCCTGAAAGTAGCAATTTGGCTTAGCTTTTTCTCACCTTTTTCTTCGGTTATTTTAAACTCCAGCCAGGCCTCGCCCGGTAATTTCATTTCGGCATATAGTAACAGGCGCTTGCAAGGTTTATCAACCAATAACACCCTCCAAAAATCAATTACATCGCCGTTAGATATGGTGATATTGCTGGTACGCCCTCTGCGTAAGCCAACGCCGCCCACTATGCGGTCAATAGACCCGCGAATGCGCCATATCCAGTCCCAATAGTACCAGCCACGGGCACCGCCGATAGCCATAATATTGTCCCACACTTCCTTAGTATCGCTATCAATGTCGGTACTTACCTTATAATTCACAGTGCCATGTTGCGGCACTTTTATCTGGTCCATAAAATCAGATGTGAGGTAGCCGTTGTTCAAGGCATCGCGCCAGCTGGATACAATAGAGTTTTGCTCAATTTTTTCAAAAGCCAATTCAAGCGCTTCTTTGTAGGTAAGGCATTTACGTTTAACAACAGCATCAATGTCATGGTTTTTCATGATGGTCTCGTTCTTCATGCTATCAACCAAGCTCTGAGCCAGCGAATAACTTACCGAGGTAATGAAGTATAGCCAATAGGATGACAATTTAGGCGACAAGAACGGTATTGTAATAAACCGTCTTTTTAGCTTACGCGCTTTGGCATACCCCAACATCATATCTTTAAAGCTCAAAACATCAGGCCCACCAACATCAAAGGTTTTACCTATGGCTTTTTTGTTATCCATTACGCCTTCAAGGTAGCCCAATACATCGCGGATAGCGATTGGCTGACACTTGGTGTGCACCCAGCGAGGAACCGTCATGACAGGCAGCTTTTCGGTAAGGTCTCGTATGATTTCGAACGATGAACTGCCTGAGCCAATAACAATAGCCGCCCGCAAAACGGTAAGCTCTGCCTTGGCCTCGCGCAACACATCCTCTACATGCCGGCGCGATTTTAAGTGTTCTGAAAGCTTATCGTCATTAGTGATACCACTCAAAAAGATAACCTGCTTGCAATGGGTTTTGTCCAACTGCTTCACAAAGTTTTCTGCAGATTTTGCTTCCAACTCAGCAAAGTTTTTATCCTGCGACATAGAATGCACCAGGTAATACGCCACATCAATATCTTTCGGAAAAGCGTCGATCGTGGTTTCTTTCAGCAAATCCCCTTTTATCAGGCTTACCTTGTCGCTGAAATCACTCTGTGAATCAAAGCGCCGCTTGTCACGCACCAGGCACACCAGATCATGATCTTTCTCCAGCAAAACCGGGATGAGCCGTGTGCCGATGTAGCCGTTAGCGCCTGCAAGAAGTACTTTCATGCAGGAGTAACATAAAACAAGGGTAGGGTGTTTTAATTTGAGATGAAGGTTATACAACCTGCAACTCTAAATGTTTTCAGTTGCGAACACAGCGTCTGTTCAGGCGTCCACATTACCCCAATATTTCTCTGATATCGTCCGCCGACAGAGACTTAATAAAACTATCCTCGGTAGTGATCAACGCGCGGGACATGCTGAGCTTGCGTTGTTGCAAAGCCAGGATCTTTTCTTCGACGGTGTCTTTGGTGATAAACTTATAGATAAATACGTTTTTGGTTTGGCCGATGCGGTGCGTACGGTCAATAGCCTGTTGCTCAACGGCCGGGTTCCACCATGGGTCAAGTATGAAAACGTAATCCGCTTCGGTAAGGTTAAGGCCCACCCCACCGGCTTTTATGGAGATTAAAAACACACGGGTGTTTTTATCTTCCTGAAATTGCTTCACCACATCGCCCCGGTTTTGGGTAGCGCCGTCAAGGTATACATAGGGTATGCGCTTCTCGTCAAAGTGTTTGCGGTATATGCTTAACTGCTTTACAAACTGCGAGAATATCAGCACTTTATGCCCACCTTCTAATACAGTATTAAGCGTATGCGTAACGTTTTCAAATTTACCCGAGTCGCCTTCATAGTCTTGGTCTATCATGTAGGGGTGGTTGGCTATCTGGCGTAGCTTAGTAAGCCCCTGCAATACCTGTATCTGCGTTTTGGCAAATGTGCCGTCTTCCAGGCTTTTTAACAACTCGTTGCGGTATTCTGATTTTACCTCTTCGTAAACAGATGCCTGTTCTTCGCTCATTTGGCAGTAAAACAAGTTTTCGGTTTTCGGCGGTAGTTCAGTTGCTACCTGTTCTTTGGTACGGCGAAGCACGAAGGGTTTTATCAATGCCTGTAGTTTGCGGGCCTTTTCTTCGTCCTTCTTTTTCTCAATAGGCGTTACAAACTCATTCATGAAATATTGCTGGGTACCTAACAAGCCGGGATTGATGAACGACATCTGTGTCCAAAGGTCATTCACCGAATTTTCTACCGGTGTACCGCTCAGTATCAGCTTAAATCTGGACTTTAGCTGCTTAACCGCCTGGAATGATTTAGATGATGGATTTTTAATATTCTGGCTTTCATCCAGTATTACATAATCAAAATAGTAGCCTTTAAGTAATTCTATATCTATGCGGCTGATGCCATACGTGGTAATGACCACATCGTAATTTTTGAAAACCTCTGCAGACTTATAACGGAATGTGCCGGTATGCACCATTAGCCTTAATTGTGGTGCAAACTTTTTTGCCTCGTTAAGCCAGTTATAAATCAACGATGTTGGCATAATCACCAACGATGTGGCTTTTGCGCCGGTGGCCTCGGTATCTTCTTTGTGTTTTTGCAGTAGCGATAGTGTCTGTATGGTTTTACCCAAACCCATATCATCGGCCAAACAACCACCAAAATGGAAGTTCTTTAAAAAGTGGAACCAGTTGTAACCCGCCTGCTGATAAGGCCGCAGGCTGCCTGCAAAGTTCTCTGGGGCAGCCACCTCGTCCAGTTGTTCGAAGTCCATTAGCTTTTGCAGCTTGCGCGTCATGGTAACCTCGGCCATTTCGCCGGCAAGGTCGTTAACCAGGCCCAGGTGATGGCGGCGAAGTTTGATCTGGTCGCCACCCTCGCTAAAGTGTAGCAGGTTACCGTATTGCGCAAACCACTGCTCAGGTATAATAGCTACTTCGCCAGACGGCAGGGTGAACTCCTTTTTATGGTTAAGGATATGATTCTTTAGCTGGATAAACGGTATGCGGTATGGCCCAAAATAGACAAAGGCATTAATGTCGAACCAGTCGTTATCTTCACTCACCTCAAGGTCTATTTTGCTGGTGCCAAAAACATAGCGTTTCTGTCCTTCGGGTTGTTCAATTTCGAAGCCCTGGGCAAGTAGCTGATCGTGGTGCTGATTGAGCCATTCAAATATAGAATGCGACTGGTTGGTGTCGTCATCGTGATGTATCACCTCCAAATTTTGGAATAAGGATGACGCAGTCTGCAAGCCCAATCCCTCTAATTGCGTCAACTTGTTTTTTTCCCAGGTTACAGAGCGTTTTATGCGGTGAAACGTGTAGTTATCGCCATCTACATCCATCCGTACAGAAATATGCCGGCCATCCCCGTAAGGGAAAATGTAACCGGCGTATTTAAAGTACAACTGCAGCTGCGAGGTGCCTCCCTCAACATAAATGGGTTTCAACACAGGGGTAGCCTCATGTTTTTCGGTATCTATAGTAAAACCTTCGGCGTAAACGTTGTGCTTTTCTATCAGTGGGGCGACAAATTTCTCAAAGTATGGTCTTTCTGTCGATCGTGGGACGGCGATGTACCTTTTGTTTAAAAACGGAAGCAGTTTTTTGCCCTCAATCTCTTTGTCGAAATAATAAAGGGTATCGTCCATTAACATCCAGGCGGGGTGGTTGCAAATGATCTCGGCATTTTTAAACATAAACTCGATCCGCATGCCCTGGTATTTAAGGGTAGGGAAGTAGCGAATCTCCTCTGCGTCGCGCCTAAAGTGAAAGAGTACAGTCGTTATTTTGTCGGCTATCTTTAACTTCCGCTCCGCGGGATAGCCCTCCTTGCTCATGAGGTATATCTGTTTATTATCAAGCAAGTTAAGCGCGTCTGCCATGCGCTTCTCAATTTTAGGGCGTATGACTTCAAAAAGCTGATCATTAAATATCTTCGAGAAAAACTCCGAAGGACGGATAGCCTTTTTATGAAACTTTTTAATGACATGGCCCTGCTCAATTTCCTCTAATAGTTTGATGAGTTTGATGTCTGTTTCATCTATGCAGGGTGCAAACTCGGTAGCTGTATTTGAAAAAAGACGTTGGTGGGTTAGCGAAAATTCGCCATTTGGATTTAGCTGTACTACGTGTGGCTCAATAACATAGCCCAGATACTCGTGCCGGGCAATTGAGTATATTACTTGGCAAGGTTTTGAACTATCAACGCGTAACATAAGCTTCTGAAGAAAATATAAGAGAAGCTAGGACGAGAAAAAATTCAAACGTAAACAGAATTTGTCTTAATAAAAAACGTATGACGTTAAATAATTATTAACAATAGAGGTGAAAGCTTAAATCTCCAGATCTCCCTCAAACACCAACTTAGCAGGCCCTTCCAAAAAGATATCGGTAAAGGCATTACCATCATAGTTAAATCGGATATTCAAATCGCCGCCTAATACTTTTATAGGTGTTTCAATGCTGCCGGTTTTGTTGTAATGTTTGGCCATGGCTAAGGCTACGGCCGTTACTCCGGTGCCGCAGGCATAAGTCTCATCTTCTACACCGCGTTCAAAAGTGCGCACAAAGTATCCTTCGCGGTGTGGTTCGACAAAGTTTACGTTGATGCCGTTAGCTCTATAAGTGTCGTTGTTACGGATAGCATGACCATCAGCAAACACATTTTTATCCTGCAAATTATCTGCAAAAGCCACATAGTGCGGCGAGCCGGTGTTTAATACGTAAGCATCAGCGTCTTTATGAATAGTATCTACATCTATCATTTGCAGGCTCACCCAATCGCCAGTTTCTGAAATTTTGGCATGGTGCGGGCCGTCAACTGCCAGGAATTCAGTCTCCTGGCCAGTTACACCAAGAAATCTTGCAAAGGCTACAATACAGCGCCCGCCGTTGCCGCACATGCTGCTTGGTTGGCCGTCGGCATTATAGTAAACCATCTCAAAATCATACCCTTCTTTAGCCTGCAAAAACATAATACCATCGCCACCAATACCAAAACGGCGGTCGCATAATTGCGCTAGTAGCTGTGCATTGTGGTGATTAACAATCTTTTGGCGGTTGTCAACTAAAATAAAGTCGTTGCCGGCTCCCTGATATTTATAAAAATGCAATTTCACGATGTTTTATTATTTGTAACAGTAATAAGGCAATTGGTCGGCCAAACATCCCCGACGCCCGTATGTTTAATTTTAACATTTTTTAACATAACTTACAATAACTTATTGTTGCTTATACCGTCTTAATGGTATTAAATTTGAATAGCAAAAGTAGTTATAAACTCAAGAGATTAAATAATCTAAAAGTAATATGAAAAAGATAGGTTTAACCTTACTAACAGCAATTGTAGGTGGCGCCATGGCGCTGGGTACCTACAAACTGGTTGAAAACAAGTATGCCAGCAACATGAGCCTTGATGAGAAGCAGGAAGTTTACTTTGCAAACAACAAAATGGCACCTGCTATTATGTCATCGGCAGGCCAGCTTGATTTTACACAAGCGGCGGCGGCGGTAACACCAGCCGTTGTATTTATACGTACCACTTACAATGCGTCAGCGAGTGTGAGTTCTGAACAAAGCCAGGCGCAGCGATTGATGGAAGAGTTTTTTGGCCAGCGTGGGCAACAGCGCCAGGCCCAGCCGCAAATGGCATCAGGATCGGGTGTTATTATTTCGCCTGATGGATATATTGTAACCAATAACCACGTGGTAGCTAAGGCCGATAAAATCGAAATCACGCTAAATGATCACCGCCAGTTTAAGGCTAAAGTAATTGGTACAGATCCAAATACAGACCTGGCCCTGATAAAAATTGAAGGCAGTAATCTGCCCGTTATAAAAATGGGCAACTCTGACGATGTTAGGGTGGGCGAGTGGGTGTTGGCAGTTGGTAACCCTTTTAACTTAACATCAACAGTTACCGCGGGTATTGTGAGTGCTAAGGGCCGTGGCATTGGTATATTGGGCAGATCAGAAGGTGGCGAAGACGATGAACAAAATGCTAATCCGTTTGGGGGCCGTATGCGCAGACAAGCGCAGCCAGAACAGGCACGTGTAAGTAAAGGGATTGAGTCTTTTATACAAACCGATGCTGCTATCAACCCGGGTAACAGCGGCGGCGCATTGGTAAATACTGCCGGCGAATTAATAGGCATTAACTCTGCCATAGCTTCGCACACCGGCTCTTACGAAGGTTATGGTTTTGCTATACCGATGAACCTTGCCCGCAAAGTGTTAAATGATATACAGAAGTATGGTGCGGTTAAACGCGGTTATATAGGTGTATCATTCCGCGAGCTTAACCCTGATGCTGCCGAGCAATTAAACATCAAAGCTAATTCGGGCTTATATGTTAACGAAGTATTAAAAGGCAGTGGGGGCGAACAGGCAGGTTTGCTTAAGGGCGACGTTATAAGCAAAGTAGAAGGCAAGCCGGTGTTTGAGTCGTCAGACTTACAAGAGCGTGTTGGTCGTTTACAACCTGGCGATAAGATCAAAGTAAGTGTTTTACGTGACGGTGCAGAGAAAAACTTTACCATTACCCTTAAAGCTGATGCGGAAGAAGTGCGCGCAGCTCCCAGTACAAAGTCTACAGCTGAGCTATACAACAAGTTAGGCGCAAGTTTCACTCCGCTTACTACAACAGAGAAAGCACAGCTACGTGTAAACAGTGGTGTTAAGGTTACCCAGATACGCCCCGGTGGTATGTTTGCCGATTTGGAAATGTCAGTAGGTTCAGTGATCACGAGCATAAACAGACAACCTATTAACTCTATCCAAGACGTTGATAAAGCGATGAGCAGCATCAGAGATGGCCAAATACTTATCAGTGGCCGTGATGCCGATGGGGTAGCTTTTAACAACAGGTTTCAGTTAACCAGATAAGATTAATTTAAACGCAAAAAGCCGGCTCATTGCCAGTCATGGTCGGAAGATTAATCTTCCGACTTTTTTGTTTTGAAGGATTTGGTTTTATTTGATATAGATATCTGAATATCAAATATTTATCTTGT